>DATNEK010000277.1:0-15455 GCA_035553055.1 Streptosporangiaceae bacterium | reverse complement strand
GCGGTTCTGACCAGGTCATCGTCGAGCCGGCCGTCGTGCGAGCCAGCACCTTGAACTGACGCCGTCTCGCCGTTCGCCTCGGCTGGCATGAGGCTGAGCGACCCGGCGGCACCGGAGAACGCCTCAACCGCCGCCAGCGCGCAGGCCGCGTTGCCTGCCTGATGGACACCAAACAGCGGCAGGAACAGGTCGTGGTATTCGCCGAGCAATCCCCTGATCGCCAGCCGCTGCCCGCCGACCGCGAGCTCTCTGCTCAGCACGCCGAACTCAATGCCTTCTCTGGCAACGGACGCGCCGACCTTGACCGCCCGCCTCATCAATTCGGCGGCCGCGTCGACGGGTTGCTGGCCGAGTACGGCGACCGCTCCCGGCTTGATGATTCCGGCCTTGTCGGTGGCAATCGCCGCCACCGTATTGCCGAGGTATTCAACGTGGTCGATGGAAATCGGCGTGATGGCAGCGACGACGCCATCGGCGACATTGGTGCTGTCCCAGCTGCCGCCCATGCCAACTTCAATGACCGCGACGTCCACTGGCGCGTCGGCGAATGCGGCGAACGCCATTCCGGTCAGAACCTCAAAAAACGATAGCTTGACCGGCTGCTGTGCGTCGACCAGCCGCAGGTACGGCTCGATCTCCCGGTACACCTCGATGAAGCGCTCGGGACTGAGCGGCTGCCCGTCCACGCAGATCCGCTCCCTGACCGAGGTCAGATGCGGGCTGGTGAACAGCCCGGTGCGAAGCCCGCGAGCCCGCAGCAGCGTCTCGGTCATCCGCGCGGTCGACGTCTTCCCGTTGGTCCCGGTGACGTGCACGACCGGGTAAGCGCGCTGCGGGTCGCCGAGCAGGCTGGTCAGCGCGATGATCCGCATCAGCGATGGATCGATCGAGTGCTCGGGGCGCCGAGCGAAAATCTGCCGCTCAACCGCCGCGAGTTCATCGCTCATGACAGGGTCGCGATTCGTTCTTCGAGCCGGGCGATATCCGCTTTCGCGGCGGCGAGGCGGTCGCGGCTCTTGGCCACCACCGCGGCGGGCGCCTTGTCGACGAAGGCTGGGTTGGCCAGCTTGCGCTCGGAGATCTCGGCGTCGGCGACGGCCGTCGCGAGATCCTTCTCAAGCCGGCGCCTCTCCGCGGCGACATCGATGCCCGACGAGGTGTCGAGCTCGACGGTGATGCCTTCTGCTTCTACTGACGCATTAGGGCGGAAAGAATCTCCCGCGCCGGTCAATCGCAGCAGCGAGCGGATCGACCGCTCGTGAATCGCCAGGGGCGTGAGTTCGATGCCGGACAAGATGGCAGGCACAGACTGCGTCGGCCGCAGGCCCTGGTCGGCTCGGAACCTGCGCACGGCAGTGACCAGCCGCATCAGCGACTCGATCTCAGCCTCGGCGACCGCGTCCGCACTCTCAAGGCCGCTCGGCCAGTTCGCGATCATCACGGACTCGCCACCGGTCAGCGCGGTCCACAGCTCCTCGGTGACGAACGGCATCAGCGGGTGGATCAGCCTGAGCAGCTGATCGAGCACGTGCCCGAGCACCCGGCGGGTCGCGAGCGCGGCAGCCTGGTCCTCACCGTTCAGCGCGACCTTGGCCAGCTCCAGGTACCAGTCGCAGACCTCGTCCCAGGCGAAGTGGTAGAGCAGGTCGCTGACCTTAGCGAACTCGAACTCCTCAAACAGCGCGTCGGCCTGACTGATCACGGCACCGAGCCGGGACAAGATCCACCGATCAGGTACGGACAGCGAGCCGACGTCAGGCACACCGCCTGATTCGGCCCCGTTTATCAGCGCGAACCTGACCGCGTTCCATAGCTTGTTGCAGAAGTTCCTGGCGCCGATGACCCATTCTTCGCTCAGCGCGACGTCACCGCCCGGGCTCGCGCCCCTGGCGAGAGTGAACCTGGTCGCGTCAGCCCCGAACCGGGAGATCCAGTCGAGCGGGTCAACGGTGTTGCCGCGCGATTTGGACATCTTCTTGCCGTGGGCGTCCCGCACCAGGCCGTGCAGCGAGACCTTCCTGAACGGCACCGACTCATCAGGGCCGACGCCGGCCATGGCGTACAAGCCGAATAGCATCATCCGCGCGACCCAGAAGAACAGGATGTCGTAGCCGGTGACCAGCACGCTCGTCGGGTAGAACGTCCGCAGGTCGGCGGTGTCGTCCGGCCAGCCCAGCGTGGAGAAGGGCCAGAGCGCGGACGAGAACCAGGTGTCGAGCACGTCGGCATCCTGTACCCAGCCCTGCTCATCGTTCGGAACCTCTTCATCAGGACCAACGCACCGCACCTCGCCGCTTGGCGAGTACCACACCGGGATCCTGTGCCCCCACCAGAGCTGCCGGCTGATGCACCAGTCGTGCATGTCATCGACCCAGTCGAAATACCGAGCGGCGAGCTGAGCGGGGTAGATCCGCACCCGCCCATCCCTGACGGCATCGCCGGCCGCCTTGGCTAGCGGGCCGACCTTGACGAACCACTGCAGCGACAGCCTGGGCTCGACTGTCGTGCCGCAACGACCGCAATGGCCGACGGCATGCACGTAGGGCCTTTTTTCCGCAATTACGCGACCTTCCGCCCTTAGCGCCGTAAGCACTGCCGGTCTCGCCTCGAAGCGGTCAAGGCCTTCGAACGGGCCAGGGGCGGTGATCACGCCGCGTTCGTCCATGACGGTCAAGCTGGGCAGGTCGTGGCGTCGGCCGATCTCGAAGTCATCGGGATCGTGCGCCGGGGTGACCTTGACCGCGCCGCTGCCGAACTCGGGGTCGACGTGCGGATCGGCCACGATCGGGATGTGGCGGCCGGTAAGCGGCAGTTCGACGGTCTTGCCGACCAGGCTTGCGTACCTGGGGTCGTCCGGGTGCACGGCCACTGCGGTGTCGCCGAGCATGGTCTCGACCCTGGTGGTCGCCACGACGACGGAGCCGTCGCCGTCGCCGTACCTGATGCTGACCAGCTCGCCGTCGTCGTCGAAGTGGTCGACCTCGATGTCGGACAGCGCGGTCATGCAACGCGGGCACCAGTTGATGATGCGCTGCGCCCGGTAGATCAGCCCGTCGTCGAACAGCCGCTTGAAGATCGTCTGGACCGCCCGGCTCAGTCCCTCGTCCATGGTGAACCGCTCGCGGCTCCAGTCAACGCTGTCACCGAGACGGCGCATCTGGCCGAGGATCTTGCCGCCGTATTCGGCCTTCCACCGCCAGACCCGCTCGACGAACGCCTCACGGCCGAGGTCGTGGCGGGACAGGCCGTCCTTGGCAAGCTCACGTTCGACGACGTTCTGGGTCGCGATGCCGGCGTGATCGGTGCCTGGCAGCCAGAGCGTGTTGTATCCCTGCATCCGCCTGCGCCTGATCAGCGCGTCGATCAGGGTGTGGTCGAGCGCATGACCGATGTGCAGCGAGCCGGTCACGTTCGGCGGCGGGATCATGATCGTGTACGACGGAGCGGGCGAGCTAGCGTCGGCCGTGAAGTAGCCGGCATCCACCCAGCCCTGGTACCTGCGGGTCTCGACGTCACCGGGCACATACTGCGGTGCTAGCGCGCCGGCCGGCGCCTGGGTATCCGTCTGGTCAGCGGTTGTCACGTCAGCAGAGTCTACGCAAGTCACCGCCAGCGTCAGTGCGGCAAAGCCCGCGTCAGGACCGTCAATAAACGGTAAAGCCGTCCTAGCCTCTGCCAGACGGTACGAGTTCGCCCCGTATAGTCAGTTCGGCTGGGCGTCCTGGTCCACCCTTGTCCACGCCGGCGTTGGCCGACCCGTCGAAGGTTGAGGTGATCGATCCATTGGCAGGGCCATGGACCGTCGGCCGGAGCCGGAAGCGCGGCAGGCGCCGCCTGGCCAAGATTTCACCGACGCGCGGCGGTTCCCTGCTTGAACTCCACACCGAGCACGAAGACGGGGCGCAGGACGCGCCTCACCCCCGCGCGGAAGCGACTGGCCCATCCAGCTACCTCGACGCCAAGCCGCCGCATCTGACCAGGTCGCCGCGCACCAGGCAGCTCGCGGCTAGCCGGTGGCTGCGGTACCGGGTCGCCGGGCCGCTGCTCGCGCTGCTGATCGTGGCCGGACTCGCCTTGACCAGCGCGATCGTCGTCCTCGTCGGGGCCGGCCTGAGCGGGGCAACCGGCGCGCCCGCCGCCTCGGTACCGCTCGCTGTCCCCGCGCCCGAGATGGCTGGCGGGATGCCCAGGCACGAGCTCCCGTTGCACAACGCGGCGATACACGCGCTGATTGCCGAGTTCACGAGCCGATTCGCTGCCGTGGCCGGCAGCCAAGCCGGTCAGCCGGCCGCGCTTTACCGCGAGCCTGGCGCCGTAGACCCGGCCACCGGCGAACCAGCCTGGGTGATGTACCTGGGCCAGAACTCGGCCACCACCCTTGGCCCTCCCGGCGCCACGATCAGCCGGATGATGACCGCGCTGACCGGGACGTCCGCGCCCGACTCGTTCTGGCCGGTTGCGACAGGACCGTTCGGCGGCAGCGCGCGCTGCGCCATTGCGCGGTTCGGCGCCACGAGCGTATCGCTGTGCGCATGGGCGACCCCGAATACGATCGGCGCGTTGATGTCACCGACAGCAGATACCAGGGGGAACGAACTCGCCACCCTCATGCCGCTAATGCGAGCGGATCTGCAACCAGGTTGATGGCGGGGCCGGTGAGGTCAGGCGGACTTCTCCCGCGGCGTACGCCTCGCCACGTCGCGCGGCACCAGCGTCGGGTTCACGTTCTCTAGCACGGCCTCAGCGGTGATCACGACCCGCTCGACGTCTTTCCTGCTCGGCACCTCGTACATCACTGACAACAGGACTTCCTCAAGTATCGCGCGCAGGCCACGCGCGCCCGTGCCGCGCAGTATGGCCTGATCGGCGACCGCTTCGAGGGCGTCGTCCGTGAACTCGAGATCGACGCCGTCAAGCTCGAACAGCCTGCGGTACTGCCGTACCAGCGCGTTCTTCGGCTCAGTCAGGATCCTGATGAGAGCCTCGCGGTCCAGGTTGTGCACGCTGGTGATGACCGGGAGGCGGCCGACGAACTCGGGGATCATGCCGAACTTGAGCAGGTCTTCCGGCATTACTTCGGCGAACTGGTCGGATGTGGTGCGGTCCGTCTTGACCCTGAGCACCGCGCCGAAGCCCATGCCGCTGCGGCCGACCCGTTGCTCGATGATTTTCTCGAGCCCGGCGAACGCTCCGCCGCAGATGAACAGCACGTTGGTGGTGTCGATCTGGATGAACTCCTGGTGCGGGTGCTTGCGGCCGCCCTGCGGCGGTACCGAAGCCGTCGTACCTTCCAATATCTTGAGCAGGGCCTGCTGGACGCCTTCGCCTGAGACATCCCTGGTGATCGACGGGTTCTCGCTCTTGCGCGCGATCTTGTCGATCTCGTCGATGTAGATGATCCCGGTCTCGGCCTTCTTGACGTCGTAGTCGGCCGCCTGGATGAGCTTGAGCAGTATGTTCTCGACGTCTTCGCCGACGTAGCCTGCCTCGGTCAAAGCGGTGGCGTCGGCGATAGCGAATGGCACGTTCAGCAGCCTGGCGAGGGTCTGGGCGAGCAGCGTCTTGCCTGACCCGGTCGGCCCGAGTAGCAGGATGTTCGACTTGGCCAGTTCGACGCCATCCTCGGTGACTCGTTCACCGCCGGACTGGATGCGCTTGTAGTGGTTGTAGACGGCAACCGACAGGCCCTTCTTGGCCTTCTCCTGGCCGATCACGTAGGAGTCGAGGAACTCATAGATCTCGCGCGGCTTGGGCAGGCTGTCCCACTTGACCTCGGATCGCTCGACAAGTTCCTCTTCTATGATCTCGTTGCACAGATCAATGCATTCGTCGCAGATATACACGCCAGGCCCGGCTATGAGTTTCTTGACCTGCTTCTGGCTCTTGCCGCAGAACGAGCACTTCAGCAGGTCAGCGCCATCGCCAATGCGTGCCACTGCATTACTCCCTACACAACCCGAGGGGACCTAGACGGTGCCTTGTCTCAAACCGTAGTCGCTTCCTGGCGGCCACCACTACCTTCGCGACACATCATTGTGCCGCGCGCTTAGGTAGACACTACATCGGGCTGCCGCTTGAGCATGGTCAGTACGTCATCTACCAGCCCGTACTCCTTAGCTTCATGAGAGGTCAGGAACTTGTCGCGCTCGATGTCGTGGCGGATCTCCGCCTCGTCCCTGCCAGTGTGCCTGGCGAGCACCTGCTCCATAGCCTCGCGCATCCGCTGGATTTCCTTGGCCTGGATCTCCAGGTCACTGGACTGTCCGTAGCCGCTCTCGATGGCGGGCTGGTGGATGAGGATCCTGGAGTTCGGCAGCGCCATCCGCTTGCCCTTGGTTCCCGCCGCCAGCAGCACAGCCGCCGCCGAGGCTGCCTGGCCGAGGCAGAACGTCTGGATGTCGGGCTTGACGTACTGCATGGTGTCGTAGATCGCCATCATCGACGTCATTGACCCGCCAGGGCTGTTGATGTACATCAGGATGTCCCGGTCAGGGTCGATCGACTCCAGGGTGATCAGCTGAGCCATCACGTCGTTCGCTGACGCGTCGTCGATCTGCACGCCGAGGAAGATGATCCGCTCCTCGAACAGCTTGTTGTACGGGTTCATCTCCTTGATCCCGTACGGCGTCCGCTCGACGAAAGACGGCAGCACGTACCTGGCTTCTACGATGTTCATGAGACCGCACCCTCCGATGGGACCTCGTCGGCGCTGCGCACCACGTGGTCGATGAACCCGTACTCTTTGGCCTGGTCGGCGGTGAACCACCGGTCCCGGTCCGAGTCCTTCTCCACCTGCTCGACGCTCTGCCCGGTGTGCATGGCCGTGCGCTCGGCCAGGATCCGCTTGACGTACAGGATCTGCTCAGCCTGGATCCTGATGTCCGATGCGGTACCGCCGATGCCGCCGTGCGGCTGGTGCAGCATGACCTGAGCGTGCGGCATCGCGTAACGCTTGCCCGCGGCTCCGGCGCAGAGCAGGAACTGCCCCATCGACGCGGCCATCCCCATCGCGTAGGTGGCGATATCGTTCGGGACGTACTGCATCATGTCGTAGATCGCGAGGCCCGCGCTGACCGAGCCGCCCGGCGAGTTGATGTAGATGCTGATGTCGCGCTTGGGGTCCTCGGCGGCCAGCAGCACGAGCTCAGCGCAGATCCGGTTCGCGAGCTCGTCATCGACCTGCTGGCCAAGGAAGATGATCCGGTGCCGCAGCAACCGCTGGAAGAGCGCGTCGCCCATCGGAAGCAGCGGGGCTTCCGTGGCCCGCGCGAGTATCCGGGCTGGTAGCTGATCTTCACCCGGCATGGTCACGGTGCCCTCCCTCAATGCGATCAGGCAACGCGAATTCCGCGCTGCCATCGCCCCAACGATTAGCTGACTGTTATGAAAGCGACCCTAACTCGCCGGACAGGTGCGGGCGTCCACCGCTACTGCCTGTTCGCTGTGGGCGCAGCCGGCCCGTGGCCAATGAGGCAGTTGTTCGCTGTAGGCGCACGCCAGCGTCCGCTGAAGGCGCACGCCAGATCGCCTCCTGGCGTGCGAGCGTCCTGTGCGGGTGCTACTTCGCGGCGCGCCGGCCTCGCCTGCCCCGGCCGGTCTGCTCGCTTTCCGGCGCGGCCTGCTCAGCCGACTCGCCTGAGTCGGCGGTGTCGGCCGTGTCGGCCGTCTCGGCTGCCTCATCGGCCTGCGTCGCGTCCTCGTCTTCGGCGTCAGGTGCTCTGGCGCTGATGTCGACGTTGCGGCCTGACTCGTCGGTGACCTTGACCCGGTGGGCCAGCAGATCGGCGGCCTTTGTCCTCACCAGGTCGGAGATCACCGCTGGGAGCTGACCGGAGCTGGCGAGCTGGCGGGCGAGGTCGTCCGGCGACATGCCCTGCTGATAGGCGAGCTGGGTGACGTACTGCGCGATCTCGTCCTGCTCGGGCTCTAGCTCTTCGTCGTCGGCGAACTTGTCGAGAATGAACCTGGCCTTGACCGAGCGCCGCACCTCGTCGGCGATCTCCTTGTCAAGGTCAGCCGGGGTGAGGTCTCGGCTGGCCAGGAAGCTCTCCATGGTCAGGCCCGCACGATCGAGCTCGATGGTCAGCGATTCGTGCCTGTGCTCGATCTCATGGTCAACGATCGACTCTGGCAGCGGTATGTCGATCTGATCGAGCAACGCCTCGATCGCCCTGTCCCGCGCCTGGCCCACCTGCCCGACCCGACGCATCGCCTCCATCTGCTTGCGCGTGTTGGAGCGGAGCTCTCCGACCGTGTTGTACTCGCTCGCCGACTGGGCGAAGTCGTCATCGAGGTCTGGCAGGTCCTTGACCTTGACGCTGCGCACGGTGACCGTGACGTCGGCGAGGCTGCCCGCCTGCTCGCCGCCGGCCAACTCCGAGGCGAAGGTGCTCGTCGCCTCCGCTGCCATCCCGATCAGGGCCTGGTCAAGGCCGTCGAGTATGGTGCCGCTGCCTACCTCGTAGGAGATGCCCGTTGCCTGCGCGTCATCGACGTCCTCGCCGTCGATCTGGGCGGCAAGGTCGATCGAGACGTAGTCGCCATCTTGCACCGGCCGGTCAACCGACCGCAGCGACGCGAACCGTTCTCGCAGAGCACGCAGGTACTCCTCGACCTGATCTGGGCTCACGTCGGCATCGTCGACGACGACGCGAAGCTGGTCGACGTCGGGGATCTCAAAGCTGGGGCGCACGTCGACTTCGGCGGTAAAGGCGATTTCGGTGCCATCGTCCCGCTTGGTGATCTCCACCTCAGGCTGGCCTAGCGCGACCACCTGGGCCTCGCGTACCGCCTTGGCAAGGAGATCAGGCATCGCCTCGTTGATCGCGTGATCGAGCACGGCACCGCGTCCGATCCTCTGGTCCAGTATCTGGCGTGGCACGTGGCCTGGCCGGAAGCCCGGAATCCTGACCTGGCGCCCGAACTCGCGGTAGGCATGGTCCAGGTCTGATTTGAGCTCATCGAACGGCACCTCAACGGTGAGCCGCACGCGGGTTGGGCTCAGCTCCTCGACGTCGGTCTTCACGACGTTGTCACTCCTTGGCTTTCCGGCTGCTACTACCCGGCGCTGATTACTCGGCACTGAATGCTTTGGCCGCCAAGTCTAGTGGTCGGCCGGCTGGATCATGCGCCGACATTCACCCGTCGCGGGTGGTGATCTTCGCGCTGGAGCCACCCCACTATGGCGGCATGACCAGTTCCCGTCCACCGCGCCAGGACCAACTGGCCGAAGGCGAGCTGTCGCGGGTCGGTCCAGGGCTCGCCTCGGCCGCCTGGCCAGCTTTCATCGCGGCCGGGATCGCCAGCATCGCGGTCGGCGTGATCTTGCTTGCCTGGCCGAAGCAGACCCTCACGGTCGTCGCCGTGCTGATCGGCATCGCGCTAATCGTGGCGGGCGTGCTTGGCCTGATGGACGGCTTCACCTCCCACGAGGCCAGCGGCGGTAAGCGCCTGGTCAGCGTGGTGATCGGCCTGCTCGCCACCGTTCTCGGCCTGTACTGCATCAGGCACTACCACTTCACGATCACCGCGCTCGCGATCATCGTCGGCCTGTTCTGGGTGATCCACGGCGTCGCCGACATCGCGGTCAGCCTGTTCATCGGCCGGTTTCCTGGCCGAGGCTTCACGATGCTCACCGGGGGGCTCAGCCTGTGCGCTGGGATCATCGTCTTGTTCTGGCCGGCCATCTCGATCACCGTACTCGTAGTCGTGATCGGCATCTGGCTGATCCTCTACGGTGCACTCGCGGCGGTGCTCGGGTTGCGGCTCCGCACCAGCGGCGAATAACGGCAGGTTAGCAGCGGTCAAATGTGCGTTCGCCAGGACCGGATCGGGTATGGGACTCAACGGGATCAAGCACTCGCTGGCCGCCAGGGGGAAAGCGAGAAGGCGCCTGCGGTGCCAGGGCCGCGAGCCAGCGGCTCGCGGCTAGCGAGAGAAGGGGGCGGCTTGACATGAGCAGTTCACCAGAACGGCAAGCCGGCACGTCGGGCTCGACAATGGGACAAACCCAAGGTCAAGCTCAAGGGCAGGTACCCGGCCAGGCGCAGGAGAGGGAGAGGGGCTACCGGCCGACCGCACGTGAATACCCGCCGGGCGCCAGACACGCGACCGGCGTTACCCGCGGCGCCGTGATCGGCTTCACCGCGGCCGCCGGCACGCTGATGCTGCTCGGCGGGCTCTGGATGGTCGCGATCGCGATCGTCGCGTTGACCCACAGCGCCGTGATCACGACGGCGCCGGCCTATGTGTTCAGGTTCAACCCCATCGGCTGGGGCTGGCTCGAGCTGGGACTCGGGGTCTTGATGTTCGCCACAGGAATGTGCGTGTTCCTTGGCATGGCCTGGGCCCGCTATGTCGGCGCCTTCTTCGCGGTACTCAGCGCGGTCGCGAACTTCGTGTTCATCCCGTACCAGCCAGCGTGGTCGATCATCATGATCGCCCTCGACGCTGCCATCATCTGGGCGCTGCTTTACCCGCGGCGAACGGCGCAGGAGCTTTAGCGCTGGAGCCGTCGGTGGTTGAACGGTTCGGCACAGTTCGACGTAGTTCGACGTAGTTCGACGATTAATGCCCCGTCGTGGCAGGCAGCCGCGACGGGGCATTCTGCCTGCTCACGATCTGCGCCGACCCAGGCTGCCCTAATCGGTAATATCATCAGCTAATTGCAGATGAGGGGAGGCCAATCTGCGGTCGACAAGGGCGAATCCCGGCGCTGATCATCCTCCGCTCATCGAGCCACTTCGGCCGTGGGACCCGGAGCGAATCGGCGGTTACCTTCTCATCGGCAGGCTCGGCGCTGGCGCGATGGGGCGGGTCTACCTGGGAAAGTCGGCTGCAGGCCGGCTTGTCGCCGTGAAGACGATCAGAGCCGAGTTCGCCGAAGAGCCCGATTTCCGCACCCGCTTCGCGCACGAGGTCTCGGCCGCGCGGCGCGTAAGCGGCGCGTTCACCGCTCCGGTCGTCGCTGCCGATCCAGAAGCCGACGTGCCCTGGCTGGCGACGGCCTACGTGCCCGCGCCCCCGTTGAGCACCCTTGTCGCCGCGTGCGGTCCGTTGCCTGTGCTCGCGGTGCGCTGGCTGGCGGCTGGCTGCGCTGAGGCGCTCGAATCGATTCACGGCGTCGGCCTGGTGCACCGCGACCTCAAGCCGTCCAACGTGCTCGTCTCACCCGACGGGCCGCGCGTGATCGATTTCGGCGTGGCGAGGGCGGCGGAGCGGATATCGCTGACGATGACGCGCGGCGCCGTCGGCACCCCTGCCTACATGGCACCCGAACAGGCCAGGGACACCCGCAGAGCCACCACGGCCAGCGACGTCTACTCGCTCGGCGCGACCGTGCTTTTCGCCGCCACCGGCCACGGCCCCTACGCGGGCGACTCGGTCATGGACGTGCTCGTGCACCTCGCCACCGAGGCACCCGACCTGACCGGCTTGCCGATCGAACTCATCGATGTGGTCACCGCCTGCCTGGACCGCGACCCGCGCAGGCGTCCCAAGTCGGCCGCCGTGCTCGCGCATCTCGCCGCCGATGACACCGAGTCCGCTGACGGAACTTTCGGGCCCGCCCCGCTGCCCATGGCAGCCGTTGCCCTGATCGACAAATTCCGGCGCGATCCAAGGCCAGCCGATCGGCGCGCGCAGGGCGCCGACGAGGATGACACGTTCGGTTCGCTGCCGCAGCAGAACCGCCAGCATGACCAGCCGCCGAGATCGGCGAAGCATCCGGTCAAGCAGCGCGCCGGGCCGGCGGGATCAGGCGGATCGGGACGGCAGCGCACGGCCGGCCAGGCTAGCCGGCGCCTCAACCCCATCCTGATCGGGTTGGCCTCGGCGGCCTCGGCGCTGGCGCTGCTCGGGGCCGGCCTTTTGGCAGGCGCGTACCTCGTGCAGCGCGCGCCAGGGACGGTCGGTTCTCCCCAGACAGGAACGAGTTCAACACCCGGCGTCAACCAGGCCGGCTTGCTGCCGGGACCGCCACCGGTCGTGACCAGCCAGTCGTCGGGCCGGAGCGGCAAGCCGATACTCGCGTTGTTCCAGCCACAGGGCGATCCCTACACGATCTTCGTGGTCGAAGGCAGGTACTGGCCGCCTGGCACCAGGATCACGGTGCGGCTGGCCGGCTTCCGCCGAGCGCTCGGGCACGTGCTCACCGACGGCGCGGGCAGTTTCAACTACGCGATCAATCAGGGTCGCGCGTACTTCCACCATGGCATGCCGCCAGGGCACTACACGGTCGTGGTGACCGCGCCAACCGGGATCAGGAAGTTGGTCAGATTCTTCGTGATGCCGCCACCGCCGCCGGGCCAGGGCCCGCCGTTTGGCCAGGGGCCGCCACCATCGCGGTAGTAGGACCGGCGACGCTAAAGCAGAGCGACCGCGACGCGTCGTCAGCAGGGTCACGACTGCGTCCACCACAGGTCCTCTTGCCGTGAGCACCACGCGGGGTCGCTGAGCCGGTCGAGGTCAGCGGCGGTGACGACCGCGTTCTCGATCAGGACGCCTACAGCGACCTCATCGGACAGCCTGATGTCCGGCCGCACAAGGCCCCGCTCGCTGATCTTCCTGCGCAGCACCTTGATGTGCTCGCCGACCCTAGCCGACAGCCGGTCGCGAAAGGCCGGGTCGGTATCGAAGCACTCGATCTCGTGGTGGGCGTCGGTGACTTCGAGCGCCGCCCGCGCGATTTCCGGCGTCCTCGGTATTGGAGTGGTGCGGGCGGGATCGATGAGCCAGGGCCTGCACCAGATCAAGGCGACAAGAAATAGCTTCGTGTTCGGGTCAAGGTAGAGCGGCAGGACCGTCACCTCGTCGGCGGCGCCGTGCGCCTGCTCGCCACCCCGGCCGTCCCCGCCCTCATCGGCAGGCCGGGCCGTGACCACGAGCCGCAGCGGCTGGCCTTCGTCGAGCATCGACCTGGACCCGATCAAGGCAGTGCCCCGCTGTACGAACCAGCCACCCGACGGCTCACCTGGTTCATCCAGCCGTGGGAGCCTAACGCGGAAGCCGTCGCCCTCGGCGTACAAGGCGTGCGTGTAGCTAAGGTTCGCGACAAGCGCGCCGCCGCCGATCGCGGTGATCACGCCGGCCCGCCTCGACAGCCCGCGTCCTCCGCCGATGACGAGGTCGGCGTCTGGACCGCGACCGAAAACCAAGCTGGTGCCATCTGGAATGCCGATCACCCGTCCAGACGGGGTGGTGACATGCGCCTGTGCCACCGTCGAATCGACCGTCATCTCCTGCCTATCCTGGCCATACATCCCGAACGGCGCCCCGAGCGCCCATCAGGTAAGTTCCCGGTTCGTCCGCTCTCGGCGCATAAATCCGGGCTCTGCCGCCGGTGGTCACGATCGTCGGGTAGCGCGAATTCTAGAGTCAGTTTGACCCGGTTGCCATCCCCGAGTTCGGGGATGGGTTTCTGAACCGATTCGCTATTTGCTATTCACAACCTAGGGGGGCAGGCCGGACTGGTGTCCCCGCCGGCGGCGAAGGCCGCCGACGGGGGCGTCGGGTCGAATTACCACTCCGGCTTGGGCTTGCTGGCGGGAGGAGCGCGCTGGCGTAGCCCTGGCGGCCGGGCTAGGCCCCGAGGGGCGGGTAGCACGTGCGTTGGATCGGTGAGGGCGGTCTGGCGAGGTGCTAGGTGACCTAGCCGGGCTGTCAGCCCGCCTATCCATGCCGACGGCGGACGGACCGATGAGATTCGACAGCGACTCATCAGCGTTGCGCGCACCCTATGCGGGACGACACCGCAAGAAACCTCCCTACCTGCGCGCGGTGCACCTAGCCCGCCGCCCACCTCAGCCTCGCGAGCCCGAACGCCCAACTCAGTCCGCGACCCCCGAACCTAAGAGGGATCGGGAGGAATTAGCGAAGCTCGGCGTATCGATCAGAGCGATGCACCCTGATCACGGACCGCTGCCGCCGCTGCCGGGGCTGCCGCAGTGCGCGGCAGGTCCGGGGGTGCGCGATGGGTTCGGGCCGGCCGGAGGCGATCGGAAACAGCACGGCATAGTCACGCCGCTGGTGGGGAGTAAACGAGCTGACAAGGCGGCTGGCCGCCGCAACACACGAGCTGCCGACAGGCATTTCTGCGGCCGACCATTGGTTGCAGTCATAGTCGCGTGCGGGCAGCCACACCAGCGGTCACGTGACTAGAGTGAGGTGCCTGCGCGTAACGGCCCGGATACACCCGGGAACCCTGCGGCATGTGGCTCGGAGATGAAGACCTTGGTTTACGTCTTGGCATTGTGCGCATCCCTGGCCAACGCGCTGACGAGCGTGTTCCAGCGGCTCGGTGTGGAGAATGCGCCAGCGGACGCCACGCTTCGGCTCAGCCTGCTCAGCTACGCGGTGCGACGCGGTGTCTGGCTGCTCGGCTTCGCCTTGATGATCTTCTCCTTCATCGTGCAAGCCGTAGCGCTGCACTTCGGCAGGCTCTCGCAGGTACAGCCGATCCTCACCACCGAACTCGTCTTCCTCGCCGCGATCCTGTCGATCTGGTTCGGGTTCCGTATGGGTCGGCGCGAGTGGCTCGGCTCGCTCGCGGTCACCGCTGGGCTGGTGGGCTTCCTGTATTTCGCGCATCCCGAGTACGGCATGGTGCCGCCGCCCCTGTGGCGATGGGCTATCGCCGGCGCGGCAAGCGCAGCGGCTATCGGTGCCACGATCGCGCTGGCGCTGCGCGGACCCCGGTGGTGGCGAGCCGCTATGTTCGGGACGTCGGCGGCGATCAGCTACGCGTTCACGGCGGCGTGCACCAAGGTCGTGTCCGATTACGCCGCTGACGATTGGACCCAGCTCTACCGGCACTGGCAAACGTATGCGCTGGCGTTCTTCGGTGTCCTGGCTGTCTTCCTCACCCAGAACGCCATGCACGCCGGACCGATCGTCGCCTCGCAGTCGACGCTTGTCCTGATCGACCCGCTGGCTAGCATCCTCATCGGAGTCGGCCTGTTCGCCGACAACCTGCAGACCAACGGCTTCCACGGCCCGCTCGAAGCGCTATCGCTGCTGGTCGCCTTCACGGGGGCGTTCGTACTGGCGCACTCGCCGCTCATCAGCGGGCTCCGGGCCGGAGGCGAATATAGCGAGTCGCTGTCGGCGAAATCGCGGTCACGGTCGCACTCGGCCACCGTCCCGCACGCATACTGAAATCGGCGGCGGGCGAGCATACCGCTAGACAGCGACGGCGGCAGCAGCCTCGTCGGCATCGCGCTCGGCCCTATCCATTCGGCTGTCGGTCACGATCAGCATGCCAAGGCATAGCGCCAGCGTTAGCGCCGCCATCAGCGCGAACACGGCCCTGAGCCCAAGCGCCTGGGCGAGCAGGCCGCCGGCGGCGGCGCCGACCGGCAGCGTCCCCCACGCGACGAGGCGATAGCAGCTATTGACCCGGCCAAGCAGCCGGTCGGGCGTTATCCGCTGGCGAAACGACACGGTGACCACGTTCCAGA
>DATNEK010000276.1:0-15523 GCA_035553055.1 Streptosporangiaceae bacterium | reverse complement strand
CGATCCCCCGGCCGCGTTGACCTCGTCGATCAGCGCCTTGGCCTTGGCCTCGACGTCGTCTTTCGTGTCGCCGCCGAACTGGATCATCAGCCAGCCCGATCCCTCGGGCAGCTTGTCGAGCGCGTCACCCGCCAGGTGCTCTTCGCGCTCAAGCGAGATCAGCGTGTCGTCAAGTCCTTCAACCGCCAGCGGCTCGAAGGCGACGACCCTGGCCGACCCAGCCCCGCCTCCCGCCGTAGCATGCGATCTCAAGCCGCCGCACCGAGTCGGCCATCTTGCCGTAGGCCTGCGCCGTCGACCCGCATGAGTTGTTGCCGATCATGCCGCCGATCGTGCAGCTCACGTGCGTGGACGGTTTCGGCCCGATCATGAGGCCGTGCTTGGCGAGCGCGTCGTTCACCTTGTCGAGCGCCGCGCCAGGCTCGATGATGGCCGCGGCACCACCACCCCGATCGGCACCTGCTTAGTTCGACGCGTCCTGCGCGTACACCGCGCGGGTCCCCGGGTCGAACCGCACCTCACCATCGACCCGGCCGGCGAGCTCCGACCTCAACGCGCTGGTGTCCACGAGTAATCTCCCTCCTAGGCCGCCTACCGGCGCTACCCGAGCGCGCATCGGATACACCACGCCAGGGAGTTTCGGCCGCAACCCGGCGGACAGATCAGCGTGGTGGACGAACCGGACGGAGGCGGCGGTGCAGCGAGATGCGCCTGACCCGCGCGAGGAGACGCAGGAACAGCGCGATGACCGCAACCTGATCGAACTGCTGCAGGAATTGCGGGTGGCCGGGCTCGGCGTGCAGGTGTTGTTCGGATTCTTGCTCGCGCTGCCGTTCACTACCCGGTTTGTCCAGCTCGGCCTTTGGCAGCGCCGCCTGTACACGGGGGTACTCGTCGCCTCGGCGGTGGCGACCGCCGTGCTGCTCGGGCCGGTCGCCTACCACCGGCTTGTGTTCCGCCGCAGGCAGAAAGAACACCTGGTCAGGGCGGCGAACGTGATGGCGATCTGCGGCCTGATCGCCGTCGCGATCGCCGTGTCAGGCACGGTGCTGCTCGTCGTCAGCTACGTGGACAGGACCGTGGCCAGCATCGTCATCGGCGCGTGCACTGGCTGCCTGTTCGCCGGCCTCTGGTTCGCCTACCCGCTGGCCCGCAGGCAGCGCGGTCGGCGGGACGGGCAATGACCTGACCGGCTGGATCAGGCCCTTGATCAGGTCACGGCCCGGTTTGGCACCACGAGCACCGGGCAAGGCGCATTACGCAGCACGTACTGGCTGACTGCTCCGGCGATTACCGAGCCGCTGAGGCCGGAAGCGAGCACGATCATCTGCGCGTTGGTAGCCCGCGCGGTCTCGACCAGCTTGCGGCCGGGCAGCCCGGGCACGGTACGAAGCTCGGCCTGCTCGGCCTGCTCACCGAGCACGGCGGCGACCTCGTCGCCGAGCATCGCCTCGGCGGTGGTGTGATCATCGCTTGGGCTGCGCATGGTAGCGACGGGGCGGGCTGCCGGCGCGCCGAGCGGACTCGCCGCCTGGTAGGCCGTGACCGCGATCAGCGGGGCCTCGCGGTAGCCTGCCTCGGTCGCGGCTAGCTGGATGGCGGCTCGGCCGTTGCCTGACCCGCCTACGGCGACGACGACGGGCCGCGGCAAATCTTTCGCCATGGTCATGTCCTCCGATCAGCTGAGATGTTGCCGACGATGGTGACTTCAAGCCCGTCAAGAACCCAGACCGTGCCAAGGCCGATCACGATCATCCAGTGCCACCGTGACCACGGCAGCCGGTCGAGTCTGGCCGGCACCTTGGTTGTCACCGTCCCGGTCTGTACCTCGGTCATAACTACCTCCCGTGATGCCTTGTGGGCTTTCCGGCCGATCGGCCGTCAAACCGTTTGCCCGGCGACAGGCCGGGTAGGCCGGCCGGAAACCCGCACGTGGACGGAGGCAGGAAATGGAGCCGGCGCAGACTCCGGTCGAATCGGTGACCCCCGGCGTCTACGTGATCCCGGCCGACAGCCCCGAGTCCGACGGGACGCTTGCCTGGGACTCAACCACGATGATCGTGGTGACCGCGGTGGCGGCCGGAGTGACCGGCCTGGGCTGGACCTATGGATCGCCTGCCGTCGGCGGCGTCATCACCGGCCACCTCGCGCCGGTAGTGGTCGGCGGCGACGCCATGGACGTGTCAGGTGCCGCCGAGCGGATGAACCGCGCCGTGCGAAATTTCGGCCGCGAAGGGATCGCGGCGATGGCGATCTCAGCCGTCGACATCGCGCTGTGGGATCTGAAAGCCCGGATACTTGACGTTCCGCTGGCCGGGCTGATCGGCCAGGTGCGGCCTGACGTGCCGATCTACGGCAGCGGCGGCTTCATCAGCGACGACGACGATCAGACCCGCGAGCAGCTCACCGGCTGGGTGCACGACAACCTGATCACCCGAGTGAAGATCAAGATCGGCGAGTGCTTCGGCGGCAACGAGCGCCGGGACCGGGCCAGGGTCGCGCTGGCCAGGGACTGCATCGGGCCCGAGGCTGAGCTGTACGTGGACGCGAACGGGGCTTACCGTACCGGCCAGGCTGTGCGGGTAAGCGGCTGGCTGCGCGACTACGGCGTGAGCTGGTTCGAAGAGCCGGTCTCCAGCCAGGACCTTGCCGGGCTCGCCGCGGTACGGCGCCAGGCCACCATGGACATCGCGGCCGGGGAATACAGCTGGACGTTAGCCGACTCAGCCCGCCTGATCGACGCCGGAGCGGTCGACTGCCTGCAAATCGACGCAACCAGGTGCGGCGGGATCACCGGGTTCCTGCGTGCGGCCGCTCTCGCCGAAGCGCACAGCATCGACGTATCAGCGCATTGCGCGCCGAACGCCCACGCGCATCCCAGCGCCGCCGCACCTAACGTGCGCCACATCGAATACTTCCACGACCACCAGCGCATCGAGCAGATGCTGCTCGATGGCGCGCTCGACCCTGTCGGCGGCGTGCTCACGCCTGACCTGAGCGTGGCTGGCCTCGGTGTTGAGTTCCGCGACCGGGACGCTGCCGCCTATCGGCACTGCTAGCCGAGCTACTTACCGCACAGCGAACGCACCGCGATCCGGCGGCGGTTCGCGACTGCACTGTTACTAGAGTGAATTTTGGGGATGTTGTTTTCCGTGAGGTCAGGTGGGCAGCGGCGGGACTTGGCTCACAGACCTCCCATCGAAGGGGGTTCATCATGGGAAGCTCATGGAAAGTGGCGCTGGCTCTGGGCTTCGGGTACTTCCTCGGCAGGACGCATAAGACGCGCTTGGCTCTTCTTCTCGCGGCGGGCGCGGCAACCGGTGGATTCGGCGGTGCCGCTGGGCGCGTACTGAAATCGGGCAGTAAGCGACTCGCCACGTCTGAGTCGCTTGGCAAGCTGTCGCCTGATTTCGCCCAGGTTGTCGACTCGCTGAAAGGTGACCTCGCCGATGCGGGCAAAGCGGCGGCCAAGGCGGCGATAAGCAGCAGGCTTGACGCCGTCGCCGACTCGATACACGACCGCACGGAAACGTTGCGAGGTCAAGGCGTCGTGCCCGATGACGAGCCGGTCTCGGCGGACTCCGCCAGCCTAGAGGACGACGAACGAGCGGGTCGCGAGCCGGAAGACAGCAGGTCAGAACGCACCGAACACAGACGTCCACCAGAAAGGGACAGATCCTCCGATCGGGACCGGCCCTCGGACCGTGACCGGCCACGACACCCGCCTCGGCCAAGGCCGAGCGGCGAGTCCCCTCGCGTGGGCAGACCCGCATCGAGTCGTCGGGGCAGAGGTGATTGACATGACGCAGGTAAAGCAACGCGCCGCGAAAGACGCTGATCCGATGGGCAGGCTCAAGGGCGAGGCGGCTGGCTTTGTCCAAGCGCTCGGTGATCGCGCGCTCGGGTCGGTTCGCGAGAAGGTGACAAGCTCAGCGGGCCGCCTGCTTGACTACGCCAACAACGGCGGCGGTTCAGGCCTCATGGCGGCGGCCACCGGCGTGAGGCAGCTCGCTGAGGGAAAGTCACGCGGGCGGGCGCTGCTCGGCGCGGCGGGAAAGGCGGTCGGCGGGCTGCTCGGCCGCGTCAGCGGCAAGGGCGGCCGCGGCGGCCGCGGCAAGAAGCTCAAGGTCACCAACATCGTGGAGCAGATCGATGTAGGCGTCCCATTGCGCCTGGCCTATGACCAATGGACGCAGTTCACCGACTTTCCCAGCTTCATGAAGAAGGTGGAGAACGTCGAGCAGAAGTCGGATGAAGAGCTCAACTGGAAGGCACAGATTTTCTGGTCGCACCGTAACTGGAGCTCGACGATCAAGCGCCAGGTGCCGGACGAGACGATCATCTGGACATCAAAGGGACAGAAGGGTCATGTGGACGGCGCCGTCAGCTTCCACGAGATCAGTCCCAAGCTGACCAGGATCCTGGTCGTGCTCGAGTACCACCCGCAGGGCGGATTCGAGCACATCGGCAACCTCTGGCGCGCGCAGGGACGCAGGGTGCGCCTTGAGCTCAAGCACTACCGCAGGCACGTGATGACGCAGGCCGCGCTTCGTCCAGATGAGATCAAGGGCTGGCGCGGTGTCATCGAGGACGGCGAAGTTGTGAAGGATCACCAGACAGCGCTGCGGGATGAGCAGCAGGGCGAGGAGCCGCAGGACTACGCCGACGACGAGGAGGCCGGCTACGACGAAGAGGGCGAGGACAACGAGGTCAGCGGCAAGGAGTACGAATACTCGGGGAGAAGAGAGTGATCGACGATGACTGCCGTGCAGTCGACCGGCGGCAGCATGCTCGACCGGCCGTCACCCACCGGACTAGCCGATGTCATTGACACGATTCTCGACAAGGGCCTGGTGATCGACGCCTACGTCCGCGTCTCGCTGGTCGGCATCGAGGTACTCACCATTGACGCCAGGATCGTTGTGGCCAGCGTCGATACCTACCTGCGCTTCGCCGAAGCGGTGAACCGGCTTGACATCAGCCATGACAAGGAAGGGCTGCCTGGGCTGGTCGGCGGCATGCAGCAATCGGGAGCCAAGCACAAGACGAAAGGAGCGCTCGACGCCGCTGGCGACAAGCTGCGGGAGGTGACGAGCGGCAAAGCCGAACGCGTTCGCTCCGGGCGCCACCACGAAGACTGAGCCGAGCAGGAGGACCCGAGATGGCGACGTCGACCGCCGCTGATCAGGCCGGCTGGTATGTGTACGGCATTGTGCCTGCCGACACCGAGCCACCGCGTGGAATGCGGACCATCGGTGACGGGCGAGGTGCGACCTTGGTCCGCTCGGGGACGATCGCCGCCCTTACCAGCCCGGTACCGATCGACGTGCCGATCGGCACCCCCGACGACCTCGTCGCGCACCAGAAGATGCTTGACGCGGTCGCGGAACGTGCCGCGGTCCTGCCGATGCGCTTCGGTGCCGTGCTGGCCACTGACGACGCGGTGCAGCGGGGGCTGCTCGAGCCGCACCGTGACGAGTTCGCCGCCGCGCTCGACAAGTTCGCCGGCAAGGTTCAGTTCTTGGTCGCTGGCAGGTACGTGCAAGCTGCCGTGCTCACCGAGGTGCTGAACGAGAACGCCGAAGCTGTCGAGCTCGCGGCTGCCATCAGGGGCGAGGACGAGCTAGCGACCAGAGACCTTCGGATACGACTCGGTGAAGTCGTCAACGCGGCCGTCGCGGCTAAGCGCGAAGCCGATACGGCGGCATTCGCCACGGCGATAGAACCGTGCTGCGAGGCGATAAGCCGACGTGAGGCGGGTCACGAGGACGATGCTGTCGATCTGGCGCTGCTCGTGGACCGCGACCGGGAGGACGATCTGCGGCGGTCGGTACAGGAAGCGGCGGCGCGCTGGCGCGACCGGGTGGCGTTCCGGTTGCTCGGCCCGATGGCTCCCTATGACTTCGTGGTGGCATCTCACGGGGGGTGATCGAAGTGCTTAGCGTGCTAGCCCGGCTTCCTTTCCTGCCGATCATCGGGGTCGTGAGGCTCGCAGAGCTGATCGCTGATGAAGCCGACCGCGAGCTCTTCGACCCAGTGATCGTCCGCAGGCGACTTGAGGAGGCGGCGCAGGCCAGAGCGGCCGGCCTGATCACCGAAGAGGAATTCGAGCTCGCCCAGCGGAGGGCCGCCGCCGCGGCCTTGCACAGGAAGGAGGTGATCTGATGCCGACGTCGCGCTCGGCTGAGAACGAGCAGTACGACGACGAGGTCCGGTATGAAGACGAGACGTACGACGAGGATGAAGCCTACGAAGAGGACGACGAGCGGGCCGACGATGGACTGGTAACGACGGCCAGCGCGGCAGCCAGGGCAGCGGTTGAACAGATCACGGAGCTCACTGCTAAGCAGCCGGAAGGCGTCATAGCCGTCGAGCCTGGTGAAGACGGATGGCGCGTCAGCGTTGAGGTGGTCGAAGACCGGCGGATACCTTCGTCGGCTGACATCCTCGCGATCTACGAGGCCGCGATCGCGAACACTGGGGATCTGACCTCCTACCGCCGGATCAGGCGATACGGCCGCGGCCACGGCGACGGAGGGTATGACCAATGACTTCCGGCAGCGTCGTCGGCTACGGCGGGGGATCATCGCAGCCCTACCGCGCCGGGCCAGCCGGCCACCGTGAGCCAGCGAACCTGGGTGACATCCTGGAGCGAGTGCTCGACAAGGGCCTTGTCATCGCCGGCGACATCCAGGTCAATCTGCTGGACATTGAGCTGCTGACCATCAAGCTGCGGCTGGTGATCGCGTCGCTCGAGACAGCCAGGGAAGTCGGCATCAACTGGTGGGAGCACGATCCCTGGCTGTCGGGCGACAGCCAGCAACTCGTCAATGAGAACCGTGAGCTGCGCCGCCGAGTGGCCGCACTGGAAGCGGGAGACACCGGCGATGAGTGACCAGGACGTCCCGGCCCAGCCCTCTCCCGGTCCCGACGCTATCTGGGTCTACGCGGTAGCCCGCGGCGGCACGCTCGCCGAGCGCGAGGCTGGCGTCAGCAGGCCTGATGATGGATCGGGCACCAACGAGCCGCTTGCTGGCATCGCTGGCCGACCCGTGCGACTGGTCACTGCCACTGACTTGACCGCCGTGGTAAGCCCGGTGGATCTGGCGGAGTTCGGCGAAGAGCCGCTGCGGCGCAATATGGAGCACTTGCCCTGGCTTGAGGCAGTCGCCAGGATGCACCACGATGTCGTGTCCGCCGTGGCCAAAATGACCGCCGTCGTTCCGATGCGCCTCGCGACGGTATACCGGACGGATCTAGGGCTCGCGCGGATGCTCGGGCAGCGTCGAAGCGATTTCCTCGCTGTGCTCGGGAATATCGCTGGCCGAAGCGAATGGGGGGTCAAGGCCTACGTTGAGGCGGGCGGCGACCTGGCCACTCCCCCGGCTGACCGCGGCTCAGGCGTAGCGGTCACGCCAGGATCGGGAGCCGCTTACCTGAGCAAGCGCCGCGCGGAGCTGACAGCCGCGGAAGGCGCACGCAAGGCCGCGGTCGCCAGCGCCAAGCGCGTTCATGCCGAGCTGGCTGGGCAGGCCGTCGCGGCGGCGTTGCACCGGCCGCAGGATCCGCGGCTGTCGGGCACCGGCTCCCGGATGATCATGAACGCCACCTACCTGGTCGATGATCGCGACCGGGTCAGCTTCGCCGCGAGGGTCAGGCGCGCCGCCTCAATGAATCCTTCTCTGCGGCTGGAACTCACCGGTCCTTGGCCACCGTACTCATTCGTCGCGCCAGAGCCCGGCGCCCAGACCATCGGAGCCGGGGCGTCGCGATGACCGAAGGCACCGTGCCTGACCTGGCAATCGATGAGGCTGACCTGGCAATCGACGGCGCCTGGGACGATCAGGCCGTCGAGCGGCAGCCGATCGCGCTAGTCGACTTGCTCGACCGCGTGCTCGCTGGCGGGGTCGTGCTGGCCGGCGAAGTCACGCTCGCGCTTGCCGATGTCGACATGGTGACGATCTCCGTGCGTGCGCTGGTGACATCGGTCAGCGCGCTCGCTGGCCAGGAGCAGGACCGAGCACCGTGACCAGCAGGAAAGCCGGACCGATGCTGCTGCGCGGGTCGGCGGCTGAGCCTGCCGATGGGACCAGGCCGCTCGCATCGGCCCGGCGCATCGACACCGACCCTGAGTCGGTCGAGCGCGGGCTAGTCAGCCTGGTGCTGACGGTCGTTGAGTTGCTGCGCCAACTCATGGAGCGGCAGGCGCTGCGGAGGGTCGAGGTAGGAGATCTCGCCGCCGAGCAGGTCGACAACATCGGCCTGACGCTGATGGCGCTTGAAGCGAGAATGGCCGAATTGCGTGAGCACTTCGGCCTCAAGCCGCAGGATCTCAACATCGACCTGGGGCCGCTCGGCCCCCTGCTGCCGACCGACTAGCCGGTTGATGTTTAGGCGGCTACGCCCGGGTAGCCCCCGGTGCGAGCGGCGGGAAACCTGGGAGGCGAAGCTCACGCATGCCTGAACGCACCAGTGCGATCCAGGCGGGAACCCGGCGAACCGTCGTGACCGCGGGCCTGGCGAACCTTGCGGTCCTGCTGATCAAGGCCGTCGCCGGGGTTCTCAGTGGCTCAAGCGCGATGCTGGCCGAGGCGGCGCATTCTGCTGCCGACACGCTCAACCAGGGCTTCTTGCTGGCATCGCTGAAACGAAGCCAGAGGCCAGCCGACGACGAGCATCCATTCGGCTACGGCCAGGAACGCTACTTCTGGTCGCTGCTCGCGGCGTTCGGCATCTTTGTCGCGGGTGCCGGGTTCTCGGTATTCGAAGGTGTCCTGGCGCTCAGCAAAGGGGGAAGCTCCCACGATGTCGTGATCGCCTACGCCGTGCTCGCGGCGGCCGGCGTAGCCGAGGGCATATCCTTCGCGCGGGCACTGCGGCAGATGCGCGGGGAGGCCAGAACGCGCCGGGTAAGCCTCGCCGAGCACGTGCGGACCAGTCCGGACACGACGGTCAAGGCGGCCCTGTTCGAGGACACCGTAGCGATGGCCGGGCTCGTGCTCGCGGCCGCCGGGGTCGGGCTGCGTGAGCTAACCGGCTCGGCGATCTGGGATGGGGCCGCGTCGATCGCGATCGGCGCGCTGCTCATCGTCGTGGCGATCCGGCTCGGGCTCGACAGTCGCGATCTGCTGATCGGCCGGGCCGCTGACCCGAAAGAACTGGCCGCCATCCGTCACGAGATCGAGACCACCCCCGGTGTCACCGACCTGGTCGAGCTGCAGACCATGCATCTCGGCCCCGACCACCTCATCGTCGCCGCCCGGATATCGCTCGATGACAGCATTGACGCGGACGGCGCGGAGAACCTGGCCGACCGGCTCGACCGCAGGCTAGCCAAGATCCTGCCGCAGGCACCGCACGTCTTCATCGACCCGACCCAGCACCGGCCTGAACGTCAAGAATCTACGACTTGAGCTGCTCGATCTTGTCCTTGAACAGGGTCGTGGCGATGGTCGCGCGGCGCGGCTGGCCGCGCAGGAAAGCCTCGGCGAACTTCTTGGCCTGCTGGTACTCCACCTTGCCTGGCAGCGGCGGCTCGTCGGGGTTGACGTTGACGTCGACCAGCGCCGGGCCGGGCGCGCTCAGTGCCTCGCCGAGCGCGGGACCGACCTGGCGGGCGGTCGTGACCTTGATCCCCAGAGCACCGTTGGCGGTGGCGAACGCGGCGTAGTCCACGTAGGGCTGTGGGTACCTGACGCCGTGCTCGGGGTAGCCGAGCACCATCTGCTCCCACAGGATCTGGCCGAGCGAGTTGTTGTTGTTGATGATGATCTTGACCGGCAGGTTGTGCTGGATAGCGGTCAGGAATTCGGCCATCAGCATAGAGAACCCGCCATCGCCGACGTAGCCGATGACCTGCCGGTCGCGGAAAGCGTGCTGGATGCCGATGGCATACGGCAACCCGGGTGCCATGCTGGCCAGGTTGCCTGACAGGAAGAACTGCCGGTCGCCCCTGATCGTCCAGTGCCTGGCCGCCCAAGTCGCGATCGTGCCGCTGTCGCAGGTCAGGATCGCGTCGTCAGCGGCGAGCCGGTCGAGCACGCCGACTACGTACTGGGGCGCGATCGGCTCCCTGGTCTCATCTTGCTCAGCGGCCATCTGCTTGCGCCACCGGTCCATCCCGGCCCGGCACGTGTCGAGGAACGCGGTGTCAGCGCGACGCTTGAGCAGTGGCAGCAAGGCTGCCAGCGCGAGCTTGGCGTCGCCGACGACAGGAACCTCGGTCGGCACCCTGGCACCGGCCCTGACCGGGTCGGCCTCGATCTGGCCTACCCTGACCTTGCCAGGCGCGGGCAGGTGCTTGGTGTACGGGAAGTTCGTCCCGACCATGAGCAGCGTGTCGATCTCGTCCATCAGGTCGACGGTCGGCCTGGTTCCCAGCAACCCGATGCCGCCGGTCGTGTACGGCGAGTCGTCAGGTATCACCGCCTTCCCCGACAAGGTCTTGACGACCGGAGCAGCCAGCACCTCGGCGAGTTCGAGCACCTCGTCCCTGGCACCGAGCGCGCCGGCCCCCACCAGGATGGCGATCTTGTCGCCTCCTTGCAGCAGGTCGGCCAGCCTGCGCAGGTCCTGCTCGTCCGGCTGGCCGGGCGCGGCGAACATGACCGGAGCGGTGTGCGGCGTCCTGGCCGGTGCGACATGCTGCCAGGGATCGGCGTCGGCATCGGCGACCTGGATGTCGTTGGGCACCGTAATGTGCGCGACGCCTCGCCGCGCGTACGCGGTCCTTACCGCGTTGTCGACGACCGCGGGCAGCTGCGCCGGGTTATAGATCATCTGGTCGTAATCGGCCACGTCGGCGTACACCTTGTCCAGGTTGACTTCCTGCTGATAGCCGGTGCCGAGCACGGATGTCTCCTGCATTCCCGTAATAGCGAGCACAGGAGCATGGTCAAGCCTGGCGTCGTACAGTCCGTTCAGCAGGTGGATACCGCCAGGTCCTGACGTGGCCAGGCACACGCCGAGCCTGCCAGTAGCCTTCGCGTAACCGGTCGCCATGAAGGCGCCGGCCTCCTCGTGATGGACTAGCACGAACCGGACTTTGTCCTGGTGCCGGCGAAGGCCCTCCATGATCCCGTTGATCCCGTCCCCCGGGATACCGAAGATGGTGTCTACACCCCACTCAGCGAGCCTGGTGATGATTGCCTCGGATGCGATGGCCGCCACGGCGAGCCTCCCTCTCCACTGACCTGCCTCTGCGTTCGTGCCGCCTCTGCGTTCGTCCTGTAGTCGCCCTTCCCACCCCAGCGATCTCAAACATGGCGGCAACCGCTGCCACCTTGGGGCTCTGGGCCTGCCCGGTTGACAGGCAAGCGGCGCGGGCTCACCCTGACCGGGAGAGGTGGTGATGCCCAGTGCGCGTGCGCAGGACCGCTTGGGTGAGTATCAGGGTCGCTGTTGTTCCTGTACTCGTCCTGGGACTGGCAGCGGGAGGCTATAGCGCGGTCGCGGCGCCCAGAGAGGTCGCCGGCGGGCTGCGGGTCGACGCGAAGACGTCGGCGATCAACCTCATAGCCTTGCTCACTGGCGTAGCGGCAACGTCGCCGCGACGCGCGTGGGCGGTCGGCTGGACCGACGAGTTCAGCCAGCCTTCCCATCCGGTGATCTTGCGGTGGAACGGGGCGGCCTGGCAGCAGGTGCGCGGGCTGAGTCCGGCGGACGCCAGCCTGCAAGGAGTAGCCGCTGTCTCGGCGGGAGACGCCTGGGCGGTCGGGTTCTCCCATGGCGCCCTGATCATGCATTGGACCGGCGCGAAGTGGCGGCGGGCACGCAGCCCGAATGCGGGAACGGGCAGCAGGCTGCTTGGCGTGGCTGCTCCTTCCGATCGCAGCGCCTGGGCAGTCGGCTGCGTGAGCTGCGTGGCAGGCGGCGGCGAGCCGCTGGTGCTTGCGTGGAACGGGAAGTCCTGGCGGCGGGCCAAGCTGCCGCGCACCGGCTCGCAGAGCGAGCTAACCGGCGTAGCGGCCTCGTCTGCCAGGAACGCGTGGGCGGTCGGCTGCACCAAATGCGGCACAACCGGGAGCAAGGCGCTGATCTTGCACTGGAACGGGGCAGCCTGGCGGAGGGTGCGGCTCCCTGGCACTGGTTCCGCGTCGGAGTTGTCTGGCGTGGCGGTCCTTTCCGCCCGCGCCGCGTGGGCAGTCGGCTGCAGCAAATGCGGCTTCGGTTCGAGCCAGTCACTGATCTTGCGGTGGACCGGACGAACGTGGCAGCGGGAACGCGTGCCGGCAACCGGCGCCGCTAACCAGATGTCGGGTGTGGCCGTGCGGTCAGCCCGGAGTGCCTGGGCCGTGGGAAGTGGCGGCCACACCAGGCTCGGGGTTCCCAAGACGCTGATCTTCCGGTGGAACGGAGCGGCGTGGAAACGGGTGTCAAGCCCCAACACCGCGGGTGATAACGGCGGCGCTGTAGTCAGCGTTGTAGCCACATCGGGCTCGAACGCGTGGGCAGTTGGCAACAATTTCAACGACGAGGCCCAGACCTTGATCTTGCACTGGAACGGCAGAGCCTGGACCCGGTCCTAACTTGCTGACGACTGAGCGCACCGCAGGCGTGGGCTTCCGCTCGCAACGCGGGCCCACGCTGATCTCGATCATGCTCTCGATGAGCCTGGTCGCGATCGACTCAACGATCATCGCCACTGCTGTGCCTTCCGTTGTCGCCGATCTCGGCGGGTTCGGGCAGTTTCCTTGGCTGTTCTCTGTGTACCTGCTGGCGCAGGCTGTCTCGGTTCCGATCTATGGCAAGGTCGCCGATCTCTTCGGGCGCAAGCCCGTCATGCTGTTCGGCATCGGATTGTTCCTGACCGGTTCGATCTTGTGCAGTGCCGCGTGGTCGATGCTGGCGCTGGTCATCTTCCGGGCGTTGCAAGGCCTTGGCGCGGGCGCCATTCAGCCGATGAGCATGACAATCGCCGGGGACATATACACGCTGGAGGAGCGCGGTCGCATCCAGGGCTACCTCGCCAGCGTCTGGGCCATTTCCGCGGTTGTCGGCCCGACCCTCGGCGGCGTCTTTTCCCAGTACCTCACCTGGCGCTGGATTTTCTTTGTCAACATACCGCTGTGCGTCATAGCGGCCTGGGCGCTCATTCGCAACTTTCGCGAGCAGGTCATCAGGAAGCCGCACCGGATCGACTATGCCGGCTCCGCGCTTCTCGCTCTGGGATGCAGCCTGCTCATACTCGGCCTGCTCGAGGACGGCCAGGCCTGGCCATGGATCTCGGCGCCTGGCATCGGCGTCCTGATCGCCGGCCTCGCGCTCATGGCCCTGTTCGTCCGCATGCAGCGCCAGGCGGCTGAGCCGGTCCTGCCTTCATGGTTGCTGCGCCGCCGCGTCCTGATCGCCGCCAACCTGACGGCCGTGGGCGTGGGCGCGGTCCTGATCGGGCTGACCTCATACATGCCCACCTACACCCAGCGCGTGCTCGGCACCACGCCGCTCGTGGCCGGCTTCGCGCTCGCGACGCTGACCGTCGGATGGCCGATCACGTCCAGCCTGTCAAGCAAGCTATACCTCAGTGCCGGTTTCCGGCTCACGGCGCTGACCGGCAGCGTGGTGGCCGCACTCGGCTCCGCACTCACCATCGGTCTCGGCACTCGGTCAAGCGTGCTGCTCGTCGGGGTCTGCTGCTTCGTCGTCGGCGCCGGGCTAGGCCTGGTCGCCGCCCCCGTCCTCATCGCCGCCCAGAACACCGTCGGCTGGGACGAGCGCGGCGTGGTCACCGCGGCCAACATGTTCAGCCGCTCGATCGGCAGCGCCATCGGCGTCGCGTTCTTCGGAGCGATCGCGAACGCCTCATTCGATTCAGCGTCGCCCTCGGTACCGGCGCTCGCGCGGGCCGCGCACCACGTCTTCATCGGCGTGACGGCCGTCGCCGTCCTGATGGGTCTCGCGACCGCCCTGATGCCGCGCCTGCCGCATCGGCCTGATGCCGTAACCGTTCTCTCGCCAGACGCCGGCATGGGTCGCGGTGGCGACGAGCCCGCCAGGAAGGGCCGAAGCGACGACTCGTAGAGCCCTAGCGGAGCATCGCCCCGGAGAAAACCCACGCTTTGTCGAGCATTTGCCCCCACATCGAGGGGAACTCCGCCCACGTCGCCGTAGCCGCCACTGCCGTCGGCGTCGGCTCGACGGTCTTCACTGACGCCTCAGCAGTCATGGCGCGCAGCATACGCCGCAGTGGCGTGCAGCACCGCGGCTGCCGTGCGGGCCAGGATCGGCTAATGGCAGGAACGCACTAACCGGCCGCTGCGTCTCAATGGCATGCGGATAACAACGGCGGCCGCGGTGGCGTTGTGCGTCGCGACCCTATGCGTCGCTGCGGCTGGGTGCGGGACGGTACGCCTGGCGGCGCACGCGCCTGGGACACGAGCGGCGGCGCGGACCGCACGAGTGGCGACGGAGCGGGTGGCGACGGCGAGGCGGACGAGGCAGGTGGCGACGGCGGCAGGGAACCTGGCTGCCGCGCGGGCCGAGGCTTCCCGGCTGCTTTTGCTGGCCCGGGTGCCGACCGGAGCAGTGCGCCTGATCCGCCCGCCGCGGTCGCTGGCCGGCCCCGCCATGGGCACGCCTGGCGTGACGTCGCTGGTGGACCGGGTCGTGGCATGGCGGGTGAGGTTGCCGTTCGCGGTGACGCTGGCGTGGCTGCGGGCCCACCGGCCGCGCGGCCTCCGCTCGGACGGATCGGCTAGCAGCGGCAACGCCGTACCCGGCCAGACCCCGTCTATGGTCGGCACCAGTTACAGCGGCCCGGCGAACCGCGCCTGGCAGTCAGCCGACCTGGAGATCAGCGCCGTCCCGGCCGACGATCAAGCCAGCGTGATCCGCGTGGATGCGGTGATCGTCTGGCTCGACCCGCGTCCGGTACGTTCCTCGCCAGGCACCCATCCATTCCGTGTCACCGTCGCGGGTGGCTGCCCGCCCGCCGACGGTGGTGTCACTGGCGTCACCAACCCCGGCGCCGGATTGACACGGCGGCTGCTGCCGCCAGGAAAGCCGGTCGCCGGCCTGCGGTGCCGCTACGACGGCCTCAACGGGCACCCGTGGCAGCTGGTTGCCGCCGAACGGCTCACCCCTGCGGCCGCCCGCCGCGCCGCCAGGTCGATGGCGCGCATCCCGCTCAGCCATACCGACGGCGGGGTAACGAGCTGCCCGATGGATGATGGTTCGTTCGAAATCCTCGCGCTGGCGTACCAGGGCCGCCCCGACATCGACCTGTGGATCAAGCTCAACGGCTGCGGCGGGATCTCCAACGGCTACATCACCACCGGAGGCTACTAGGAGCGGTTCGACGCATTTGGCATAGCCCGGCATTTCTGCAGCGGCTAGCGGTGTTGTCTCAAGTTAAGCCAGGCCCGGCGATCGAGCCGGGCCTGGTGTCGGCTATTGCGCGATAAGATGTGCCGCCATGAAACATTTGGCGGCCGCGGGCATGTGGATCGGCGCTGATGTGACCGCGGTTCTCATCGGAGTGGCAAGCTCATTCGTGTGGCTATGCATGCTGTTCAGCATTAAGCCA
>DATNEK010000275.1:0-3814 GCA_035553055.1 Streptosporangiaceae bacterium | reverse complement strand
TCCACGGGCATCTCCTTACTACGTGTTTGGCTCAGCAGGGCCCTTCGACAGAATGCTTACAACCAGCCGCGCGAGCGGAGCAAGGGATGTTCTGCCTGTAGCAGCCGGTCACGGCCGTCGGAACCGCGCGGCCTCTTTGGTCGCGGATTGCCGTGCTCGACCGGGGCGGGTTGCTGGCCGCTTTGTAGTAGCAGCTACGGGTCGTTGGACTCCTCGGATTGCCGATCATGGTCCTGGTGACGACGACGCAGCACGAAGAGGAGGACGACAAGAATGACGACGGCAAGCAGAATGGCGCTGGCCTGGCCGGCGATCTTCTCGACCCGCTGATAGCTGGCGCCGGCGAGATAGCCGAGCATCGTGAAGCCGACCGCCCAAATGAAACCGCCGGCAGCGTTGAAGGCGAGAAACCGCGGATAGTGCATGCGAGCCGTCCCAGCCAGGCCGGGCATCACTGCGCGGAGGAATGCGGTGAACCGGGCGAGGAACACTGCGCGTCCACCCTTCGCCCGCAGCGTCTCCTGGGCGTGAGCAAGGCCCAGCTGACGGCGGGCGAAGATCCGGGTCGAGAGGAGGCGGGGGCCGAAGTGGCGGCCGACCTCGTAGCCAACGCTGTCACCCGTGATCGCGGCCACCAGGGCGACCGAGGCCATGGCCACCAGCGACACTTGCTGGCGGTGGGCCAGTACTCCGCCGAGCAGCACCGCTGTTTCGCCTGGGAGGACGAAGCCTACGAATAGCGCCGCTTCGCTGAACGCAAGGCCTCCGACGAGCGCGTAGGCGGGTGGCCCATGCAGGTTCAGAATGGGGTCGACAACCGTGCTGACCAGGCTCACGTCGACGACACTCCGTTGTCTCCTACAGTTCTGTAGGAGCTTACCTCACCTCGCCCGTCGCGAGTTTGCGGCCGCAGCCGAGTACGGCGGCGCGGTAGCGGCCTGTGGCGGCGGACCGAAATGCCTGGAGCGCGAGGGGGCAGGTAGGCAACGCCGGCCCACTTGATCGCATGAAACAGCGGTTGGGCGCACACGAGCACGGCACCGAGACCAGCAGCGGCGGCAGGCCCTTGGATCACGTTGGACGTTGTCACACCAACGCAGCTCCAGACCTCGCCCACGTGGTAATTAATTGGCACTGGGTTGCAGGTCGATCCGCCGCAATAGCTGCGCGTTCGCGGCCACAACCAGAGTCGAGGCGCTCATCAGGATGGCGCCCACAGCGGGCGGCAGTAAGACGCCCACACCGGCGAGGACACCGGCCGCGAGCGGCACCGCGATCAGGTTGTAACCGGTGGCCCAGGCCAGGTTCTGGACCATTTTGCGATAGCTGGCTGCACTCAGCCGGATGACGCTCAGAACGCTACGCGGATCGTCGGAGGCCAGGACGACGCCGGCCGATTCAATAGCGACATCGGTGCCGGCGCCGATCGCCAGACCGACATCGGCGCGGGCCAATGCGGCGGCGTCGTTGACCCCGTCGCCGACCATGGCGACGCGCAGTCCGCGCTCCTGCAACTCGGTCACCTTGGCGTCCTTGTCTTCGGGCAACACCTCGGCGAAGACCTCGTCGACTCCCAGGTCCGCTGCTACCGCCTCGGCCACAACCCAGGCATCCCCAGTGATCATGACGACTCGGATGCCGCGAGCGTGCAACTGGTCTACAGCCTGCCGTGATTCCGGTCGGACCTCGTCGGCCAACGCAAGCGCTCCGATGACTTTGCCCGCTTCCACCACGTACAGCACCGCGTCGCCACGGTTCGACCATCTCGTCACATGATCATTCAGTGCGTCTGGCCCGTCGACATCAAACTCGCGCAACAGGGCCGGCCCTCCCACTGCCACTTCCGCCCCGTCGACCGTGGCGCGGACGCCGCGACCGGTCAACGACTGGAAGTTCGCCGCGGTCGCCACGGCCCCGTGCTGATGCGCCGCCGCCACCACGGCACGAGCCAGCGGATGCTCGGAGTCTGCCTCCACGGCCGCAGCCAGCGCTAACACCCGGGTGGTGCCTTCGGCAGACGGATCGACGGCGGCGAGGTCGACGACGGCTGGCTGTCCTTTGGTCAGCGTGCCGGTCTTGTCGAACAGCACCGCGTCAACGGTTCGCATCCGCTCCAGCGCCAGGCGGTCCTTTACCAAGATGCCCGCCTGAGCAGATAACGCTGTCGACAGCGCGATGACCAGCGGGATCGCTAGTCCGAGGGCATGCGGGCAGGCGATAACCAGCACGGTCACCGTGCGCTCTACCGCCTCCTTTGGATCACCAATCACTAACCAGACGATGAAGGTGATGACCCCAGCCGCGGTGGCAAAGTAGAACAGCAGCGCGGCGGCGCGATCAGCCAGCGCCTGTGCTCTGGATCGCGATGCCTGCGCTTCCGCCACCAACCGGCGAATCCCGGCCAACGCGGTGTCGTCGCCGACCGCGTCCACCCGAACCCGTAGCGCGGAGTCGGTCGCCACGGTGCCAGCCACTACCCGGTCCCCGATCGCTTTCGCGACCAGTCGAGATTCGCCGGTAATCATTGACTCATCCAGTTCGGCGCGGCCCTCCAGCACCGTGCCGTCGGCCGGTACCCGTCCCCCGGGGCGCACCAGAACCAGGTCGCCGGGCTTCAGGTCAGCCAGCCCAACGGACGCCACTGTTCCGTCGTTCTCCATCCGCTCCGCGCTGTCGGGCAGCAGGGCCGCTAACGCGTCGAGGGCACTCGATGCGTGACCGAGCGCACGCATCTCCAGCCAGTGGCCGAGCAGCATGATCACCACCAGCAGCGCCAGCTCCCACCAGAAATCCAGGTCGACGCCACCGATGTCGAGCGAGGTAGCGGCGCTGGCACCGAACGCCACGGTGATAGCGAGGGCGATCAGCAGCATCATGCCCGGCTGGCGGGCGCGCAGCTCCGACCAAGCACCGGTGAGAAATGGCCAACCGCCATAGAAGAAAACGACCGTGCCCAACACCGGTGAGATCCAGGCCGTGCCTGGCGGCAGGCCATAGCCGAGCAGGTCGGCGAACATCGGGCTGAATCCAACGACCGGCAGGGCCAGCAGCAGGCTTAGCCAGAATCGGTCGCGGAACTGAGCGGCATGGTCATGCTCCCCGCGTCCCATGTGTTCATGACCGGCATGGTGTTCATGACCGGCGTGCTTGTGCGTTGCCGGATCCGCACTATGGTCGACCGGCTCCGGCGCCGAAACGCCTTGGTTGAGCCGGGTCATGCCCCGGGCCTCTCGCCGCTGATCTGCAGGAGTTCTCGCAGACAGTGTTCGAGCAACGGATGTGGAAAGGCGTCCGCCAACGTGTAGTAGACGATCCGCCCTTCCTTGCGAAACGTCACCAGGCCGGCGGTCCGCAGTAGCTTCAGCCCATAGGACACTGCGTCTTCGCTGACTCCGAGCGCCAACGCCAGATCACCGACGCACAGCCGATCAACGGCGACCAACGCGAACAGGATTCGCGACCGGACCGGATCGGCCAGCAATCCGAGCAGTCCGGCCAAGCGGCCGGCCTCCTCGACGCTGATCAGTCCTGATTGCGCCGTCAGCACCGCGTCGGCATGGACGGGATGGGAATGCGGCCCAGGCATCGCGATAACCTCCGTACATCCGCATGATTGCACGGATATACGGAGATGTCAACAATGCCGACGGCCGACGACGAGTCAAGAAAGGCCGAGGTGGATCAGGACGAGTGGCTCGGCGCGGCCGCAGGCTCGGCCAGGATCCTGAGCCGCAGGCGGTAGTCCCGCCTCATCGATCTCGCCGCGGGCGAAGCGCGCGCGAGCAGGTCCTCGGCGGTGGATCGGCCGCCCGAA
>DATNEK010000274.1:0-23047 GCA_035553055.1 Streptosporangiaceae bacterium | reverse complement strand
CCGAGTTCTTGAGCGTGCCGCAGCGCCGATACGTCGACGCCGTGCTTGGCTGTATCCAGAGCCATGCTCCGCTGTGCGGACTCAAGCCCGCGCAAGTACCGCTGGGCCGCGTCGTCCGGCGTCAGGCGGGTGGTGCACCGGTAGATCGTGATGCCCTCGGGTAGCTCGACCTGATTGAGGAACGTCCGGTTGAGCTCCTCCTCGGCGCCCTGGGCGTCGGTGATGTCGTACTGACGCGTCACCGGCCGGAAGGCGTCGATCAGGAAGTTGTAGACGACAACGAGACCGTCGGCGACGTGCCGGCGCACCACAGCCGCCGGATCGGTGACCCTGAAGCCCACATCGACGATGCTGCGGAAGAAGTACATGTCCCCGCGCGATGGCAGCGGCGATGACTGCAAGCTCGCCTGACGCCTATGGTCGCTCAGGTCGACCTCATACCTGGTCCGGTACCTGGAGGCGACCTGCTCTGCCCAGCTAAGCGGCCGGCCGCCCAGGTACGTGATCTGCCCGAAGCCGTCAGAGTAGACCACGGCGATGTTCGGCTTGGACAGCTTCGCCCTAGCCAGCGGACCCCGGCTTACTGGCTCTTCGCTGACTATCAGCGGCAAGGTGCCGGTCATGCGGCCTCGCTTTCTGCTGCAAGGACGGCCGCGAGCGCGTGGCCTACGCCCGGAAGCGGCCTCAGGTTTTCGGCGGCGACCCAGAGGTCGGCGTACCGGTTCAAGATGAACCGGCATCGTGGCTGGCCGCGGACGATCGCCCTGGCCAAGCGCAGGAACGCCTCGCGCACGCCGGCGTTGGCCTCGGCGTAGAGCGCCCAGCCAGTCATCACCTGCTCCGCCGCCTGGTGGAACACCGAGGCGTCAAGCACGCGCCGCCACAGCGCCACTACCGGCCCGCGGATGTCAGCCATCCGCGTCGTAAGCAGGAGCAAGGCTGGCCATTCGACGTCCACCGAGTCCTGCCCGGCTACGTAGCTGATGTGCTCGCTGGCGACGACAAGGAACGCCACCTGCGCCGCCGAAGCGCGCTCCCGGTCGGCCATCGCCGCCGTGAGCTCGGCCAGTGCAGTGCGAACTCGATCGCCGACGTCGCTGGCCTCGCCAGGGTCCGCCTGATTGGCCGCCGGTGCCAGCAAGTCAGACAGGCCGCGGCCCACGTCGATCGCGACGTCGATGTCCTCCACGATCAGCAACCTGGTCAGCGCCGCGATGGCGGCTAGCGGGTCGATGGCTCCCAGGGCCAGGCCGTAGGCGCGAGCGGCCGTCGCCTGGCCGTATGGACACTCCCGGCTCGCGTACCATCCAGCCACAAGAAGCCGTACCTGCCGCCGCAGCCGCGGCTCGGATCTGACGACCCGGTGCAGCGCATAGGCAACGGCCGCCCGCCGCAGCGGCTGGTCGATGCTGCTGGTCGCCCATGGCGCGAGCACGCTGGCGCACAGGTACTCGAATGACCAGACGGCCAGCTGGCCGAGTGCCAGACCCGCATGAATCCTGACCTGCTCCGACTCATCCTCGGCCAGGTCGCACAGCCACCGCAGCAAGCTGTCCTGCACATCAAAACCCGACCAGGCGTACTCAAGTACCTTCTTGGCTAACCCGCCGTCCTCGAACTCCACGACCACCGACCGGCTTGTCCCGTACGTTCCGCGAACCTCGGCTTGCTCGGCGGTGGCGCGGAGCATCTGCAGCCACTCTCGCCTGCCTGCGCCGAACGGGCGCATGCCTTCTGCCGCGACGTCATCGCCTGAGGACATCACCAGCTGGGGCGAAGCAGCCGATCGGAACAGCGCGAGCAGCGCTCGTGCTCCGCCGGCGACGGACTCGTAGCTCAGCCCCGACAGGACCGCCAGCGAGATGGCCAGGCAGCGGGACCTGGTGTCAGGCAAGCCGGCGAACCATCTCTCGTGGTCGGGAGCGCCGCGCCGCGACAGGTTCTTCTTAACCCGGCCGAGGTCGAATTCGCCGCCTTCGTCGGCGCAACGACAGTGCTCGGTCGCGAGTTCGGCCGCCAGCGCGACGGCCTTCGAGCACGACGAATCGTCCGCAAGATTTTCTGTTACAAATTGGCGAGTCGCTGGCTCGTCGAGACGCTTAACCGATTGATCATCGCCGATGTCGCGTGCCAGGTAGCCGGCGACCACGCGGGCGGAATCCGGCCCACCCTGCAGGTCGACTACGAAACGAGATAGGTCGGGATCGGGCTGGCTGACGTCCGACCCGATCGTCAGCACCAGCTGCGCGCCCGCCCTTCTCAGGACTTCTTCGACCCGTTGTAGCGCCGAGCCGGTCAGGTTCGGATTCCGCTGCGGGCGATCGAGCAGAAAGCCGACGCTCACGTCATGGCCAGCGTACTCGTCGATGCCATACTGGATCTGAGTAGCTAGCTGACTGAACTCGATATCCTCGTCGAGCTGTAGCAGCTGCCTGGCCGGCGTCGCGAGCAGCAGCCTGATCGCGGCGCCCTGCTTGCCCCAGCCGGCGCTTCCGGTGAGGATCATCACGGCCCGTCCGCTCGCCCTGTCGCACACGTCGGCCCATCCGGCAGGTTTTACGAAGAGGGTGCGAATGGCCTCGACCAGGTCCGATGGCAGCGGGCTTGGCCGGCTCATCGTGCCATTACCGCCGAGGTAGTACTTCTTGTCACCGAAGATCTGATCACCGCTGATCGTCTGGCGTTCGGCGTCACGGAGTATCCCGTAGCGCAGCGAGCCTTGCCCAGGATTGGCTGTGGCACGGGCGGCGCTCTCCCCGGGACCGCCCAGGCTGCCTGCTTGCTGATCAGCGCCGCCGTCAGGCTCGCTTCCCGGCGAGGCGGAGTCGGCGTCGGCTCCGGCCGGTGCCTGGGCAGGCACGGCAGGCTGGGGCGGTCCCTGCGCTGGTGGCGCGCCAGGGGCCTGGCCAGCCGGCGATGCGCCCGGCGGCACGGCGGGCGCCGGTCCGCCGCCGACCGGCCCGGCAGGTGCCTCGCTCATGGCCGCGGCGCGGCGGGTCTGGTCTCGCCGTCCATGGACCCGAAGATCAGGTCACCCTTGACGACCTGGTCACCCTGCACGAAGTTAGCGATCTGGCCGCCCGTCACCTGGACGTAACGACTGCCGCCGTGGAGGTGAGTTGCCAAGCCAGCGCCTCGCGCGACATCGCGTTCGATACCTGGCGGCGCGGCGTACCCAGGTACGGTAATCCACCCGGTCACCGTGCCAAACTCTGCGGCCTCCAGGCTTAAGGGCACGAACGCCGCAGTGTCAATGCTCCGGTACCCGCCGTCGCTGAGCGCCCGATAGGTCTCGTCGGAGACGATCAGCGCGAGGTACGCGCGCGATGCGGCCCTGAGCGCGTCGCGCAACGGCTGAGCCGCAACGAGCGCGCTGAGCAGGTTCATCGCGGTGACCGGCGGATCATGGTCCGAACCCGCGTGGCAATGCACCGCCACCCTGAACCTGACCGAATCAGCGGGTCCGCGCCGGTCGGCCATGCGCGCCAGCTCGCCGTTGATGGCGTCAGCGAACGTGCTGACCAACCGGGCCGGTGATACCGATGGCGGGATCTGAAACTGCACATCCTCACCGTGGTCGGCGTCGAGTATGTCTTCACGGCGCAAGCGAATGCTGGCAAGAGCGCGCGTCACTACTTCGCGTACTTCGCGCCGGAGCTGTGCCCGCGCCCTATCCGCTGGCGGGCTCGGCCCATCGACGCCGATGAGCATAACGGAATAATGCGTCGAGATAGCTGTCACCCGAACCCTCCCCCAGATGCGAACCTCGGTTCACCGCTCCTCAGCCGGCGTCGTCGGGTATCGAGTCCGCGTCCAATCAAGTAAATGGCTGCCATCTGACCATACATGCCCTGACGCCAAATGTGCATAGGACATTGCACCCTAAAGAACTCGCTTTCCGTTCCTGACTGTTGTCCCCTAACCCGACCTTCGCACCAAAACGAGCGGACCGACACCCCGTAGGCTCGACAGCACTAGCGAAAGTGGACATCCGGCGGGCCGAGATGACAAATACACGACACGCCATGTGGGTCCGGAGAGAAGAGCCGCGCTAGCGGACCGCCCGTAGTGTCCGTAGTCTTATATTTCGTGGATCACCCAAGCGCGCCGCCTGGATACGCCTTCATCTCCTATGTCCGCGAGGACTCGCGCGACGTCGACAGCTTGGAAGGAGCACTTGAGTCGGCCGGGATCCACGTCTGGCGGGACACGGCGAATTTGTGGCCTGGCGAAGATTGGCGCGAGCACATCAGGAACGCGATAACCAGCAACGCCCTTGTCTTCATCGCCTGCTTTTCGACCGCAAGCCTCGGCCGCGCAAGCAGCTTCCAGAACGTAGAGATCACGCTGGCGATCGAGGAGATACGCAACCGCCCGGCCGCGGAGCCGTGGATCATCCCGGTCCGGCTCGACGACTGCCAGATCCCGGACCGCGACATCGGCGGCGGCCGCACCCTCCGCTCGATCCAGCATGCCGACCTCTTCGGCAGCAACGCCAGCCGTAACCTGGACCGGCTGGTTTCCGCTGTGCTGCGGAAACTTGGCCGCCGCCCGGCCGCGCCCACGTTCGGCATCGTAACCGCGCTGCCTGAGGAATTCGCCGCGATGCGTTCGTTCATGGGCAACCTGCAGCGAGACAATGTCGACGGCGACCGCGCCGACTACCTTCTCGGGACACTGCCGAGCTCTAATCCGAGCCGAGCGCACCAGGTCGTGCTGACCATGCTCGGCGATACCGGCAACGACGCCGCCGCCAGCGCCACAGCCAACCTGCTGCGCAGCTACCGCTCGGTCCGCTGCCTGTTGATGGTCGGCATCGCCGCCGGTGTGCCCGACCCGGCCAGGCCGGAGCGTCATGTGCGGCTTGGCGACATCGTCGTAGCCCGATGGGGAATCGCGGAATACGACAGCGTCCAGGACAGGGACGACGGCTCCGCGCCCCGGCGGACGTTTCCTCCGCCTTCCCCCATGCTCGAACGTCGTGCCAGGCTGCTGCAGGCGAACGAAGCGATCGGCAGCCGGCCGTGGGAAGACCTGCTGGCGGCGCAGCTTCGCGCGCTTCCTGACTTCAGCCGGCCACCGGCGTCCACTGACGTTCTGTACGCCTCCGACGACTCACTGCGCCAGATAGGCCACCCCGACGAGGCGCTGAGCGGGCATCGGCCCGACCAGCCGAAGGTGCACGGCGGCCTTATCGCCAGCGGTGACCGGTCGCTGCGCAGTGCCGCCAAGCGCGACGAGATCGCCGCCGCGCACGACGTGCTAGCGATCGAGATGGAAGGCAAGGGCATCGGCAACGCCGGGTTCTACGACGGCGTGGAGTGGTTCACCGTCCGCGGCATCAGCGACTACGGCGACCGGCACGTCAGCCGGCTGTGGCGCAAGTACGCATCGCTGGCCGCCGCCGCCTACACCCGCGCTCTGCTGGCCGAAACCCCGCCGCTCGGCAGCGGACGGTCACGCCAGGACAGCGAGGCGGCGGCCGATCGCCCAGGAGGCCAGCGCGGACTCGCACGCCAGGTCGAAGTGCTCGGCGCCCGCATCAGCCAGTCGCTGCACGAGCCGGTCATCGTCTTGATGGACAAGCGCACAGGCAGATTCCTCACGATCCTGGCCAACCCGGCTGAGGCGGTCTCGATTACCTACGCCAAGAACGGCATCCGCGCCGATCAGGAGCCGATGCGCAGCGCCAGCTACGTGCTTCCACACGACCTGATGGCCACCGTTGTCCAGGCGGTCGGCATCAGACTCGACAGCTGCGAGATTAGCGGGGCGGCGAACCAGATGCTGGTGGCCAGCCTCACCTTCTCGAACGGACGAAGCGCAGCCGCCAGGCCTGCCGACGCAATCGGGCTTGCGCTACGGGTCGGCGTGCCCATCTCGGTGTCCGCTGGCCTGCTCGAACACGCCGGCACCGCCCTACCGGGTGAGGATGACGTGCCCTGGCGAAGCGGCGTCGGCGTGCCCGGCCCGATAGCGCCGCGAGCCACTCGCCCGGCCGCCTTTGTCCCCGTACCGGGGACCATGCCGACGACCGTGGCGGGCGTCCGTGCCGGAGCTGAGTTGGACGAGCCGGTCGCGATCCTGACCGGCAAGAAGGCGGACTGGTCCAAGCTGGTCAGGGTTAGCCCCGTCGAGGCCGCTGCGATCGAATGGGCTTTGCGAGGTGGCGCCGCTCCTTGCCCATCCACCCACCTGCTGCTCCGCGACGTGCTCGTGACGGCCGGCGTTCAGCTACTGGCCACGATCATCGGCGGGTGCGCAGACGGCGAAGTCGCCGGAGAGCTCATGCTGTCCGACGGCAGCAGCGTGGAGGCGCGACCTGGAGACTCGATCGCACTCGCCCTTCTCGCCGATGCGGCCGTGTCAGTGCGCAACACGTGCTAGGCGCCTATTGGCGTTGAAAAGCTTCTCGCAGACAGCCAGCTCAGCGTCTGTATAAGCGAGGAAGTACACGGTGGTGAGCCGCGTCCGGCTCACCGAGCTGAAATAGTCAATGGCCGCGCCAGCTAGAGCACCGACCGTGGCCTCCAGTCCGCCACCGCCCTGCCCCGCGCCAAGCAGCGGGAACAATAGCGTCCGCGGCTCTGGCACAGTATCGATCTTGTCGACCTCCGTCATGACGTTAGTCACGCAGCGACCCACTTCCTGGATCTGGCGGAAACCCGATCCAGGCTCTCCTTGGACGGCGGCCACGTGCACGACGTGGCTGACTCCGTACCGCCACAACTCGCCGGAACCGGTGACGACGGCCGCGGCAGGCGGCACCGGCAGCCGGCCGGCCACCTTGCGCATCAACTCGGCGGCGATGCGGTCATCCACCACCCGCCTTAAGTCGTCGCGGATGGCACCCTCATACCGGATGATGCTCGATATGGAGAATTCGTTGAACCTGGCCATCTGCATCTCTGTGTTCTCTGAGTTCACCCAGATGTCAACGCACCGAACACGTCTGATGTCTCCGGTAACTATTGCGATATAGCGTTTGACCGGCTCGTCAAGCCCGTTCACCTCATAACAACGGATCTCGCTTGAGTCGAGCGGGCGCGCATTGCGCCTCGTCGCTTCCATTTCAACCGCAGACGAGCCGTCGGCCGTACCCGTTCGGTTGTACTTGTTCAGGTCGGCCAGTTCTTGGGCGAGCCTGATCGCTAGCCTGACATCTTCGACACTGGCGCCAAGCGCGGTCGCTATCTTCGCTGCCGTATCTGGGCGCGGGCTCTTCAAGCCACGCGTTACCTCGCTGATGTATCCCGCTGAAAGACCTGACTTCAGCGCGATCTGGCCGCCAGACAGTTGCTTGGCATACCGCAGCCGCCGGTACAGGTCGGCGAGATCCCTCGCCGGTCCTGGCGGCAAGTCGGCCTCGCCTCGCCTACGCCGACCCATGGAACCTCCGAGGACAACCCCCGCAAATTGCCTTGGTCCGACTATAAGGCGCGGATTGACCGGCGGCGATCAACCGTTCCTGAGGTTGTCGAGCCATTCCCTGACAATTTTCCTGTCGGGTGCCGGGAGCTTACCTAGGCGGCCGGCGGCATCGAGCGCTTGATCCACTGTCGTCAGGGCCGTCACCGTCACGCCGTCATCGGCGAGGCCACGGCTTTGCGGCGCCTGGTAGGTGACGATGCATACGCAGCTGTCGACGTGGAGCCCGGCGTCTCGCAACGTGCTCACGGTCCTGCGGGCGCTCCCGCCGCTAAAAATGAGGTCCTCGACCACAACGGTGCGCCAGCCCTCGCCAACTACGCCTTCGATGCTCTTGCCCTTACCCCACTCCTTAGCACCAGATCTCACATAGAGCATCGGGACACCCCAGAGGTCGGCAAGCCATGCCGCCCACGGAATCCCGGCAGTCGCCGTTCCGGCGACGGCGTCGGCGGCCGGCGAGCCGCCGCTGTCGCGGGCCGCGGCGCCGAGCGCCGCTACAAGTGCGCGGCGGGCGTCGACGAAGCCGAGCAGCAGGCGATTATCGACGTAAATGGGGCTGATCGCTCCTGAGGTAAAGCAGAATGGCGGGTCGGTACGAAATTCAATGGCGCCGCACTCGACCAGCGTGGTCGCGACCTGGTCGGCATCCATCGTCTCTCCCGTCTGAGTTATGGCGTAGGTGTTCGAGGCGGACCCGCAGTAGTCTCCGCAGTGTGCAAGCGGTCGTTCTCGCTGGCGGGCTGGGCACCAGGCTACGCCCGCTGACCAACAGGACGCCGAAGCCCTTGCTGCCGCTGATGGGCGTCCCGTTCGCCTACAGGCTCATCAGGCAGCTTGCCGAGAGCGGCGTGACCTCAGCGACGCTGCTCGTCGGCGCGGACCCGGCGCCATGGCGGGAAGCCGGGCAGATCGGGGCGGCGCTCGGCGTGCGGGTCGAAACCCAGCCAGAACAGGCGCCGCTCGGTACCGCGGGCGGCTGCCGCCTGCTGTTCCTTCGCCGGCCGCCTGCCGGGCCGGTCATCGTCTGCAACGCGGACGTGCTGTCCGACTTCGACTGTCGTAATTTGGTGAAAGCTCACCGTGGCCGAGGTGTGGCGGCGACGGTGGCTGTGGCCAGGGCAGCCGACCCATCCTCGTTCGGCGTGCTCGTGCTCGGCGAGAACGGGCTCGGGCGGCGGTACGTCGAGAAACCGCCAGCTGGCACCGAGGCCGCCGACACGGTGAACATCGGCATGTATGTGCTTGATCCGGGTGTGTTCGCCGGACTGGACGGAGATGGTCCGCTGTCGTTCGAGCATGACGTGCTGCCCGCGCTGATCGCCCGCCGGTCCTTGCTCGGCGTCGTAACGGCCTGTTACTGGCAGGATCTGGGAACCCTGACCGGTTACCTGGGGGCGCATCGCGCGGTGCTCGATGGACGCTGCCGGTGGCCGGTACCGGCCGAGGTCGAGGTGACGGCCGGCGTCCGGGCCGTGCACGCGACGGCGCGAGTCGCTGGAGCCCAGATCGGCCCGATGGCCGTGATCGGAGCCAGGTCGGTCGTTGAACCCGGCGCCCGCGTCGTCAACTCGGTGCTGCACGAGGATGTGGCTGTCGGCCCGGACGCACTCATCGTCGACTCCGTGCTCGGCGAAGGTACCCGGATCGCACCGGGTACCCAGGTCACCGGCCGCCTGGTGGCGGCGCAGGGGTGAAAGGCAGGTGCGCATGCCGCAGGATCAGGCCATCACATACCAGGTAGCGAGCGCCGCGAACCAAGCGGATCGCGTGGCACACGGCGACCTGGTGTACCGGCACCAGACGATTCCCCGCTTTGTCGCCTCTCGCGGCTGCGAACTGGTCGACGACGCCGGGTACCGCTACCTCGACGCCGAGGCCAGCAGCGGCACCGCTGGCCTGGGTTTCGATTCGCTGATCGTGGCGCGGGCCGCCGAGCGTGTCGCCGAGATGCCGGTCCTGCCGTCGTTCTGCGAGTCGCGGCTCAGGGAAGAGGTGGCGGCGCGGCTCGCCGCACGGCTGGCCGAGGCGACCGGCCGGACCGGCCGGATCGCCTTCGAACTTGGCGGCGCCCAGGGAATCGAGCTTGCGCTGAAGGTGGTACGGCGCAATAGCGCCGGCTCCCAGATCGCGGTCTTCGAAGGCGGTTACCACGGCCGCAGCGGCCTGGCCGCCCAGCTCAGCGCTAGTCACCGGCTGCGCAGGCTCGACGGCGGCTGGAGAATCCCGGTCGTCAGGCTGCCGTATCCGGATCCCGAGCGCGGACCACTCGGCGAGGTACCCGGCGGGTTCACTGTCGGTGCCCTGGCTCGCGTCGACCAGCTAACGACCGCGGACTACTGCGGGGTCGTCGCGCCCGGCGGCGACGCGGACGTGGCCGCGCTGATCATCGAACCGGCGCTCAACGCCGGCGGTATCGTGCTCCCCGACCCCGACTACCTGCTCGGCGTTGTCGAGAAATTCCGATCACTCGGCGCGCTGATCGTCGTCGATGAGATCTTCTGCGGGTTTCACCGGCTGGGACCAGCCTGGGGCTTCGCGCGCTACCCGGGACTCGATCCGGACATCGTCGTGCTCGGCAAGGCGCTGACGAACGGCATCATGCCGATGACCTGCGTGTGGGCGCGGGATCCGCTGATGGATCCCGGCCACTTCCCGCCGGGAACGCACGCGTCGACGTTTCAGGCCACGCCGCTGGCACTGGCCGTCGCGTCGGAGGTACTCGACCGGTATGACGCCTGGGCCGATCTTCCCGATCAGATCGGCGCGGTGGAGCGTGGCCTGCGCGCCGTCGTCGATGACGTACTTGACCGGTCAGCCGCGGCGACCAGCGGCTGGGCCTGCGGCTGCCTGGCCAGGATCAGGCTGGATAGCGCCCGGGCGCCGTGGCTGGCCGAACGCGCCCTCGTCATCGGACGCGACGAACCGGTCGGCGGGGTGCATGGAATCCTGCTCTCCGCGCCAGGGATGGCGCCGGACGTGATCGGATTCGCTCCGCCGCTGGTCATCAGCCAAGCCGAGCTAAAGATCTTGCACGAGCTGACGCTCAGGCTGTTCGCGCAGCTGCCTGGTTAGCGGCACCATCGCCATCCGCCCTCCGGCTCGCCGCCAGGTGCGCGCCGAGACGGAGAGCTAGCGCGATGATAGTCAGGGTGGGGTTGGCGAAGCCACCGGTCGGGAACACCGAACTGCCAGTGACGTAGAGATTCGCCAGGCCGTGCACCCGGCCGTCCGCGTCGACCACGCCGCGCGCCCGATCGCTGGCCATGCGCGTGGTGCCCATGTGGTGCCGACCGCCGCGAAGGCCGGCCGGGGGCGAATCGAGGTCGAGCCGCACGTGCAGCGTGCCGAGCTGACGGGCAGCGAACTCCGCGCCGATCAGGCGCAGAGTCGTCGCGATCGTCGCCAGATCCTGGCCGGTGACCCGCCAGTCCAGGCACGTCGCTGGCTGACCGTACCGGTCGCGTAGCACAGGATCGAGCGTTATCCGGCTAGCGGGGTTGGGCGCCTGCTCGGCCATGACCTCGACGGCGAAGATCTCATCCTGGTCAGGCTCGCTGGCGGCCGCCTGTGCTGGCAAACACAGTGCTGGCAAACACAGTGCTGGCAAACACTGTGCTGGCAAACACTGTGCTGGCAAACACAGGGGGTCGTCGCGGCCGAGCCTGCGAAGCCGGACCCCGCAGCCGAGCAGTCGTTCGGCCCGCCTGACCGGTTCGGGCAGCACGAGCCTGGCCTCGGCCCAGCCGTGACGGGTTCGGTGCACCTGGTAAAGGCCGGCCCGGTCGATCAAACCGCCGCTCGGCGCCGAGACCAGCCCAGCGACCAGCCATGGATGCTCCATGAAGCACCGGCCGACCTGGTCGCGGTCGTTGCCGAGACCGCGCCGGTCCCGGCCGGACAGCAGCAGCAGCCTCGCGTTCTCGATCCCGCCCGCCGCCAGCACCACGACTGCCGCGCCGATCGTGAACTTCTGCCCATCGGCGGTGACGACCCTGACCCCGGTCACCGCCGTTCCGCTGTCAGCGGGGACGATCTCGGTGGCGGTCACGTGCGTCAGGATGCGGAGCCGGTCGGCAGGAACGTCGCTGAGTACGCACTCGGGGCGCCATCTGTTCGCCGCTCCGATCTGGAACACGATCGTCTCGACCGCGCCTGGATCGAGCGGAAGCGCGGCCTGCCGGTCTGCTGCCACCAGCCTGCTTGTATCGACCGGCGCGATTCCGCACAGCCGGGCGGCCTGCCGGTAGAACGGATCGGCAGCGGCCGGATCGATCGGCCAGCCGCTCAGCGGAATCCAGTCGCGGACGCTGAAGTCCTCCGCACCAAGCGGATGCAGCCGCGCCCCGACCTGACCATCACCGATAGGTATATCCCAGTGATTGCTAGACCCGCCGAGACCGCGCCGTCGGGATTCATGCAGCGGGAAATAGTCGAGCCCGGCTAGCCGGCCAACGCCGAGGACCTGGCTTGCCTCGTCCGGCCGTTCGCCGCCGCTGTCGATCAGCAGGACATCGCGCCGATGACTGGCAAGCACGCGGGTCACAGCCAGTCCCGCCGGACCCGCGCCGACAACGCAGATCTCTGCCTCTACCCGGGCGTCATTTACCATCGCGATATCAGCATAAGCAGGATCGATTTTTTCGAATGATTTATGGATATTTATTGTGGTGATGAGTCTTGACCGAACGCGAGGAGCCGGCCCTAGCCCGGTTTGGCATCCGATCGGATGCCTACCAACGGGCTCTGCGGACTATAACGGACGGCCAATGCGATGACTTCTTCAGGAACCTTCTCGCCAGGCCGGACGGATCGCCCGACGGCCTTCCGCTGGCACTTGCGAGCGACGACGGCGGCAGCGGGCTCGCGGCAGCGGTAGCGGCGATCCTGCCGATCGATGCTCAAGAAGCCGCCGCATCGCTGTCGGCGCACCTGGCGGTGACGTTAGCCGACCTCAAGCTCACAGGCGCGGAAGCGACTGCGCTGGTCTTGCGGAAAGAGCACGTCAGGACCGTCTTCGCCTACGCCGGGACTTCCGAGCTCGCGCTGTGCGACAGCATCGCCCGCACGACTGACCTCCGGCTGGTCAACGGACGCGGGGATAGCGCATCGACGTTCATGGCCGCAGGCGCCAGCCTGCTCGCCCCTGGCCGTGGCTGCGCCGTGCTGCACGGTGCGCGCGGGCTGACCCACGCCACGGGCGCGATCGCCGATGCCCGGCGCAACGAAGTCGGCCTGCTTGCCATCGTCGGGCTCCCGTCGACACGGTCAGCTCGGTTCTTGCCGCCGCATGGCGAGCACGACCTGATCGCCGGGATCGGCCAGTTCGCGAAGCTCTCCGATCAGGTCGGGCCCGTGCCCGCCGACGGACCGGGTCGAGCCCTGCTCGCCCGGCACTACCTGGATTCGCTCCGCTCCGCGCTGCGGCGATCACGTACTCCGCCTGCTGGCCCGAGCCTGATCGGGCTTCCGCAGGACGTCGCTGAGACCACCTGGGTGCCGCTGACCACGCTCGATGTCCCCGCCAGGCACGCCGACCAGCCCGAGCTCCCGACCGATCAAATCGACGCCGCGGCCGCGCTGGTTGCGGCCAGTTCGCTGGTCCTGATCATGATCGACGACTACCTGCTGCGCCACGAACTAGCCAGGCCTGCGCTGGTCGGCTTCGCCCATGGCGCCGGCGCGCTGGTCACCCAGGCGAGGTACCGGCGCGGCGCGATGTTGTTCGAGCGGCTGCAACCTGGCGAGGTACCGGGCTTCATCGGCTGGTACGACCCGGCCGATCCACGCCATCAGGCCCTGATGGCCAAGACTGACCTGCTGGTCACGGTCGAGGACCGGAATCTGTATGAGCGAGTCGTCGGTCCGTTGCCGCCGTGCCGCAAGCTCGCCATCACTTCCGATGCGGCCAAGGTTCGTAAGAACGAGTACCTGGCCGCGGATGACCTGGTCATCGAGGGCGACCCAGTGGCCGTCCTCCGCCTGATAACCGACCGTCTCGACGCGGCCGACCGTAGTTTGCCCGTCTGGAACGCCGAGGTGGCCTGCGTCGCCCGCGACCCGGCTCTCGGCTTGTCCGCAAGCGATCCAAGCGGACAGTTGCGAGCCGGCATCGCCGCCGCGCTCGCGCAGGCATTTGATACCGCGACCGCACCGGTGCTGGTAGACGACAGCCAGATGTTCGGCGGCCTCGTGTGCCACGGATATGACCAGTTTCCGGCCAAGCTCAGGGTGTTCGGCGATCATTGTGGTTTCGTCGGCAGCGGCATTTCGCTCGCGACCGGGCTGGCCATCTCGGATCCGTCCAGGCAGGTTTTCTGCCTGCTCGGCGACCAGGCATTCACCAACGGTCTGCAAGGGCTTGTCGCCACCGGGCAGGAAAGGCCGCCGATCGTGTTCGTCGTCTGCAATAACGGCCAGAGCGTGTCACTGCTCACCCAGGCGGCGGGCCATCCAGACTGGTTCGACGGCGGACGGCATCCGCATCTGCGCAACCCGGCGGCGTTCGACTACGCGGCGGCCGCGCGGAGCATGGGCCTGTCGGCCTGGCGGGTCGAGATCGCACTTGACCGCGGCCTGGAAGGGGTAAAGCAGGGCCTGGCCGAATTCAGCCGGTGCCTGGCCGACGCCAGCGGCCGCGGCGGGCCGACCCTGATAGAGCTGATCCTGCCCTCAGCCGACTCCCTGTGGGATGGCATCTGGCTCGACCGAGGGTTCGACGAGACGGCAACGCCAGCCTGATGAGCGCTCAGGCGTGGATGCGGGGCAGCCGGTCAGCCCACGGCGCGGCCAGTTCGAGCTGGCTGGCGACCCTGACCAGGAGATCCTCCCGTCCGTAGGCGGCGGCAAGCTGCACTCCTACCGGCAGGCCGTCCGGCGCCTCGTGCAACGGCAGGCTGACCGCGGGCTGGCCGGTCATGTTGAATTGGGCCGTGTAGGGGATGAAGCTGGCGATCCGCCGGCCCTCGGCTTCCGGGCCGGCCGCGGTGAACCAGCCAAGCTCGGGCGGCGGGGCGCCAAGAGTCGGGGTGAGCAGCAGATCGAAGTCGCCCCACCAGGTCGCCATTCTCCTGGTCCATTGTCCGATCCACTGCCGGGCCTGGAGATATTCGACCGAGCCAAGCGCGCGGCCAGCCTGACGGTGGGCGGCGTTGCGCGGCTCGATCTCCTCGTCGCCGATCTGGCGGCCAAGCACCGCCTCGAACGCACGGAACGTGGCCTCGGTATCGGCGGCGATAATCGCCGTGAAGTGCCCGATGAACTCGGGCTCGAACATCGCGTCCGGCCACGACGGCACCACGTGGTGGCCGAGCGACTCAAGTAGCCTCGCGGCTGCTGCCACGGCGGCACGGCACTGCGGATCGTCGAGATACCGCTCGTCCGGTGCATGGTCAACCACGCCAATACGGAGCCGGCCCGGATCTGCTCCGACCTCGCGGGCGAGCGGCCCTGGCAGCGGCGGAGCATAGTAAGGATCGCCGGGCATCGGCTTGCTGATCACGTCGAGCACGGCAGCGGCGTCGCGAACCGTCCTGGCTACCGATCCATCAATGGTGCCTCCGGCCCATCCCTCTCCGGTCAGCGGCCCCTGGCTCACCCGGCCACGAGTCGGCTTGAGTCCCACCAGGCCGCATTCGCTGGCCGGAATGCGGATGGACCCGCCACCGTCATTGGCATGCGCGATCGGGACCATGCCGCTGGCAACCGCCGCCGCCGATCCGCCTGATGAGCCGCCGGTCGAGTGGGCGGGATTCCACGGGTTGCGGGCAGCGGGAAAGCTCATCGCCTCCGTCGTCACCGTGGTACCGAACTCCGGCACGTTGGTGCGGCCTACGACGATGAACCCGGCTGCCCGGAACATCTCGGCCAGGAACGACGTCACCGGCCAGGCCACGTCACGCAGCGCCCCGATGCCGAATGCCGTCTGCTCCCCGGCGACCATGCAGCCGAGGTCCTTGAGCAGGATCGGCACGCCGCGGAACGGGCCGTCAGGCACCTGGTCGGCGGCTTCCTTTCTCGCCAGGTCGAATCTGGTCCTGATCACAGCGTCGAGCTGCGGGTTCAGGCGCTCGATACGGGCAATGGCGGCATCGACCAGTTCAAGCGGGCTTGCCTCACCGCGACGAACCAGGTCAGCCTGCGCGATCCCGTCCAACCAGGCGATATCTGTCACCAGGCCAACCTACGCAAGAAGTTCGGTGCCGGGAAGTCCCGGTCAGTCCGATGCGGGAGCGTCGGCCGGTATTTCGGCTGAGTCGGTCAGGCGCAGCTTGCGGCGGGCCCGCTCGTAGAACGTCGTGTGCCCGAGACGGATGACATGGGCGGCCCCGGGCCGTGGCCGCAGGCTGATCCGGTCGCCCGGCGTGACGTACGCGGTCACCTGCCCGTCTACCTCGACCGCGAGGCGGCCGCTTGGCGACAGCACCTCCAGGTCCAGGGTGTCGCTGATCGAGGCCACAAGGCCCCGGTTATACGCCGAATGCGGGGCGGCCGGGGTGACAAGCAACGCCTCGACCGCCGGGCTGACGATGGGACCGCCAGCGGAGAAGCTATAGGCGGTCGAGCCGGTCGGGGTGGCAACCACGACAGCGTCGGCGGCATAGCTGACGAACGGGTGGCCTGCGGCCCAGACCGCGACCACCGCCGACGGCTGGCCGGGATGCCGGACGATCGCCACGTCGTTGAACGCCGTCGCCACCTGCCCGCCGATCAGCGCATCCACCGCCAGCCGAGGCTCGACCGAGAACTTACGGGCTTCGATGGCCGCCAGCGCCGCGGGCAACTCAGGCACGTCAACCTCGGCCAGAAAGCCCAGCTTGCCGAGGTTCACCCCGAGCACAGGGGCGCGCTGCCGGTCGGCCAGCCGCATAGCGCGCAGCATCGTGCCGTCCCCGCCCAAGCTCACCAGCAAGTCAGAGCTACTGGCGAGGTCTTCGGGCGTGACCACGGTCGCCGCGCACTTCAGCCGGCTGATCTCCCTTGCTACACCGACGACCTGGACACCGTTGCGCTCTGCCCAGCCAAGGACGGCGTTGACCGCACGGGCCGAGTCACGCTCGGGATGCAGGACGATGCCAACCACGCGCAACTCAGTGGCCACTCCGCCATACTCCGCTTGACCGTTTGATCTGTCTCAGCGCACGAGCTTGGCCGGCGTGATCGGCAGGTCGCGCACGCGGATGCCGGTGGCGTGATACACGGCGTTGGCGATCGCGGCCGATGCGCCGACGATGCCGATCTCGCCTATGCCCTTGGAGCCCATCGGGTTGACGTGGGTGTCCTCTTCGTCGATCCAGGCGATGTCGAACTGGCCCGCGTCGGCGTTAGCCGGGATGTGATAGGTGGCGAAGTCGTGGTTCATGACGTGCCCGAACCGGGCATCGACCAGGCTTTCCTCGTGCAGTGCCATGCCCACGCCCATCGTCATCCCGCCGATGATCTGCGAGCGTGCGGTCTTGGGATTGATGATCTTTCCCGCGGCGAAGACCCCGGTCATGTGCGGGATGCGGACCTCCCCGGTGTCAGCATCCACTCGCGCGCGGGCGAAGCACGCTCCGAACGCGTGCATCGCATAGCGCTGGGCTTGCGGGTTGTCGGGCGCGGCGGCTTGCGCCTGGTCGCCTTGCGTGGGGCTGGTGCCGTGCCGGCCGCGAAAGACGCGGGCGGCCTCGACTATGGCCGACCCCCAGCTGGCGATGCCGGACGAGCCGCCTTCGACGGAGGCCTCCGGCAAGGTGGTGTCCCCGATGCGCAGATCGATGTCCGAGGTGCCAGCGCCAAGCACATCCGCGGCTATCTGGGTCAGGGCCGTCCACGTTCCCGTGCCGATGTCCGCGGCGCCGATCTCCACTACGTAGCGGCCGTCCCCAGCGCAGGTGATCCTTGCCACCGAACCGGAGAACCTGATGACGGGGAAGGTAGAGGCTGCCACCCCTGTGCCGGTGAGCCAGCGGCCTTCCTGCCGGGCGCGCGGGCGTGGGTCGCGGTCGGCCCAGCCGAAGCGGCGCGCTCCTTCGCGCAGGCAGGCGACGAGGTTGCGGCTGGAGTAAGGCAGCCCGGTTTCCGCGTCGATCTCGGGCTCATTGCGTACGCGGAACTCGATGGGGTCAACGCCGCATCTGATGGCCATTTCGTCCATCGCCGATTCGAGCGCGAACATACCGGGCGCTTCGCCAGGGGCCCGCATCCACGATGGCGCTGGCACGTCAAGCGCCGCCAGGCGATGCGTCGTGCGGCGACTCTGGGTCGCGTACATCGTCCTGGTCGCGACGGCGGTCTGCTCGGCGAACTCCTTCGTCTTGGCGGTCTGCTCGACGACATCGTGGGAGATCGCGGTCAGGCGGCCGTCTTCGCTGGCGCCAAGGCGGATCCACTGGATCGTCGGGGTGCGATAGCCGACGCCGCAGAACATCTGCTGGCGGGTGAGCGCGAACTTCACCGGGCTGCCCTCGGCCACCTGCGCGCCGAGCGCCGCGAGCACGGTGTTGGCGTGCAGCGTCTTGCACCCGAATCCGCCGCCGACGTAACGCGCCATGATCCGCACCCGGTCCCGGTCGAGCCCGAAGACCTGGGCCAGCGTCCCGGCGTCCCAGTGCGCTCCCTGCGTTGACTCATAGAGCGTGAGGTCTCCCGCCTGCCACAGCGCGACCGTGGTGTGCGGCTCCATCGGGTTGTGGTGCTCCATCGGCGTGGTGTAGGTCTCGTCAAACTTCACCGCCGCCGAGGCGAACGCCAGGTCGAAATCGCCCTCCTGCGTATCGGTCGGGTAGCCGGGGTTCACGGTCGCAGGCGCGTACAGGTCGGTCCTGTCCGCCCGCAACTCCACATCGTGGGGCTCCTCGTCGTAGGACACGCGGACCAGGCTCGCGCCATAGCGCGCGATCTCAAGCGTCTGCGCGAGGACGGCGGCCACGTACTGGCCGCGGAAGGCGACCTCGCCAGACTGCAGTACGGCGTATTCCCTGTCGCTGGTATCAGCCAGCCTTGGGGTGTTCTCGTGGCTAAGGACCGCGATCACGCCTGGCATGGCCTCGGCGGCGGTCGCATCGATGCTCGTGATCCAGCCCCGTGCGACCTCGCTCTGCACGGGGAAGAGGTAAAGCGGGTTATCGAAGCGGTACTCGTAGGCGTAGCGAGCCGTCCCCGTGACCTTCAGCGGCCCGTCCTTACGATCGAGCGGCTTGCCGACGGCCCGACGTTCGATGATCGTGGTCATTTTTTGTCCCCAATGGTCAGCTCACCGACAGGTCAAGCAGCATGCGGGTCATCACGTTGCCCGCGAGCGTCACCTTGTAGGCGTTCTCGCGCAACGGCGCCGCGTCTTCAAGCTCGGCCTGCGCCGCGGCGCGAAAGCTCTCCTCGACCGCGGGCTGGCCACGCAAGGCGTCCTCGGCCCTGCGCGCGCGCCAGGGCTTGTGCGCGACGCCTCCAAGGGCGATCCGCGCGTCGCGCACCACGTCATCTCGCACATGCAGCGCCGCGGCCACCGAAACAAGCGCGAACGCGTACGAGGCCCGCTCACGGACCTTGCGGTACCTGGAGTTCGACGCGAACCCAGGTGGCGGCAGATCCACGGCGGTAATGAGTTCGGCGTGCTCAAGTGTGGTGTCACGCTGGGGCTCGTGCCCTGGCAGGCGGTGAAGCTCGGTGATGGGGAGCTCTCGCTCCCCGCCGGGACCCTGGATCCGCACCACCGCGTCAAGCGCCGTCATGGCCACAGCCATGTCCGATGGGTGGGTGGCGACGCAGTGCCGGGACGCGCCGAAGATCGCGTGGCCAAAGTTGAATCCCTCGAGCGCCGAGCAGCCCGTGTCAGGCTCTCGCTTGTTGCACGGCGTGGTCGTGTCGTAAAAGTAGACGCAGCGGGTGCGCTGCAGCAGGTTGCCGCCGGTCGTGGCGAGATTTCGAAGCTGCCCCGAGGCGCCGGCCAGCACGGCCTGCGACAGCACCGGGTACCTGGAACGGACTCGGCGGTCGGCGGCCAGCTCGCTGTTGGTCACCGCGGCGCCGATACGAAGCCCGCCGTCAGGAAGATCCTGGATTTCAGTCGAGGTCAGGCGCCTGACGTCGACGAGGACATCCGGCTGCATCACGCCCAGTTTCATCAGGTCAACCAGGTTCGTTCCGCCGGCCAGGAAGACTCCCGTCCTCTCCTTGGCGAGCGTGGCTATGGCCCCTGAGATGTCACCGGCTCGGTCGTAACGGAAGGTCTTCACCAGAACCTCCCCGCTTCGGCGGCCTCGCGGATGGCGGGAACGATGTTCGCGTAGGCACCGCAGCGGCAGAGGTTGCCGCTCATCCTCTCGCTGATCTCCTCGTCGGTGAGCGGCACTTCCCCGTCGGCGGCGTCACCGGTTACCTGGCTTGGCCATCCTGCCTGCGCCTCGTTGACCATTCCGACCGCGGAAAGAATCTGGCCGGGAGTGCAGTAGCCGCATTGGAACGCGTCGCGGGCGATGAAAGAGCGCTGCATCGGGTGCAGTTCGCCGCCAGCGGCGAGCCCCTCGGCTGTGGTGATCTCCGCTCCGTCGTGCGCCACGGCCAGTGCGAGGCAGCTGTTGACGCGCATGCCGTCGAGCAGGATCGTGCACGCCCCGCACTGGCCATGGTCGCAGCCCTTCTTGGGACCGTAGATACCGAGATGCTCGCGCAGGGCGTCGAGCAGCGTCGTGCGCGGATCCACTTCGATCCGATATCCCCTGCCGTCAGCCCGCAGTGTGATCTCCACGCCCATCCCCCAGCTTTTCGTCGCGGACTCGCGTCCCTGGCAACCGGACGTCGCGTCGGTACCCGGGAACAATCCAAGGCAAGCGCCGGGGTGAGGCAGGATTCCGCCCGCGAAACTCGCTCTCGTTACTTGCTGCTCGGCCAGGTGGGGTAGCCAGCGGGCAGCAGTCCAGATGGGGGGCCGTAGCGGTTGAATGGCGACGGCGGCACGCCAAGCGCCTGCAGCAGTTCCTCGAAGTTGAGGCCGACCATGACCGGGAATGGCCCGCCGCCGCTAATGCCGCCAGCGACAGGCAGCTGGGACTCCGCCGAACTGCCGTCAGGCATCGCCCAGCCGGTCTCGATTCCGGCACCGCCGTTGTACATGGTGGCGATGACCGTCGAAGAGTTGACCACCTGGCCGACCTGAACCGTCGGGGTGACGTCTTCGGCCACGTAGACCATCAGTCCCTTGGCCCGGCCGCTGGTGAGGCGGTAGGTGATCCAGCCGCCTCCCGGCCAGCCGGCCGAGTTGCCGGTCGCGTTGGTGATAACCGCGTGACCCAGCGCGTAGATAGGTCCGCTGCCACCGAAGTCCACGCCCATGTCGATCCGCTGTGGCATCAGGTCCTTGATCGAGCGGAGCGGATTAGCGTAGCCAGATACTGTCCGGGACTTCGTCGCCACGCGCTTACGTGGCGACGAGTGGGCCGGCCGATGGTGACGCGGCCGCGCGGGGTTACTGACCGAAGGCGAAGGTTCGGCGTCGGCCACGCGGTTGACCGCGGCCGACTGGCCGGAGACCGGTGAGCCGCTGGTGAGCAGATGGGCCAGCCCGGCACCAGCGACCACCGAGCAGACCACGGCGGTGGCCATGATCCGTCGGCGAAGCCGGCTGGGCGCCGGTCGGCTCTTGCGATGTGCCCCGTGGCTCCGGAAGGTGGGCGAGAGCTCCCTACGATGATGCGATGTCCTTGACAATCTGGGCCTATGGTCGGGCGCGCATGCCGCGCTCGGTGGTCACCTGACGTCGACCGCAGCAGCGAAGAGGCTGGAACCGCGATCAGCGGTGTGCGGGATATCGCGAGGTCAGGGCGATGCGGTCACGGTGGGTTGACCATCACGCACGCACGGTGCTTTCATACGCCACGATGCACTAGAAACAGTCATAAAATTACTAAAAACCCAAGAAAGTGACTTTCATCACAGCAGATAGCTCACGTAACAGCGGTGTCGCCGAGCCTGGAACTCGTGGCCTAGCTGATGAACCCGGCGAGCAATTCGGCCAGGTGGATGCCTCGCCTTTGCAGGTGACCAGCGGCGATCTGGGTACGGCAGGAGTGAGCACCTCGGCGAGCGTCCTTGTCCGCTTGGCGAGCAGCCGCGCATCGTCGGTGCCGAGCAGTTCGGGGGCGTCGGACCGGAAGACTGCCGCGCAACTCGGCTCGAGCACCACAACCTGCCAGCCGGCCTCAAGCGCGGGCCGCAGCGCCGCGATCGTGCGGCGCAGTACCCGCCGGGCGCGGCTGAGCTGGCCGGTTGAGATCCAGGTGAGGCCGCAGCACAGCGCGCCGCCGGGAACCTCGACGCCGAAGCCAGCATGGTGGAGCACAGCCACAGCCGCCCGGCCGACCTCGGGGTGGAAGTAATTGGTGAAGGTATCGGGCCACAGGATGAGCCGCTCACCGCTGGTCTGCTTCGCCTGCCGCGCCCACCAGGAGGTGAACCGCTCGCTCGCGAACTGCGGCACCTCGCGGCGCTTGTCGATGCCGCCCATCAGCCGCAGCGCCTGGCCGAAACCTGGTGCCCGGCCGAGCGCGTTGACAAGCCCGGGTGCCGCCGCAGCGGCGCGGGAGAGCGTCGGCAGCCAGCCCATCGAGTAGTGCGACATCGGCCGGAGCCTGCGGTGGTAGTGATGGGCGAGGAACTCGGCCTTGTAGGTGGCCATGTCGACATCGACCGGGCACTCCTTGCGGCAGCCCTTGCAGGCCAGGCACAAGTCGAGCGCGTCGCGTACCTCACCGGACCGCCAGCCGTCGGTGATGACCTCGCCGCGCATCATCTCCATCAGCATCCTGGCCCGGCCCCTGGTGGCATGCTCCTCTTCCCTGGTCGCCCGGTAACTCGGGCACATCACGCCGCCCTCGTCGCCCCGGCACTTGCCAACGCCCACGCAGCGGGATGTGGCGGCCGCGAACGAGCCGCCGTCCTGCGGGTAGCTGAAGAACGTGACCGGATCGCGCGGGAACCAGCCGCGCAGCGTCAGATTCTCATCGAGCCGGTTGGGCCGCACGATCTTGCCTGGGTTCATCTTGTCGCCAGGATCGAACGCGGCCTTGAACTCACCGAACGCGCCGATCAGCTCAGCCGAGAACATCTTCGGCAGCAGCTCGCCCCTGGACTGACCATCGCCGTGCTCGCCGGACAGCGATCCGCCGTATGAGGTGACGAGGTCGGCGGCTTCCTCGACGAAGGACCGGTAGCGCGCGATCCCGTCCGGCGTGCGCAGCTCGAACGGTATCCGGGTGTGCACGCAGCCGTGGCCAAAGTGCCCGTACAGCGAAGCGCCGTGATAATCGTGCTTGCCCAGCAAATCACGAAAGTCGCGCAAATATTCACCAAGCCGGTCGGGCGGGACCGCGGCGTCCTCCCAGCCCTCGTGAGTCTCGTGCGCGCCCGGCGGATAGGCGGTCGCACCGAGTCCGGCTTCGCGCACATCCCACAACTTGTCCTCGACCGCCGGGTCTTCCAGATAGGCCACATGCGGCTTACCCGATCCCCCGGCCGCGTTGACCTCGTCGATCAGCGCCTTGGCCTTGGCCTCGACGTCGTCTTTCGTGTCGCCGCCGAACTGGATCATCAGCCAGCCCGATCCCTCGGGCAGCTTGTCGAGCGCGTCACCCGCCAGGTGCTC
>DATNEK010000273.1:0-5090 GCA_035553055.1 Streptosporangiaceae bacterium | reverse complement strand
CCGTCACCACTATCGCCTTCGTCAGGCACCTCCCTGTATCCAGTCCACGCCGCCGCGCCATTGAATCCTGCCCGGCCTTCGCGAGCGTTGTCAGCGCGGCGAGGCGTGCATTAATACCCTGCCCCAATACCCTGCCCCGTCGTTGACGACACCGATCTCCCGCCTGATCAGTACCGTACGCACGACTTCACCCTTCTCCTGCCCGGGACCGCGCCGTCCGGTGCGATGGATCCGGGGTTTCATCAGGGAAATCGGGTGTGAGTATGGCAACCCATCGCGGCACTCGACCGGCCCGGCGCGATGAAACTGGCAACCCATCGCACCCGCAGCAGGCTGCCAGGCATGTATCCCACACCCGGCACCCGCACCCGCGGGCCGAGCTAACCTCGTCAACCAGTCGGGTCAGGCGGCGGTTCGGTAGCGGTCTATGACGAGGGCGGCGACGGCCGGATGGTCACCGAGGGGCGCGGTTACCCAGTCGGCACCCGACTTGGCCAGGCGACCTTGGAACAGGCCTGGCGCGAGCAGGTAGCTGGCGACCGCGATCGGGCCACGCGTCTCCTGCCGGAGATAGGCGACGGCGTCTTCGACGCTTGGCTGGCCCGACGCGGCGAACGCGACGGTCACCGGTGCGCCACCGCCACGCTCGGCGGCGAGCAGGTCGGCCTGAGTGGCGATCTGAGCAGCCGCCTTCGGGTCGGACGAGCCGGCGGCGGCTAGCACGACGCCGACGTCGTTCGGCACGCCGGCCTCGGCCAGCCTGCTCATCAAGGCGGTGACGAGGAGCTGGTCAGGTCCTAGCGGGCCGGCGACGCGCCTCGCGCTGGCCGCGATGTCCGCGGTCAGGTGGTAGCCGGTGGACAGCAGCAGCGGTACCACGACCGCGTCCTGGCCGGCCTCGGCGAGTACCTGCGGTAGTGAAGGCTCCGCGTGCGCAGCGAACGCCACCCGGATGTCGATGACCGGCGCGAGCCTTGTCACGTTGCGGGCAAGCGCGGTCACAGTCTCGGCCGCCTTTGGGTGCGTGCTGCCGTGGGCGACCGCGACAAGCGCTGGCCGGCTCATGCCGCCGCCTCCGAGTGCAGCGGCTCGGCCGCGAACGCCAGCTCCTCGCGCAGCTTGACCACGTCGCCGATGACGACCACCGATGGCGACGTGACCTGGTACGCCGCTGCCTGGGCCGCGACCAGATCGAGCGTCGAGATCAGCACCCGCTGCCGCGACGTTGTGCCGTCCTGTACGACCGCGACCGGCGTAGCAGCGTCCCGGCCGCGCTTGATCAGTTCGGTGCTGATCCGCTCCAGGTGCGCGACGGCCATCATCAGCACCAAGGTGCCCGGTCCGTTCGCCAGTGCGTCCCAGTCCACTGACACGCCTGGCTTAGACGGGTCGAGATGCGCGGACACCACGGCGAAGTCCTGGGTAATGCCGCGGTGGGTGACCGGAATCCCCGCGTACGCCGGCACCGCGATCGCGCTCGTCACGCCAGGTACCACTTCGACCGGAACGCCGGCCCTGACGCAGGCGAGTGCCTCCTCGCCGCCGCGGCCGAACACGAACGGGTCGCCGCCCTTGAGCCTGACGACACGGTTCCCCGCTTGGGCGCGCTTCACGATAAGAGCGTTGATCTCGTCCTGGGTCAGCCGGTGCGCGCCTGGCGCCTTGCCCGCCTCGATGATCTCCACATCAGGGTCGAGTTCAGCCAGGATGTCGCGCGGGCCGAGCCGGTCGGCTACCACTACGTCGGCCTCGGCGAGCAGGCGACGGCCAAGCACGGTCATCAGCCCTGGATCGCCGGGACCACCGCCGATCAGCGCGACGTGGCCGCGGCCTGGCCGGCGGCGGTGCCGTCTGACCGGAAATTCGCCCTGGGCGAGCTTGTCGCTGATCGCCGACCTGATGCGCTGGGAGCGGCGCGGGTCATTGCCAGCGGTCACCGCGACCGTGACGTCGCCGTGCCTGGTCACCGCGGGCATCCTGGCTGGCGACTCGGTAGCGGTGTCGGCGCGCACGCACCAGATCCTGGCCGCCTCGGCGGCGGTCGCTACCGCCTCGTTGACCTCGGCGTCGTCGGTCGCGGCGTGGACGAGCCAGGCCCCGGTCAGGTCACCGTCGCGGTAGCGCCTGGTCAGCACCGTCACACTTAGCTCGGCGAACTCGGCGCAGACCACCGGAGCGATGACCGTGACCTGGGCGCCGGCCTGCACCAGCGCGTGGGTCCTGCGCAGTGCGACAGTTCCGCCGCCCACGACGACCGCGGCCCGTCCGGTCAGGTCAAGCTCGATCGGATAGCCGCTCATGACGTCACGCCGCTGAACTTGAGTGTGAAGCTCCTGGCGCACGACCCGCAGGTCCACTCGCCCGGGTCGGGACCGGCTGGGCGCAGAGCTTCATCGCCGCAATAAGGGCAGAAAAATGGCACCTGGCGTTCGCCATCTCCATTCGACGCAGTCATGACAGCAAGCTCTCGTCGGCGCGGCGCACCCAGGTCGCGAACTGCTCGCCGTCGGCGCTGTGCGCCTTGAAGTTGCGCAGCAGGCGTTCTACGTAGTCGGGCAACCCGTCCGCGGTGACCTTCAGCCCGCGCAGCTTGCGGCCGAACGACGGGTCGGCGCCGAGCGAGCCGCCGAGGTGAACCTGGAACCCCTCTTGTCCATCCACGATCGAGCCCTTGAGCCCGATGTCGGCGAGCTGGAACCTCGCGCACGCGTTCGGGCAGCCGTTAACGTTCATGGTGATCGGGACATCGAAGCCAGGCAGCCGCCGGTCGAGTTCGGCGTACAGATCACGGGCCCGCTGCTTGGTCTCCACGATGGCCAGCTTGCAGAATTCGAGCCCGGTGCAGGCCATCGTGCCCCGGCGGAACGGCGAAGGATTAGCCTGCAGGTCGATCGCCTCGAGGTCGGCGACAAGAGCGTCGACGTTGCTTTCCGCGATGTCCAAGATCAGCAATTTCTGCTCAGTTGTCGTACGCAGCCTGCCCGACCCGTACTCGGCGGCAAGATCGGCGGCGTGCCACAGCTGGCTTCCTGACGTGCGGCCCACGTGCGGGGCGACGCCGATGTAGTACCGGCCGTCGCGCTGGCGGTGCACGCCGATGTGGTCGCGGGATCCGGCGACCGGCGGCGGCGGCGCTGGGCCGTCGGCGAGTGCGAAGCCCAGGTACTCGCGTTCGAGCACGTCGCGGACTCGCTCGGGACCCCAGTCGGCCACCAGGAACTTGAGCCTGGCCCGGCTGCGGAGCCTGCGGTATCCGTAGTCGCGGAACAGCCCGGTGACTCCAGCCCAGACGGCGGGAACCTGCTCGGGCAGCACGAACGCGCCGAGCCGCTTGGCCAGCATCGGGTTAGTTGACAGGCCGCCGCCGACCCACAGGTCGAAACCGGGCGTGCCGTCGTGGCCGGTCACGCCGACGAAGGAGATGTCATTGATCTCGTGCGCGGTGCAGTGCGACGCGCAGCCAGCGATCGCTGTCTTGTACTTGCGCGGCAGGTTGCCGAATTCCGGGTTGCCCGCTGCCACAGCCTCGGTGGCGCGCAGCGCCGCGGTCGCGTCGATCAGCTCGTCGGCGTCGATGCCGGCGACCGGGCAGCCCAGTATGTTGCGCGGCACGTCGCCGCACGCCTGCAGCGACGACAGGCCGACCTCGTCGAGCCGCGCCCAGATCGTCGGCACGTCTTCGATCCTGATCCAGTGGAACTGTACGTTCTGCCGGTCGGTGATGTCGGCGAGGTCACGGCCGTACTCCTTGGCGATGCCGCCGATCGTGCGCAATTGCTCCGGGGTGAGCTGGCCGCCTGGGATGCGGACCCGCATCATGAAGTAGCTGTCTTCGATCTCGGCGTCGTCGAGCAACCCGGTCTTGCCGCCGGCGATCCCCGGCCTGCGCTGGGTGTATAGGCCCCACCAGCGGAAGCGGCCCCGCAGGTCAGTCGGGTCGATCGAGTCGAAGCCGGCGGTCGCGTACCTGTTCACGATCCGATCCCTGACGTTCAGGCCGGCATCGTCCTTCTTGAATCGTTCGGCCGGGTTGAGCGGTTCGAAGTGCCCAAGGGCCCACTGGCCCTGACCGCGCTGTAGTTTGCCTGGGGGCAGTTTGGCTGAGGGCGGCTTGGCTGAGGGCGGCTTGGCTGACATGGAAATTCCTTCTGCTCGAGGTGCTAGCGCGCTGGCGTGGTCGCCTTGTACGGGCGGCGACTAATCGACGGCTCGTGGCTGATCGGCGGCTGGCGACGCCAGGCGCGCGTAAGGCGAGCGGCTGTAGAGCGGGATCAGCAGAAGGAGCGACAGATGGCGCTTGAAGTACGGAGCAGATCTACATGGCGCCGGCAGGTCAACGTTGACCGCTGGCTAGCGACTGGGCTAGTCACGGCGGGCCTCCGGATTTGGGTATTGCACAAGCTCCTGACTAGGACACTAACATCCGCCGCTGACAGCAGTCGACGCCTATAAGGCCCGCCTACCAGGCAATTAAATCAATCAGTTAACTAGGAAATACTTCATACTCGGAGGGGTTGGCGAAGCTCTACCGCGTGGCCGCCGCCGTCAGGCCAACACCGGCAAGCCCAGACCACCGCAGCGGCACAAGAACGTCGTCGTGGACCAGATCTCCCGGCACGCCGCCCGGATCGGGGCCGGCGGCGGTCCTTCGGCAGGCGCGGTGCGCGGGAAGTCTCCGTGATCATGATGGGCGGCGTGATCGTGGAAGGAAAACGGCAGCATTTGCGGTCAAGTCTCCAGGATCATGGGGCGAAACATGATCCCGGAAAGTTGCGGTAGCTGGCCGACCTGGCGAACTCTTAGCAGCGAGTCAGTCTGGGATCTGCGAGCCACCTGGGGCTGGAATGTTCCCTGGGACTGGAGTGTCGCCCAGGACTGGAGTGTCGCCCAGGACTGGAGTGTCGCTTGGGAGTGGAGTGTCGCTTGGGAGTGGCGCGGTTGAACCCGCTGCGGCGTCGAGCACCGCCCTGATCCGCTCTGAGCGGTCGGCGTACCTGGCCTCGGCGCCGTGCCTGGTCGGCTCGTAGTAACGGCGGCCCACGATCGGCTCAGGCGCGTATACCTGCGCGACAATTCCCTCGGGGTAGTCG
>DATNEK010000272.1:0-3693 GCA_035553055.1 Streptosporangiaceae bacterium | reverse complement strand
CGGATTGGTCGACCACCCATACAGCGAGACCAGTGTGGTTCCGCCGGAGGCGCTAAGGCTTCCGTTGAAACTGACCGTGTTGTTGCTGCCGGGGTTCCAGCCGACGCCGGCGACGAAGTCACCGACGCCGCTCCACCTGGCCGAGTAACTGTTGCCTGAGTTCAGCGTGATGCAGGCTGAACCCTGGCCGTTGGTCCACATCTGGTAGTAATAGCCGCCGTTGTTGCCGGTCTGGCTGTTGCAGATCGTGGTGGCGGCACTAGCGGCCCCGGGCGTCAAGGCCGTGGCCGTAGCCGCCGCGATGACGGAACCCAGGCCGACGAACAGCTTGGCTAGGCGGCCGCGTCGGCCGCGGTGTGGGTATGCAGGGTGCATATGTAAGCGTGCTCCTTCCTCATTGAAGGCTCGCGAGCGCAGCACAGTACGACCCGGCGCGGCGGTAGGCGGTCGGCGGTGGCTACCGAGCGTCGGCGTCATGCAACGCGTGAATGGAGCGGTCGCCGCGAAGGGACGACCGCACGCCGGGCTATGTGGGTGGCCCGGATCGGCGATTTTCGGGGGCTGCCGATGGCGAGAGTATCGGTCGGCGTTCCGCCGTCAGTCAATAACTTTCGGACACATTTCGGAAATCCCATCGGTAGTAGGTTCGAAATATTTCGATAACTATTGCCCCTGGAGTTGATGTAGCGTCCAGCCTCGGCCGTGCGGATCGAGCGGCCTCGTGGCGTCGGCGAAAATTTCCGCCGCGCGGCGGTATGACAACCGCCCACGTCCGGTGTGTGGACAGCGGTCGACGACCGGAGTGTCCGCTGGAGCGCGCCGGTCGGTCAGGAAGACCGGTCCAGCCGCTCGTCCGGTCAGCAGCAGCGTCATGAGCTGAGCGGTAGCACCCCACCACCGCACGTCCTTGGCCCGGCTGCGGCCTCGATCAACATCGCCGACGTTCAGGGCGAGGATCCGCTCGATCGTGGCTCCGCTCTCGTGCAACACGTGCCACAGCGCCTGGTCGCGAAGTGGCGCGCGTAATGCGAAAACCCGGCGTACATCGTCGATTTCCAAGCGGCGCTCCGCGGCGGGCGTCTCAATTCTCTGCCGCGCGACCCCCTGCGTCGGATCCGTGGCGATCCAGCCCTGCGCCAGCCACCAGGTAATGGCGCTGCGCAGGATCGAAAGCTCGCGATTGATCGTGCGCGCGCTTCGCGAATCGGTGCTTTGCCACCCGGCGTCGCGCGCAGCGAAATAGTTGCGAACCCGTTCGCCGGCTTCATCGAGTACTGCCAAGGGAACGATCGGCGGCCGGGCTCCGCGTCGCGCGGTGCCCTCTGGAGCGGGGCGATCGACCAACGTCCATGCCCAGGTGTTCAGCGCGATGCGGTAGACCCGCCGCGACGCATCGCTCAGCCCGGCGGCGTCCAAGTACTTATCGACCGCCACGGCGTACTCGACGGGCTGCAACGCATTCACCTTCCCGCAGTAAACGTTCACCTTAACTTCCCACTACATTTTGCCAATCTCCCAGTCCAGCCGCCACTCACACCTTATTTACTGCGCTAATCCTCGCCATCTCAAACTTTATGCAAAATGACTCAACTCAACGCAGTAAAACCTTGTTCAGACCGAGTCGGGACCGCAGCCTCGCCTCATGCACCGTCACCGTTTCGCCGCTGTTCTCGCGCAGCGAGACCTGCGCTGGTTCGCCGCGGGCTACGCCGCGTCGAAACTTGGCTCGGCCATGGCGCCGATCGCCACCGCCTTCGCCGCGCTGTCGGTGGGCGGAGCGCAGGCGCTCGGCTGGTTGATGGCGGCGCGCATTCTGCCGGTCGTCGTCTTCCTTCTGCTCGGCGGCGTTCTGGCCGACCGGCTCGGCAGCCGGCGCGTAATGATCGCAGCCGACGTCCTGCGCTGCGCTGGACAGGCCGCCTTCGGGGCGCTGCTGCTCGCCGGCCATCCCGCGCTCGTGACTTTGCTGATCATTGCTACGGCCGTCGGGATCGGCGAGGGCGCGTTCACCCCCTCCCTGCCGGCCCTCATCCCGCAGATCGCCGGACGTGAACGGTTGACGGAGGCCAACGCCCTACTCAGCGTGCTGGCATCGTCCGCGCAGATCACAGGACCCGTACTCGGTGGCCTACTCGCCGGGGTTACGAACCCGGCCGCGGTGCTACTCGCCGACGCCGCAAGCTACGCCGTCAGCGTCGTCGTGCTGCTGAAACTCAGTGGCCTGCGACCAACCGGCACCGCGCACGGCTCGCTGCTGCGTGATCTTCGCGATGGCTGGACCCAGTTCGCCTCCCGCTCCTGGCTGTGGGTGCCGATCCTGCAATTCTGCCTATTCAACGCACTGGTCTGGGCCCCGTACCTGGTCCTCGGTCCGCTTGTCGCGCAGACCCGGCTCGGCGGCCCGAGCGCCTGGGGCTTCGTCATGGCGGCTAACGGCATCGGCGCCGTGTGCGGTGGGATGTTCGTCGCCAACCGCAGGCCGCGCCGGCCACTGCTCGTCGCCACCGCGATGACGTTCGGCTACGCCGCACCGGTCGCGGCGCTGGCCAGCCCGCTTCCCCTCGCCTGCGTATGCGTCGGCGCCTTCATCGCAGGCCTCGGCGGCTCGATCGACCAAGCCCTCGTCGCGGCCACCATCCAGCGGCTCATCCCGGTCGAAATACTCGGCCGCGTCAGCGCCTGGGAAACGCTCGGCGCCTTCGCCCTCGGCCCACTCGCCCTCGCCGCAGCGGGCCCCATCGGCTCCACGGTCGGCGTGACGCACGTGCTCGTATTCAGCGCCGTCTGGCAGCTCGTATCGGTTGCGCTAACGCTCCTAGTCCCGTCGATTCGCGGCATCCGCTCCGAAGGCGATCATGCAGGTCAAGCGGTAAATCAAGGTTCCGCGATGGTCGGTCGAGGTTCGTGAAAGTTCGCGATGGTCTGCGGGCAGTGAGCGGGCATCGATCAAAAAGGAGCGTAGATGGGCTGGACCAAGGAACGGGTCAACGACGATGGCAAGATCCGCTACCAAGCATGGTGGCGAGACCACCGCGGTCACGAGCGATCAGCAGGCACCTACAGCACCGAGCGGCAAGCCGACTAAGCCTGGCAGCACGCCGAGGCAAAGCTGGCACTCGCACCGTCTTCGCGCCGCACCCGGGACAGGCCACCGGCCCGCCGGGCGTACGCGCTCGCACCACGATCCGGTCTTCCTCGCCCGTCACCTCCTCGATGACCAGCGGCGACAGCCCCGAGAAAACCACGCCAATAAGGTCGCTGACATCATGCACGGCTCATGATGCCAAGTGTCGACGCAGCGTCACCACCGAAAGTGCGACAGAGCCGATAGCTTTACAGACCCGGACGCCCGCATCATCCGCGCCCACGACGGCATCGGGGCCGTGCCTCGTCGAGGACGGTCGGCCAGACTCGCGGGGTATCAGTCTCCTGTTTTTCTTGCGCGAGTCTGGCGGCTTTCTGCTGTCCTTTCCTTAGCTTCTTTAGCTTGGCACCAGCTGCCACTGTTGGTTGGTGCCTCCGTTGGCGGTCCATTGCACGACTTGTGCTCCATCGCTGGTCGAGCGGCCGTACACGTCCGCGACCAGTCCGCTGTCGTGGCTGACGATGGTGTAGTAACCGTCGCCGGTGGGCTTCAGGTACCACTGCTGGTTGGTGCCGCCGTTGCTGGTCCACTGTTGCAGCTGCAATCCT
>DATNEK010000271.1:0-41431 GCA_035553055.1 Streptosporangiaceae bacterium | reverse complement strand
CATACACAGGCTCCTGATTTCCGCCGTGCCACGACCTCCACAGCGCCGCATAGGGGCCACCGGAGGCGACGAGCTCGCGCAGCCAAGCGCGTCAACGGCCGCGAGCGCATCGGCCACCGACTCGTAGCCGGCGTCGGGCATGCCGAGCGTCACGTTGTCCCTGACCGAATCACGAAGCGGTTCGGCGACCGCAGGTCTGGCGTGCCGGGATCAGGAACCGGCAGCTGGCGCATGGTAGTGCAGGCTAACGAGCAGACGACGAAGGCAGCATCTTAGTTTCCGCTCGCCGCGGCGGCCAGGTCAGCGCAGATGACGTCAACGTAATTGGTGATCACGCTGAGGTGTCCTTCCCCGTCGAGAAGACGCGCGCGGGCGCCGGCTATACGGCCGGCAAGCCACTGACCGTGGGCGAACGGCACCATCGCGTCCTGATCGCCCTGCCAGACCGTCACCGGTACCGCGACGTCATCGAGCGCGAACCCCCAGTCGGTGACAAACGCCAGGTCGTCGTCGCGCCAGCCATCGATGCCGTTCGCCACGGCCGCCCTTGTGGCCTGCGCGAAATAGTCGGCGAACTCACCGCTCAGCGCGGCCTTGTCAGGCGCGGTCACCAGATCGCCGAACGCTTCGGCGACCTCCTGGCCGGTAATGTCGCGCAGCTGCGCCGCTGCCTCGGTGAGCATGGCGGTCAGACCTGGCTCCCCGCTGACAGCCGCGCTGAACTCGATGACGTTCTCATCGGCCATGCCGTCAAGCCAGTCAAGACCGACAGCCGAGTGCGGGGCGACGCCGGCGATGGTCGCCGCGGCAAGACACCGCCGCGGCAGCAGGGCGGCGCAGGCTAGCGCATGCGGTCCGCCGCCGGACCAGCCAGCGGTGACGAAGTCGCCAGCGCTGAGGTGATCGAGTATTGCCGCTACATCGCCGGCCGCATCGGCTACCAGCCGGCCTGGCAGCGGATCCGAGCCGCCATAGCCGGGCCGCGAGTACATGACGCAGCGCAAGCCCGCCCTGGCAGCCGCGTCGATGATCGGCTGGTAGTGGACCAGGCCGGCAGGCGTGCCCGTGTGGAACACCAAAGGCAGGCCGTCGGCCGGCCCGGCCGCGAGTACCTGGACGATCCTGCCTTCGGCAAGCTTGACGTCGAATCGCCGCGCCGCATGGTCCGCCATTAGCTGCTCCTATCTGTCCCGTGTTTAGCTGGTACTGCGTACCGTGAAGTACCGCGAGCAGTCAAGGAGACGTCTAGTGCCGCTGTCGACCGCCACCGATCGCAACGCATTCGCCCAGGATCTGTTCACGCCACTGCCTGCCCGCTACGACCGGCTAGCCGAGCTGCTGTCATTCGGGCAGAACGGCCGCTGGCGCCGAGCGATGATCGACCAGGTGACGCCGACCGGCGATGGTGTCATTCTCGACGTCGCATCCGGCACCGCCGGAGTCGCCATCGCGCTGGCCAAGCGGACGGCCGCAAAAGTCGTCGGTGCGGACCTGACCGAGCAGATGCTGCGCCGCGGCAAGCGGAACGTGGCTGCCGCTGACCTCGCCGACCGGATCACGTTGGTGACAGGCCGGGCCGAGCAGCTGCCGTTTCCAGACGCCAGCTTCGACGCGCTGACGTTCACCTACCTGCTGCGCTACGTCGATGACCCGCAGGCGACACTGGCTGAACTCGGTCGCGTAGTCAAACCTGGCGGGCGGGTGGCGAGCCTGGAATTCGCCGTGCCACCATCGCCGCTCTGGCATGCCGCGTGGTGGCTATACACCAGGACGTTGCTGCCAGCCGGCGGCCTGCTGACCGGCGGCAGGGAATGGCTGGACGTCGGCAGGTTTCTCGGGCCGAACATCTCGGCGCACTATCGCAGGTACCCGGTCACCTGGACGGTGCAGGCCTGGCGCTCGGCAGGCTTCACCGACGTGGGTAGCCGGCAGATGAGCCTCGGCGGCGGCTTGATCATGTGGGGAACCCGGTCAGGTGGCTGACCAGCAGGCCAGGCCCGCCTACTACGCGGCCGGGCCTGGCCGCTGGCGGGACTGGTGGACGCTGCTGCATCCGCCATTCACCGCCTGGCATCTGTCCTACGTGGTACTTGGCGCGATGATCGCACCGCACGTCAGGCTCGATCGACTGGTCGCCGCGCTGATCGCGTTCTTTCTGGCTGTCGGTATCGCCGCGCACGCTCTCGACGAACTGCACGGCAGGCCGCTGAGAACGTCGATCCCCGCCCCCGTGCTGGTCGCGGTGACGATCGCTGGCCTGGCTGGCGCCGTCGTGCTCGGGGCTATCGGCATTACTAGGGTCGGCTGGGTGCTGCTGCCCTTCATGATCGTCGGCCCGTTGCTCGTAATCGGCTACAACGCCGAACTCTTCGGCGGCATCATTCATACCGACACCGGCTTCGCGGCGGCCTGGGGGGCGTTCCCCGCCTTGACCGGCTATGTCGCTGAGGCGGGCAAACTCGCGGTGGCCCCAGTGCTCGTCGCCGCGGCAGCGATGGCGATGTCGGCCGGACAGCGGCACCTGAGCACTCCAGCAAGGATCCTGCGGCGCCGTACCGTTGCCGTGACCGGCATGGTCACGCTGACCACGGGCGAGACCATCGCGCTCGATGCGGCGCGCTTGCGTGAACCACTCGAGCGTGCACTCCGTTCCCTATCGTGGGGCGTTGTCCTGCTCGCCGCCGCCCTGGCAACAGCGCGGCTGGCCTGACCGGTGTGGGGTGGATGGTGCGGAACTGGCTGGTTGCCGTTGTCGGCGTCGTGCTCGTCGTCGTCGGAGTCTTCTGGGCACTCCAGGGCTTCGGGACCATTGGCGGCAGCTTCATGTCGAATAACTCCGCCTTCGAAATCATCGGTCCTATATTGGCCGTTATCGGACTCCTGCTCGCGATCATCGGGATACGACGGGCCAGGTCGGCGTAAGTCATACCGGACGACTCCACCCGCGCCCGCAAAGCGCGCCGACGGGCCGACGGGCCACCGATTGCCGACCGATGCGCCGAGTTTCGCCAATCCCTGTTAGCGCGCGGCGGGGTCGGCTGACGCGGTGCGCGTGGGCGGGGTGTCGGCGGCGTGCCCTGGCGGATTGCCGCAGAGTGCGATGGGTTGCCGGTTTCATCGCGCCGACCCGGCCCAGCGCCGCGATGAATGCCCGAAGTCACACCCGATTTCCCTGATGAAAGCCCGAATCCATCGCACCCGACCACGCGAGACCGGGCGCCGGAGCGCGATGAAAGCCCGAATCCATCGCACCCGACCACGCGAGACCGGGCGCCGGGGCGCGATGAAACCCCGAATCCATCGCGGCGGGCGAACCTATAGCGCTCCTTTGCGCTGCAGATAATTGAACGCGGCCCATCCGGCGGGAGCAGGAAGCCAGAAGGTGACGGTACGGAAGAGCAAGACCGCCGCGATCGCCGTGCGTCCTGGCAGACCAGCTGCGGTCAGCCCGAGTGACATCGCGGTCTCGATCGCGCCGATGCCGCCGGGGATCGGCACGATCGACCCGACGACATTGCCGGTCAGGTACACCAGCGCGATACTCGCGAGCGGCACGGGGCTCATCCCCATCGCCCGTACCGAGGCCGCCAGGCACAAGATGTAGGCGACCGACATCAGCAGCGCGCCGCCGATGCCTTCTACCAGCTTGGCCCGGCGTTGCGCCACGTCGAGCAGTCGCGGTACTACCTGGCCGGCGATCGAGCCGACGCGTGAGAACACTTGCTTGCGCCCAGCCGGAAACGCCAGCACGAGCAGCACGATCACGGCCGCCACGGCAAGCGCGATGTACTCCCATCGGTGTGGCTTCAGCGCGTTGGCCGCATGCGACTGACCGGTAATGGCCGCCGAGACCAGCACGAGCACGATGTAGGTCAGCAGCGAGATCACCTGGGTGACTCCGACGCTGGCGGCGGCGTTGGCCGCGCTGAGTTTCGCGCGCCGAAGATAGCGCACGTTCAGCGCTACCCCGCCGACCGCGGCGGGCGTGACCAGAATCACGAACGAGCCGGCGACCTGCACGAGGAAGGTACGAATCGGGTTCAGCCGCTCGAGCACGAAGCCGGAGAGCGCCCAGGTCGCCCCGAGATACGTGCAAGCCGACAGCGCGAGCGCGACGAACGCCCAGGCGAGGTTGGCGCGGGCGAGCAGGTTGCTGAATGACACGTCGGCTAGCTGACCAGCGAGCAAGTATGCGGCGAAGACGCCGGCGATCAGCGTAATGACCGCACGCGGCCTGATCCGCTCAAGCTGGACGGGCTGCACTTCGCCGTCAGGGGCCGCTTCCATGAGCCGCTTCCGCACCGCCGTGAGCAGGCTCTTCCGCCCGCGCAGCTCGGATCTGGTCGCGCGGAAGAGCGCGACCGGCTGTAGCAGCGGCACCAGGCCAGGCAACTCATCCTTAGGCATCTTCTCGATCGCGATATCCGCGGCGCGGTCAGCACCGACGACCAGCGCGGTCTGGGCGAGGAGCTGAGCCAGGTCGATTCTGGTCTGTAGGTCACTGGCCGCGACGTCGCCATTGCCCGGATCGAGCAGGACCACTCCGTCGCCGCCGCGGCGGCCCTCGGTCGTTGGCGCGAACATGATCCGGTCAGCCGTGAGCGCGCGGTGCGTGACCCTGTGCTTGTGGAGTTGTTGCACGGTGTCCCAGACGCGCCTGAGCTGGTCATCTGTGGTCGCGGAGCCGGAGTCGGCCAGCGTGCTTCCTTCGACGTGATCGGTCGCCAGCGCTGCCGCGTCGGGTCCGACCCTGGTCACTGCGTGCAGCCTCGGCGTCCTGACCCCCGCGTCCTCGGTGGCATAGATGAGCAGCGCCTGCCGCTCAACCGCCCCTTCGAGCGTGAGCGGTGCGCTGCGCGAGATGCTGGCCCGCACCCTGACCCGGCGATAGAGCCGGTAAAAAGCGTCGGCCGCCTGCTGGTCCCGGTCGAAGACGGTGACATCGAGCGTCTTGCCACTGGCGAGCGTCGAGGCGTACTTGCGCACCTCAGAGCCGCCGTTGCCCAATCGGCGAATCGCGACGATCCGGTGCTCCGGCGTGGTGAGCGCGGCAGCGATGTCCGATGCGCTCGGGCGTCCCGAGATCGTCCCGAGCGCGTACCTGAGCCCTGAGCCGATCGCCGACCCGATCAGCACGGTGATCAGTAGCGAAAGCACGGTGGCCGTTCGGTCGGCGAGCGTGGCGAGCCCGTAAAGGCCAAGGCCAGTCAGGAAGGCTGGGCGCAAATGGGCGTGACCTCGCAGGCCAACCACGGTGACGTAGGCAACCAGGCCCGCCAGGTAACCGTCGAGCGCAGCATCATGGCTCGCTGCGGCGCTAGCCGTATGAAGCGCGGAGTGCAAGTGACGCAGGACTGGAAGGTTGAGCAGCAGGTTCGCCAGCGCGACGGCACCCACGGCTATCCCACCGGTCGCTACCGCCTCGGCCAGCCTGCGGAACTGCCTGAGCAGGCCAAGCCTGATCGCCAGGACGACCGGCAGCACAGGAACCGCCAGGTTGCCCGCGACGCCGATCAGATGCAGTACCGCGGGAGGCAGCCGATGGCTCGCGCCGACGAAGTCCACCTCGACGCCGGTCGCCGTCGCGCTGGCAAGCATAGCGAGTCCGGCAAGCAAGGCGATCTCGACCGTAGCGATCACGCAGCGGAGCAGGTCGGCGGGTATCCGGACTCTCGGCTGCAGATGATCTTCTACCAGTACGGCCGACCGATCACCTGACGCCTTCGCCCGGCTACTGGCGCGGCCCAGCGCTGCCATGATGACTGGTCGGCGTGGTTCTCGACGCGACCTCATGTGACGATCGTTTCACCTGCGTCCAAACCCGGGCCGAGCCGCGCGTGGGGTGTGTACCTAACTGCGGAGCATGTTATCGGTCATCGTCGACGTCTACACCACCCGTGGTCAAGCAGTCCCGCGGTCAGGCAGCCCCGTGGTCAAGCAGCACCGTGGTTGAGGAGCTGACGGTACAGAGCGGCAGTGGCGGGCTCCGGCTCTCCATCGACCGCGATTTCCGAGACGGCGTCTACGCAGCGTGACCACGCCTCGCGTACGCCGGCGAGGTTGCCTGCCGCGTGCTCGGCGCGCATAAGCTGCCGCCAGAGCTGTTCCGACGTCGCGTCGGCCACCAGCCCGATCCTGGCCGCCCTCGCCGCCGCGGCCGCGTCCGGCTTGCCGAGCGCCAGCTCAGCCAGCGTGGCGGCGGCCGTCACGATCTTCGCGGCGACGGTGTCTATCAGTTCGATGTCCAGCCACCAGTAATAGCAGCCAGTAAAAGGCTGGCCTCTGATCATGGCGAGCGCCGCTGCGATCCGGCTGGCATCCCTCGCCCTGATGCCCTGGTCGGTGAGCCTGGAGAACTCGTGCCAGTCGACCCTGGACTCCTTGTGCAGCGCGTACCTGCCATGGCCGAGATGCTCGATCCACTCGCTCCCGCCACTGGTCCGGCCGAGCTGGCGCCGTGTTCTGGCGATGAGCTGCCTGAGTGAATCGGCCGGCTTGGGGTGATCGGCGTCTGAGCCGAGCAGCTCGCAGAGCTGCTTGCCAGGCAATCCAGTCTCGCCGTGCAGCGCGAGCGCGACGATCAGCTGGGTCTGAGCAGGCAGCAGCGCCCCTGGCTGGCCGTTGATCGTGAGCTGTCCGAGCATGCCGATGCGCAGGCTGGCCGACGGCGGCTGGTCGGCAAGCCGGCCAAGCTCTGGCGCCGGCCTATGGCCAGGCTGCAGCGCGGCGACAAGGCCCGGCGGATGTCCATCGGCACGGCTGAGCTCAACTACAGACGCGGTCGCCGGGAGCTGACCCGCTCCGAGGCCCGGCAGCAGGGCAGCCAGCCGACCAGGCTCGTTGACAAAGTCGACCAGCATGGCTAGCTCGGCTGCGGTCGGCGCGATCCGGCTGACGAGTACGGTCAATCGCCAGCCACCCGTCGCGATCTTGCCACTGGGAGCGCCGGAACGCGACTCAGCGAGCCTGCGCCTCGCGGTGACGATCCTGGCGGCGATCACGTCAAGCGCGGCCGCGACGTTGTCGCGACGCATGGTCAGGCCGCTGGCGGTAGCTGGTGCACCGAACCCGACCAGGACGAGGTCGCAGCGGCCGCAGGGCGCCGCGCCCGACGCCAGGTCGGCTACGGCGGCTGACAGGTACCGGTCGACCAGTTCAGGCCGCCCGGTGGCCAGCGTCACCTTGAGGGTCTCTAACCTGGCGAGCAGTTCGCGCACCGCCGCGGCGACATCAGGCTCGGCGGCGGTGCTGCCGGCCTCCGCGACGCTCGGTCTGGCTACAACCGCGACCGGGACCGGGACCGGGACCGGGACCGCTGGCTTAGCGAGCGGCAGCGGACTGGCGGCGATGCTGACCGGCGCCGAGGCTGGCTGTGGCACCTGCTGTGCCGCACTGACCGTGGCCCGCCTGGCCCGTTTGGGCCCGCGCCACCAGAGCCAGCCTCTGGCGGCCGCCACGACCATGGCACCGGCGACCACGCCGAGACCGAAGATCTCCCGGCTGGGGATCGGTAACAGCAGCCACGACCTCGGCGGCTCGGATCCGGCCACGACGGCTGTGGTGAATTGCCATAACTGCATGGGCTGCTGTGTTCCCGCTCAAGGTCGACGCCTCGACGAGGCATGGAATGGCTAGGCGTCGAATAGCATTGCGTAGCTGCCCGCCAGGCACAACCGATTCGCCACAAAAGGGCCGCTCAACCCTCGCCCGGCCTGGCGATCAACTCGATGAGGCCGAGCACGCCGACTGCCGCGACCGCGATCAGCGCCACGACCAGTCCGGTCGGGTTCCCCCAGAACACGAAGACGGCCGCGGCGACCACGACGACCGCGATCCGCAGCAGCCGGCGCTGGGCGTACATCCAGCGACCAACCGGCCCTGTGGTCAGGCCAACCCGCTCGCCGGTCCTCCTAACCCAGGCCAGCGCCGAGGTCAGGCCGCTCCGGGTGCGCACAGCGGTGATCGACGGGCCGGTAACGAAGCCAGCCAGCGCGACAACCAGCCCGAGCACGAACAGCACGCGCAGGCCTTGCCTGATGAACCTGACCAACGTGTCGAAGACGACAACGGCGGCATCGGCGGGCAGCATGCTGGCCGGCACCTTATCGAGGTAGATCGTCCTGGCTACCGCGATCGCGATGCCGAGCACGAGCATGGATCCGGCCACGCCGAGGCCGACCGCTATCAACGCACGCCTATGCCGTCTGGCGACGTAGACGCCGGCTGCGAGAGCGGCGAGAGCGATCAGCGGCAGCGCCCACTTCAGCGTCGTCAGCGCACGATACAGCGACTGCGCCCGCACCAGGTACTTGGCGTCGAAGAGCGGAAATGTCGGGTTGATCGGCGGCAGCTTGTCCACGAGCGGCACGCCACGCTCGGCGAGCCTGTGCTTGACCCTGTCGATGAATGGACCGAGGCCGATGACGACCTTGCCGTTCGAGACGCTCAGCGCGCTGCGCTTTCCTGACAGCGCCCTGACCAGCTGAGCGTGGCCCAGCCTGTTGCCATCGACCCAGAGGCGGGCGACCTGCTGGCTAGCGACGATCTTGCCGACCACGGTGTGGATCAGCCCGCTGACTCCGCTCGTGATTGGCCCGGAAAGGCCGGACAGCACCGTGCTTAGCCTGGTCAGTCCGTGCTGAGACAGCTGTCCGGCCGCCTGCTTGGTGAGGCCCTGGACGTCGAGCTTGTCCGTGATCCGCGTCGAGATCTTGTCGGTCAGCGCAGCCCGCACGGCTGGCTCGGAGATCAGCGGCGCGACATTGGCCACGTACCTGTCGGTGTTGGAGACCTGGTTAGCGCTCCAGACCGCGATGACCGATACGGGCGCGAGCACGCAGCCGAAGACGATGAGCAGTGCCGCTACTGGCCCTCGCCAGCCAATCCGCCGACGTGGCCTGGGTGCACGTTCTTCCGCCTGCGCGAGTTGCGATCGCAGCTCGCTGACTTGCGCGCGGAGCCTGTCAAGCTCACTGCCGTCGGTTTCGGTGCTCAGCCCACGTCCCTCCTGAATGCGCCAGGCATCGGCCACACGCTGATTTGACGCCCGCCCTGCCGGCCTCACATCACCCGTCGCGGGTGACTCGGCGGCGTCTTACGCGGGAACGCTGGTGAACTGAGCAGGACGACATCGGGGGAAGGCATGACGAGCACAGAGTCATCGATGACTCGCATTCATATCAGTTCAACCAACTCCAAGGCCTTGATCGTGGGGATCGCGCTGGTGGCCACGGGCGGCCTGATCAGCCTCTGTGGCATGGGGATCGGCGGTACGGCGGCGATGAACGCGTTCCGGCGCTGGCTCATGGCTCAGCAGGAGCCACCAAGCCAGATAGTCAAGCGCAAGATCTCGCAAGCGAAGGCGGCGACGGCGGCTGGCGCAAGCGCCTGGCAGGACGGCATGACCAAAACTCGCTGATATCGATTTGTCGGCTTAACCACCGCGCCTCATCACGTCGGCATATCGGTCAACTATCTGCACGTGTCGCTGCCTCGACGCTAGGTTTGCCTGGCACGAGGGAGGTGCGCGTGACCCGGGCAGAGTTGATCAGCTATTGCCTCGCCAAGCCAGGAGCATGGCAGGACGAGCCGTGGGACGGCGACGTCGTCGCCAAGGTCGGCGCGAAGATCTTCGCGTTCCTTGGGTCTGACGCCGGCACGTCGGTCGGCGTCAAGTGCGGTGGCAGCCGGGAGGCGGCCGACGAATGGCTGCTGCGCTACCCGGACGATGCGTCGGTGATGGCCTATATCGGCCGGTCGGGCTGGAACACGCTCAAGTTCGACGGCGCCATTCCCGCCGACGAAGTGCTCGAAGCGGTCGATGCCTCCTACGATGCCGTTGTCGCCAAGCTGCCGAAGAGGGATCGTCCGGCATGAGAACCACGACGTTCGAAGTGAGCACCGGAGGCAGTGACCGGGTATTCGACATCACCGCACGCTGCGCGGAGTTCGTCAGGCAGGCTGCTCAGGGTGGCGATGGCCTGCTGCACGTCTTCGTACCCCACGCCACGGCCGGCATCGTGATCATGGAGCTTGGCGCTGGCAGCGACGACGATCTTCTTGCGGTCCTTTCCGAACTGCTGCCAGCCGACGACCGCTGGCGGCACTCGCACGGCTCGCGCGGTCATGGCCGGTCGCATGTGCTTCCCGCTCTGATGGCACCGTTCGCCACGATCCCCGTCATCGGCGGTTCGCTCGCGCTGGGAACCTGGCAGTCGGTGGCGCTCGTTGACATCAATGCCGATAACCCCGACCGTCAAGTGCGGCTGTCTTTCGTCGGCTAGCGTGGCGATTGGGCTGCACGGGCCATCTGCTGTTTGGCAGGCGATAAGGTGGGCAGCCGAGTCCCTGGGCCGGTGACAAGTCTCTCAGGAACGAACTTATATGGCGAAACACAGACGACGGCAACCTGCGCTCGCAGCGGCGCTGCGCGGCGGCGGGATCGTTGTTGCCGTTGCGTTCTGCCTGATGGCAGGGGCAAAGCTGATGTCTTTCGCGGCAGGCCGCCCTGGCCCTGCCTCCATCGGCAAGTCCCACTCCAAGCTCATCGCGCCCACCAGCGAACGCCACGGCCGCCGCCACGCGAGCTCAGGTCGGCGGCTCAGCTCGAGCCCGTCAGGCACGCCGACTCCGAGCGCGTCGCCGACCCCATTTGCCGACGTCTCAGGACAGTCGGTAACGGCGGTCGGGGACTCTGTGATGGTGGCCGCGACACCAGCCCTCGATCAGGCGCTGCCGGGGATCTACATCGACGCGATGGTCGGCAGGCAATTCAGCACGGGCCTGGACGTGATCGCGCAGCTCAAGGCGGAAGGACAGCTCAGGCCGATCGTCGTAGTCGGCCTCGGCACTAACGGCACGGTCACGTCGGACGAGATCAGCCAGCTATTCGCTGAGATCGGCCCGAACCGCCGGCTTGTGCTCGTCAACACCTACGAGGACAGATCGTGGGAGCAGGAGGTCAACTCGACCCTGGCCGGCGCGGCCGCAGCGCACCCGTCCAGCGTCGTGCTCGCTGACTGGTACGACACCATCGATCACCGAACCGACCTGCTCTGGCCGGACGGCATCCACCCGCAGCCCGCCGGCGGCGTGGTCTACGCGCACATGCTAAAGGCGGCGCTCGACAAGGTCGCCAGCCTGCCCGGCTGACCGTGACCGGTCAGCGTGCCGCGATCTCATACGGCATGGGTTGCCTGGTGAGCCACTGCCAGAACGTACGCCGCTTCGGCCTGGCCGAGATGTGGCCGCTTCCGACCTTGCCGGACAAGTTGACCCGCAGGGCCACGGGAACGTCGTTACCCCATGGCGTCTTGACCCCCACGTGGCCGCTGCGCACTTGGACGTCGTCGGTGTCTACCGCGATGCCTGGCCTGGTGACAATCATGAGGTGACCGCTGCGCACTTCGGCCGCGATGTCAAGCACAGGATGAGTGATGACCGCCTCGGTGAGGTCAAGCTTGACGTGTCCGCTGGTGACCTTCACTTCCATTCGCCGCGGCACGATCCAGCGGCCGTTCCTTGTGGCGTGCCCGCTTGCGCAGCTGATTTTGACGATGTCCTTCTGCTCGACGACTGGCGCGACCGTAGCGCTGGCCGCGTTCGTCGGCAGGTCGCTGGTCAGGACCGCGAGTTCGCCGTACGTCTTGGCGTTGAATGCGATCTCAAGGCGCTCGTCAAGCTCCTCGGCGGTCAGCCGACCGTCCCCGGCCGCGACCCGCAACGTCTCGATAACCGCGTCCCTGTCCTCGTGCGAGGCGCGCAGCTGACTGGCTTCCTGCGGCATGTCATCCGGTCCTCGCGGTGCTAGCTCGCCCATCATGGACAAACCATAAGCCCTGGACCCGCCGACCGGTACCTCGGACGACCCAGTCGTGCAAGTAACGTTATTACGCGTTCGCGAGTACCGCCGTACCTGCCTTGCCGAGGAACATCGCCTCGGCGTCGTCGAGCCGTCCGATCACAGCTCTCTTGCCAGTGGCGGCGACAAACCTGCAGGCCGCGTCGACCTTCGGCCCCATCGACCCGGCAGGCAGCCGGTCGCCGCGCAGCTCAAAGACGGTGGCCCGTTCGATCGGTCTGGCGGCCGGCGTCCCGAAACCCTCGATTACCGCTGGTACGTCGGTGAGCAGTAGCAGCACGTCCGCCGCTATGGCCCGCGCGAGCAGTGCCGACGTCAGGTCTTTGTCGACCACCGCGTCAACACCGTGCAGCTGTGCTCCGACCAGCCTGATGACCGGGATGCCGCCTCCGCCCGCGCAGATGACCACGGCGTCGGCCTTGAGCATGGCCTCGATCAGCGGCAGTTCGAGTATCTCGACCGGCTCAGGAGACGGCACCACCCGCCGCCATTTTTCACCATCTTGACCTATGGTCCAGCCGTGCTTGGCAACCAGCGATCGCGCCGAGTGCTCGTCGTAACCAGGCCCGACGAACTTCGTCGGGTTCGCGAACGCCGGATCGGCCTCGCTCACCAGCGTCAGGCAGATCAGGCAGCCCACCTGCCGGCCGGGAATCTCGCTGCGCAGCGCGCGGGCCAGCCAGTAGCCGATCATCCCCTGGGTCTGCGCGCCGAGCACATCGAACGGGTAAGGATGGGACAGCGCCGGGTCGTGCGCGCTCTCCAGCGCCAGCATGCCGACCTGCGGGCCATTGCCGTGCGTGATGACAAGCTGATGCTCGCGCGCCAGCGGCGCCAGAGCCGCCACCGCCTGGCTGACGTGCCGTTCCTGCACTTCCGCATCGGGTCGTTCACCGCGTTCGAGCAGCGCGTTGCCGCCGAGAGCCGCGACGATCCTCACGAGAGCCGCAGCCGATTCGTCATCACCATCAGACCACCACCCTGTGCGCCTGGTTCTCCGGCGTTCGCCGCTTCGCCGAACCATACATGAGCTCAGCGCCAAACTACGGTTGACAGTCGGTGAAGGTGACGACGATCTGCTGTTCTTCGCGCCGCTGGTTCTGCAGCGGCTGTAGTGCCAGGGCGGCGCGGTCGGCCTCGGTGAGCGGCGGCTGCACCAGCGAGCGCGGCCAGAGCTTGCGCACATGGACGACATTGACCTCGGCCGCGTACACGGTCACCTGGAGCACCAGGTAGATCCACGCCAGCAGGCTGAGCACGATGCCGAAGATGCCGTAAACCGAGCCGTTGTTCAGGAAGTGGCTGACCACGAGAGCGCCGCCGGCCTGGAGCACGGTCCAGGCCACGCCTGCCAGCACCGAGCCGGGCACGAGGTCGCGGGTCGGCACGTCCTTCGGGGTGAGCACGCGGAAGCTGAGCACGTACATGCCCATGTTGGTGACCAGCGCGACGGCATCGGCGCCGGCCACAATCAGCACCATCTGATGGCCGAACGCGTTCAGGCTGGCCAGTCCTGTCGTCACGATCACGCCAACGGCCAGCACAAGCAGGAACAGCCCGGTGCGGCCGAGTCGCTGCAAAAAGCCCGGCCGCCGCGTGCCAGGGACGTTCCAGACCTGCGCCATCACGAACATGCCGGCCTGGGCCAGCCCGGTGGTACCCCAGATCGTCACGACCAGCCCGACGATCAGCCCGATCACGCTCGATCTGTGCAACTGCTTGACGCTGGCAAGATCCTGGCTCATCAGCGGGAACTGATCGGTGACCGCCGACAGCACCCGATGCCGCAGCGCCGGGTCGCTCGCCGCCACGAGCCCGAGCGTGGTCACGAGCACGAGCAGCAGCGGGAACAGCGAGACGAACGCGGCATGGCAGAGGCTGGCGACAAGCTGCCCAGCGTTGTCGTCACTGTATTTCTTGATCACCCCGACGATGAACGCGGTTGGTTTGTGACGCTGCTGCCAAGCGTCGATCCGGCGGATGGTGCGCTCCGCGGTGTTCATCGGCACCGACCTCCCCCGCCACCTACCGCACCTGAGCAGGCACAAACCGCGACTCTGTTATCAGGCCTTGACCTGCGACTTCGTGCGAACTTATCATCTACTGTTTGCCTTGATGTCATGTTGTCGGAGTCTGCCGCTGCCTTGAATCGGCGAAGGTGTTGGTGTGCGGATCGCGTATGTCACAGAGTCCTTCCCACCTGTCGTGAACGGCGTCGCGATCACCGCGACCCGCGTCGCGGAGCATTTGGTTCGTCGGGGCCACAAGCCCCTAGTCATCGCTCCAGAGCTGGCTCCAGGGTCTGCGCGACCCGATGCCGAGTTCAGCTATCCAGTGGCACGGATGCCATCAGTGGCGCTGCCGATCTACCCCGACTTCCGGTTCGGCGTCCCAGGGCCTTGGATTCGCGCGGCGATCGCCGAACACGACGCCGACCTGGTCCACCTGGCCGGACCGGTCGTTTTCGGTGCCAGCGGCGGGGCGGCCGCCAGGAAGCTCGGGCTGCCGGTCGTAGCTGTCTACGCGACCGATATGGCAGCCTACGCGCGTACCTATCACCTCGGCAGGCTCGGCGAGACGGTCTCGTGGAACCTCACCCGCCGGGTGCACAACGCGGTCGACCGGAACTTGGCGCCGTCTACCGCGACCGCCGCCGACCTCGAGGCCAGAGGCTTCGAGCGGATCAGCGTCTGGGGCCGGGGCGTCGACACCGAGCGGTTCGATCCAGCCAAGCGCAACGCCAAGCTGCGCGCCGAACTGGCGCCGAACGGCGAGGTGATCGTCGGGTACGTCGGCAGGCTCGCCGCGGAGAAGCGGCTCGACCTGCTCAGCGCCGTCGCCTCGATACCTGGGGTGCGCCTGGTCATCGTCGGCGCCGGCCCGGCGCAGGCCGCAGCGAAGCGCGCGCTGCCGTCCGCGTTGTTCGTCGGCCAGCGCCAGGGCGAAGAGCTGGCAAGAATGTATGCGAGTCTCGACATTTTCGTTCACAGCGGGCCTCACGAGACGTTCGGCAACACGCTACAGGAGGCCGCAGCCAGCGGCCTGCCAGTGGTGGCGCCGGCCGCCGGGGGGCCGCTCGACCTTGTGGAGGATGGCGTGACTGGGTTCCTGGTCACACCTGGCGATCCCGACGCGCTGGCGAGGGCGGTGTCGGGGCTCGCGGCGGACTGGCACCTGCGTACAGCCCAGGGAAACGCGGCTAGGCGCAGCATGCTCGTCCGGACTTGGCCAGCCCTGGGCGACGAGCTGATCGGACACTACGAGGCCGTGCTCGGACGCGGCCGCATGGTTGGCGTCGTGGAGGCGGCAGCATGACCACGTTCACCGCGCTCGGTGACTCGATCACGCTCGGCGTCGGCGACCCGGTGCGCCCGTCCGGCGACAACCGACGGGCGTGGCGTGGCTGGGCGGCACTGCTCGCTGAGTCATTGCACGAGCCTGACCTGCACATCCTTGCCTCGAACGGTGCCTGCGCCACGGACATCGCCCGCGATCAGCTGCCGCGAGCGCTGGCACGCAAGCCGCAGGTCGCCAGCGTGGTGTTCGGCATCAACGACACGCTTCGGCCCGGCTTCGACCCGGCAAGGATCGAGGCGGCCGCGGCGCATACCGTCGGCGCCCTGCGAGCCATCGGCGCCGAGGTGCTGACCATGCGGCTGCCAGACTCCGGCTGGATGCTCGGCCTGCCCGACGCCCTCGCCCGGCCGCTGGCCAGACGGACCAACGCGGTCAACGCGGCGCTCGACGCGGTGGCGCAGCGGTTCGGCACGCTTCACTACGATGCGGCAGGCAGCCCGGCCACCTATGAGAAGCGCATGTGGGCGGTCGACCGGCTGCATCCGAACGAGCGCGGGCACCGGCTGATCGCCAGGTCGTTTCACGACCTGCTGATCGCCGCTGGCATGCCGGTCGGTCCCGCACCCGACGCGGAGCCGCAGAACCCGCCGCCGACCCGGTTGGCCGAGTTCGCCTGGATGGCGACCAAGGGAACGGCCTGGGTGCTGCGCCGGTCGACAGACCTGGTGCCTTACCTGATCGCGATGGCGGCTAAGGAGATGTGGACCAGGCGCGGCGAACCCGACGCACCCCAGCCGGATGAGGAGCGCGCTATCGCGGCTTAGCCCGAGCAGCCAGGTCAAGGTCGCGGCCCGGACTCTCGGCGCTCGCGGCAAGCTCGTGCGTGATCTCGCCGAGCAGCTTCAGCAGGGCGGCGTGCCTTTCCGGCTGCCAGCCGTCGAGTTCGCGCGCGACCCTGACCTGCCTGGCGGCGAACAACTTCGCGTTCGCCGACTCGCCAGCCTCCGTCAGCTCGGCCTGCCGCTCCGGCTCGGCGGCCAGCGGCGCCACGTATCCGGCGGTTACCAGCTCGGCCAGCCGGCCGTCCAGGTTGTCCACGCTGATCGACAGCCGCTGCGCCAATACGGCGCGGGAATCGCCGCGATGCTCGCCGACCCTGAGCAACATCCAGCCCGCGCGGGGCGATAGCGCCAGGCCTGCCGCCGCCACCAGCCCGCCGTATATCTCCCGCCTGCGCTCGCGGCCAAGCAGCACGCTCACCGCGCGTCGCATCTCCTCCTCCGATGTCCTGACCGTGGGTCGCGCGGTCGGAGCGAGCCGGTCGGCCGGATCGACGGCGCGCGTCGTCGTGCGCAGCGGCAGCTCCTTGAGCGTCCAGGTCAGCAGGAATGCCAGCGCGCCTACCGGCACGGCCGCCAGGAATACGGTCCTGATCGACGCGGCGTACCCGGCGACGAACGCGGCGTGCAGCGGGGGCGGCAGCTTGGCTAGCGCCGCCGGGCTGGCGCCTTTGGTGATGCTGATCCCCGGCGGGAGCGCGAGGCCGTGCAGCGCTGTCGTGATATGGCCGGGCAGGACGTTGCCGAAGATCGCGCCGAACACCGAGGTGCCGAACGACCCGCCGATAGACCGGAAGAACGTCTGGCCTGAGGTCCCCGCGCCGAGGTCGGAGAACTCGACGGCATTCTGCACGGCGATCACGAGCACCTGCATGGTCGCGCCGATCCCGACGCCGAGCACGAACATGTAAAGCGAACTGTCCAGCGCGGACGTAGTCACCCCGAGGTGCGACAACAGGTAGAGTCCCAGCGTCATCAGCGCGGTGCCCACGACAGGGAACACCTTGTACCTGCCCCACCGCGAGATCAGCTGGCCAGTACTGATCGATGTCAGCAGCAGCCCAGCCATAAGCGGCAGCAGCCGCAGGCCAGATGACGTCGGGCTGACCCCCTTGACGATCTGCATGTACTGCGGCAGATAGGTCAGCGCGCCGAACATCGCGAACCCGACAACGAACCCGATTGCCGACGCGGCCGCGAAGACCGGCAGCCTGAACAGGTGCAGCGGCAAGACCGGCTCGGCGGCCCTGCGCTCCGCGAGCACGAACCCGACGATGAACGCCGCTCCGGCGATCGCGAGCGTGATGATCGGTCCCGACGACCACGGGTAGGTAACACCGCCGAGCGAGGTCAGCAGCACCAGGCACGTCGCCGCGGCCCCGATCATGATCGTCCCGAGGTAGTCCACCGTGTGCCGCTCCCGCCGCTGCCCGCCAGGCAGCACAACGGCGACGACCGCGAGCGCGATCACGCCGATCGGCAGGTTGACGTAGAACACCCAGCGCCACGACAGCGTGTCGACGAAGAAGCCGCCGATCAGCGGCCCGAGCACGCTGGTCACCCCGAAAACGGCGCCGAAGAAGCCTTGGTAGCGACCCCGCTCCCTTGGCGGCACCACGTCTGCGACGATCGTCTGCGCGCCGACCATCAAGCCGCCGCCGCCGATGCCCTGCAGCGCGCGGAAGATGATCAGCTCGGTCATCGACTGCGAGAGGCCGGCCAGCACCGAGCCGATCAGGAAGATCACGATAGCGGCCTGGAAGAATACCTTCCGGCCATACAGGTCGCCAAGCTTGCCCCACAGCGGCGTGGAGACAGTCGATGCGAGCAGGTAGGCGGTGACCACCCAGGACAGCCTTGACAGGTCGTGCAGGTCACCGGCGATGGTGGGTAGCGCGGTCGCCACGATCGTCTGATCGAGCGCGGCGAGGAGCATGCCCAGCAGCAACCCGGCCATGATGATCAGCACCTGCCGCCGGCCGAGCTGCACGGCTGCCTGAGCGTCGCCGGCCGCGTTCGCCGTCATCGTCAGCTGCCAAGCTCGGCGACCGAAGGACAAGCGCTGGCGTCGCTGTCCAGCCATTCCCGCAGCGCACGGGTTGCCTCGACATCGCACCTGTTGTAATCGAGCAGCCATCGCCTGGCCTGCTCGGCCGCCTCCGCCCTGGCCGGGTCGATCGCGGCGTCGTACTTTACGATGGCCACATCGCCCCCTGGATCGGCGACCTCCCAGCGGAACCCGTACAGCGCCGCGACCGCCTTAAGCGCGACCGACTCGCCAGTGATGAGCTGGGAATCAAAGACCCTGAGCAGGTCGACCCACTGGTCGGAGGCGATGAACTCGGCGACTTCTCGTTCGAGCGCCAGCCCGGCCGCGAGCCGTCTCAGCTGCGCGTTCTCCGCGGCGGCGTTATAACAATAGGCGCGGAAAGAAAGGCCGCCGCTGATCGCCGTGGCCCGCAAGCCGGTCAGCCACCGCCAGAACTCAGCGAAGTTCGCCGCCTCGGTGGCTGCGGTCGGCTGCTCCCAGCTATTAAATGCCCGGTATCCGGTTTCGCCGGCTCCGTGGCCTGACCTGTCTGTCACGAGCGTTCCCCATAGGTAGACGCCGTCTTGCGTGTTCTCCATGTCCACGTCGACCTCGATGTCGGCGCGTGGAACGTTAACCCGCTCTACGCCGCGACGCCGATATGCACCGTGATCGCCGAGCGCGGCCCGGGCGTTGTCGATCTGCTCGGGCAGGTCGCGCATCGGCGCGTCGCTGTAGGTCACAGTCGTCGCGCACAGCGTGCTCGCGTCGCCGAGCGTAACTATGCCTGCTTCGCTGAGCCTTGCGAGCTGGCTTCGGCGACGCGGTCCGATGATCTCGGTGACCGGGGTGTGACGGGCCTGGCTGCCAGCCACGGCCATGATCGGCCTTAGGTCGACCCCGGCGGCGACGAGCTTGGCAGTGCGATGATCGAGCGCGGCGAGCGCGGCCCGGTCGGTCACCCCGTGGTCGCGGTGGATGCGCCATGCCCGCCAGCCGATGCCAGGCAGGAGGCTCACGTCGCCCGAGCCGGCCTGCAGCCTCGGACCGCACCATGCCCACCACGGGCACTCACCGCATTCGCTGATCCTGACCGGCACGACAAGCAGGCTGACTCGCGGGTCGGCCTGGTGCATAGTGGCGACAGCGATGATGTCGAGCCGGAAGTCGAACTCGAAGTCATAGACGGCCATCGTGGACCGGTTCTTGCGGCGGCGGGTCACCGAGGGGGTCTGCCAGCAGGGTTCATCGAGGTCATACCACGCCAAGACGCCTTCGGTGCCGATGATGCCCGCGTACCTGCCGTCGGCGGCGGCGAACCCGGCGGCTTCGAGCATGCGCTGGTAATGCGCGAGTTGCAGTAGGTCCTCATATCGCTTCCTGGCGGTCATCGCCTTTGCTTCCTCGGCGTCCTCCCACCAGGGCGCCGCCAGCGGCGAGCACATGGCCGCGAAAGGCTTGCCGCTGCCGGGTGGCGCGCCGGGTCGCAGGCTCGCGTGGTGCTTGACATCGACCGCGCGGTACCGCCGCCGACCGCCGTCATCACGCGCCGCGGCCACCAGCAGGTCGGGCTCGCCGACCCGGCGGCTTGCCTGGTCGGCTGGCAGCCGCCCGGCGATGATGAGTCGTGCGCCGTCCCGCATCGCGCGCAGCGTCGCCGACTCCCGTTCTGCCTTGACCTCATCGCTGCGCTCGGCGTCATGGCCGGGGATCACGCAGGCGTCCGGATGGCGGGCGAGCAGCCTGGCGACGATATCCCGTTCGAATTCGACGCCGCGAGCCAGCCGCCGCAGGACAGGTACGGAATGCGGCAGCGGCTCGCACGGGCCGATGGTGTCCCACTGCGCCCTAACCGGGCAGCGCTTGGCGACATAACCACCTTGCGGCGGCACAGCCGACACGTCGTAGCGAGTTACCACGGGCCGATCGTAGCCACCGGCAGCGTCAGCCGCCGCGCCCGACCTCGGGGTGCGCTTCGCTATGCACAGGGACCACCGGCAGCGCTGCCGACACGCCGACAGCGAGGGGCACCGGCCGCTGTTGTCCGACTGGCGCCTCGCCGTGACTTGGCGCGCTCTGGGCCGGCTTGGCTGTCGTGCGGGCAGCGCTCGACCTGGCCAGGCGCGCGACGCCCCAGGTCGCGGCGATGACCGATACCGTCTCGATGACGACCCTGACCGGATCGTTGCCGATCCGCTCGTGGTAGATGGTCAGGCCGAGCAGGGAACCGACCGCCGGATCGAGCACGGCGAACGCTGGCAAGAACGCGGCCAGGCCAGCGGCGCGGTAACCGTTCTGCTGCATTGTGTAGGCGAGCAGGCCGACCAGGGCAAGCAGGTAGAGCTGGAAGTCGCCGAACACGCCGAGCTGGCGTGTTCCAGCCAGGAACGCGACGGACTTCGTCAGCGCGTCGGTGACCCCGGCGGCGACGCCACCGCCGACGCCGAGCACCAGCGCCCTGCGCACCGCCGACAGCCGTACGGCGACCACCGTGGCGAGCGCGGCGACGGCGAACGCCCCGGCAGCGGCGAGCCCAAGCTGAAGCGTTCCCGCAGTCGGACGACCGCCGGACGGCTCGGATGCCATCAGGAACGCTGCGAGGCCGGCAAAGGTGGCGAACGCGGCCGCCCACTCCCCCGGCCGCATCGTGAGATGGTCGGCCCAGGCGGCAAGGGCCAGCGCGACCAGCAAGCTGCTCGCCAGGACAGGCTCTATCACCACCAGGCGCCCCATGCCAAGAGCGGCGGCCTGCAGCGAGATGCTGATGATGATCGCGACGAAGCCAACTAGCCATAGCGGCCGCCTGGCGAGCCTCAACAGGACGCACGTGTCGAATGCCGCTGCCGACGGCAACCTGGATGCCACCCGCTGCTGCAACACGTTCGCGAATGCGAAGCAGACAGCCGCAGCAAGCGCGATGAGCACGGCGATCGACTGCGCCGATATGCCGGTCGCGACCGCTGCCACCGATCCCGAGGCCATGTCCGACATCATGACCCCCGATAGCTGGATAAGGCTAGCCTGCGGCGGGTCGGCCTATTCGCCAGGCCGACCCGCCTAACTGCCTGGCTCATGCCGATCACCAGTAATGCGTGGTCGCCGGCGAGCTGTTCACGACCGATCCCACCATCTCCGGCGGCTCGAAAACCGACTGGATGGCTACCCGGCCAGGTCCTTGCAGCCGCAACCACATGGATTTGGCCTGCCACCTGGCCGAGCTGAACCAGTATTGGCCTCGCGGGTACTCGAAATGCAGGTGCATGCGGACGGTCGGGTCTTTCCAGATGAGGGAATTAGGCTGGGTGAGAATGCTCTCACCCTGGTGCAGGTCCCTGATGAAGGTGTTGCCAGGTCCATGCAGCAGCAGCAGACCGGGGCCGCCCTGCGCGGAGAACCTGTCCATCATCTGGCCGATCGGGTAGTGCCACTCCTGCTCGTCACCGTCTTGCGTGGTAAACCAGACGCCGGAGCGCTCCCACTGGTAATTGATGTTGCTGGTGGCGACGAGGAAACGGTGCTCGACCACGTCGACCGCCTGGTTGTGGCCGATCGGGATGGCGAGCGTCTCGCCTGGATGGTCGGCACTGATCGCGAGATGACCTGCTCCGTGCGCGGTCATCATGATCAGCGGCATGCCGGCGAGCACCCGGTTCCAGCCGCCGCCCATCTTCATCGCTTCGAGCTTGACCTGGGTGTCGGTATGCAGCAGCACGTGGTGCGAGAAGTAGACGGCATCCTCGGCGTCGAGCTTGAACTCGGCGACAGGCACCTGAGTGCCGCTGATCTGGCAGGTTGACCGGTTGAAGCGGATCCTGGCCATGTCCTTGATCGGCGGCTGCTTGGCCCAGCCCGACTTGGTGACCTTGAGCCGGATATCGACCGGCGCGCCACAGCGGGTACACGAGTAGCCGCCGCCGTCACTCACCTGCCGGCAGTAAGGGCACGTGTAGCTGCTACTCGTGCCTTCCGGTGTCGACATATCGGTCCCCTACTCGCTGTGGCCGTGGTGGTGATACATGGACTGGACGCCGACGCGGCCAGGACCAACCATCTCAGCGAGGTACATGTTGTGCCGCATAAGCCCGGTCCTGATGTTCTGCTGGACCGTGTTCATGGCCACCGACGAGTCCTTGTAGAGGAAGCCACCGGGCTCGACCAGGATCTTCTCGCCGGCCTGCAGGGTCTTCTGGAAGACGTTGCCGTAGCCGTGCAAGATAACAATGCCTGGTTCGTTGTGGGTGACGAACCGGTCCATGTACATGCCGCTGCCGCCGTGCATCACGTTCGCCAGGCCCTTGATCCGCACAAACGAGTAGTTAATGGAGTGCGAGCCGACCAGGAACGCGTGCTCGCGCACGTCGAGTTCCATGCTCGGGTGCAGCGGCAGCACTACAAGCTCGCCGGTAGCGTCGCGCGAGAAGGCGATCCGGCCAGATCCATGCGCCACGCTGACGACGTGCGGCATGCCGCCGATGGAACGCTTCATGCCGCCGCCGGTGTTCAACGCGGACATAGGCACCTGCGGTTCCTTCCACAGCATCACGTGATGCTCGAAGAACACTGAATCGCCGTGCGCCAAGTTGATCTCGGCCACCGGCACGATCTCGCCTTCAACCTGGCAGGTGGAGTTGGAAAAGCGGAACTCGGTCATGTCACGCAACCTCGGTGCCTCGGCCCAGCCCGAGTCGGACACCACGTTCCGCTGATCGAGCGGCGCACCGCACGTGTCGCAGCTCGTGCGAGCCGGCTCGTTTTGTGCCTTGCACCACTGACACTCGATCCGATCCATACGGGCAAGCCTTTCTTCTCGGGAGCGCCCTAATCAGACGAACGGTCGGTTAAGAGGATCAGATCGTAGCCCAGGTGCAGGCCAGGCACCTCGGATATGAAGGACCCCCCGTGGAAAAAGCCTCCAGGTCAGGCGGGAGGCGCCGCGGTCGGCGTGCCGCACTCCGCACAGAACTTCGCCGTCGCTGAAAGGCTGGCGTTGCAATTCGTGCAGTGCTTGGACGTCGGCGTACCGCATTCAGCGCAGAACTTCGATCCGACTGGCATCTGGTTCTGGCAGTTGGCGCACGCCATCATCGCGGCGGCCGGCGCGGCGTCTGCCACCGGTGCCGGCGCTGCTGGCGCGGGCGGCGGAGCCGCAGGCTGGGGCGGCGGGTAGGCCGGGGCGCCCGGTGCGGGCGGAGCGTAGCCTGGGCCACCGCCGGCGAAGCCGGGAGCTGGCGGCGGCGGGTAAGGAGCCTGCTGCGGTGCCTGCATCTGCCCGGCGAGGCCCATGCCAGCGCCGAAGAAGATAGGCGCGGTCGCGCCGCCGCCCTGGGCAAGTCCCTGCCCCGCGCCCTGCATCATCTCGGCCTGCGCGGCCTGCATGAAACCGCCGGCCAGCCTGCTGTAAGCGGTGTCGCCCGCGAGCTTCTTCAGCCTGGCGTTGTCATCATCGTCGAGGTTGATGTCGAGGTTGCCGAGCCTGGTGATCGCGATTCCGTAGTCGGTCAGCTCGCGGTTCGCGCCCTCCATAGCGCCGGTCTCGATCTCGGGGCTGTGCATGGACAGGCCGAGAATCTGCCAGGCGCCGGACATCAGCTGGGTGGTGACCGTGGTACGCGTCGCCTTGAGCAGTTGCTGGGTGACCCAGTCGGTGACCGAGTGGTTGTTGGTCACGTCGACGGTGCCGACCAGGTTGAGAATGAGCTTGGTCGGCTCGACCACCCGCAGTGCGTACTCGCCGAACGAGCGCAACGTGACGATCAGGCCGGTCTGCGGATCCTGAACCTCGTCAAGCCTGCCGCCGAAGCGCAGGTTGGGGAACTCGCGCGCGCCGACGAAGTAGAGCTCGGCCTTGAACGCGTTGCTGTTGGTCGCCCAGTCAACGAACAGGCCGAGGAAAGGCAGTTCCTTGGCGTCGAGCTGGTGCTGACCCGGGCCCAGCGTGCCCATGACCTGGCCCTGGCTGATGAAGACAGCCTGCGCGTCGGGCTCGACAATGGCCCTGGCGAACTTACGGATGTTCGCGTCGGGCCACTTGTAAACGATTTGACCCTTCGCGCTGTCAGGCGCCGCGATGAATTCGCGGCGGGCCTCATTGAGAATGCCCATCAAATCGCTCCTTCGTACCCCGCATGTGCATGGCGGGACTCTGCGCCGTGTCTAGCGGGATCATACCTATGGTTGAGCCGTTCTGGGCTCGTTGCGAGTCCCGATTGAGTCCCGGTCTAGTCCCGCTCTGCTACGTCAGCGCCGCTACGTCAGCGCTGTCGGGCGTCCGCCGTTACTCGTCGGCGATGATCGAGCCGACGCGGTCCTTGAGTCCAGGGTCACGGCGGTTGAGTATGACGCCGTAAATGGCGGCGAGCACGACGATCCCGAGCGCGAGGTAGGGGAACCAGTCGTAGGGCGGAAGCTGGCCCGGCTTGACCAGGTAGTAAACGGGCACGCCGATCGCGATCATGCCGAGCACCGGGAGCACCATGTGCTTGATCACGTTGAACTCGGCCGGCCGGTAGCGCCGGTAGTAGAACGGCAGCGCCAGGTTGGCAAGGAAGTACACGACGAGGACCAGGATCGTGCCCATGGTGGACGACTCGACGAAGAAGGTCAGCGGGTTCATGCTGCCCGAGTTCTTGTGCCCGCCGAGCAAGTGCAGCAGCGCCCAGACCAAGATGATCGCTCCGGCGACCCCGGTGAAAGTGAAGAGGGCGTTGACCGGCGTCTGCCTTCTGGGATTCACCTTGCCGATGAACGAAGGGAGCAGTCCTTCGCGGCCGGCGTTGAATATCAGCCTGGCCTGGGAGTTGATCGCGGAGATCAGCACCCCCAGTGTCGAGGTCAGCCCGGCCAGGTAGGCGAAGAACGCGAACGACGCCAGTATCCCTTGCGCGACGGTAATGAACGGGATGTCGGTGGCGTTGCCGAGCACCGTGCCGTTGTAGCCGAAGCCGGTGACCGTGGCGTAAGCGAACAGCACGTAGCTGACCACCATCAGCGCCGTGGAGAGGAACACGGCCCGCGGAACGTTCCGCCTCGGGTCACCGGTCTCTTCGGCCAGCGCGGCTGAGTTCTCCCAGCCGATAAACAGGTACACCGCGAGCGGGAATCCTGCCGCCAGGCCCTGCGCGCCCTTAGTAATGTGCGAAGGCTCGAACGGTACCAGCGACAGATGGCCGCCGTGCTTGATCAGCGCGGCAACCGACACCACGATCAGCACCAGCATCTCGAAGCCGAAGAAGAACCCCGCCAGCTTGGTCGAGATGGCCACGCCGCGCACGGTCATGATCACCGCGCCGCCGGTCAGGATCACCGAGAGGATGATCCAGGGGATATTCCACTTCAGATAGTGCTGCAACGTGGTGGCGAAGAATCCTCCGGAGATCGCCAGCACCGACGAGATCGCGATGATGTACCCGGCGCCGCACAAGATGGCCGTGGTTACCCCGCTCGCTCCGCCGAACGTCTTCCCCACGAACGAGATGAACCCTCCGGTCGAGGGATGGGCGCGGGAGAACTGCGACAAGGTGTTGCCTAGCAGCGCGATCGCTATGCCAGCCACGATGATCGTCAGCGGGGCCGCCACGCCCGCCGTGAAGACCAGGAACCCGAACCCGAAGTAGAAGCTGTATGCGGGGCCGATATTCGCCATCGTCGAAGCGGAGATGTCAATGAGGCTCAGCGCGCCGCGACGAAGCCGATCAGGCGACTCAGGCGCTTTCGTCTCAGAGAACGGAACTGCGGACGCTTCACTCATGGCCACACTCCCCAGTCCGGTCGCCGCGCGGCGACCGGACCGGCCTGCCGCGTTTAGTTGAGTTTGCACCGGTTCCCGTAGAGGACGCAAGCATAGGAACGCTTGCCTCGGGTAGCGAGTCTTCTCCGGCCGCATGCCGACAACGAGGCCGGGTTGGAGAGGTGAGTAATGGCGCGGGCAACGACCCAACGACCGACACGAGCATCAGCGAGGGCTCGGCACTGGTCGCGAACACCGGAATTCCGTGCCCTGGCCAGGACCGGCCTGGTCGCCCGGGCCGTGATCTACCTGCTGATCGGGTTGGTCGCGATACTCCTCGCCGTCGGTCACAGCACGCACCAGCCGAATCAGGAAGGCGCGCTGCAGTTGCTCGCTGGAAAGCCGTACGGCGACGTTTCTCTCTGGCTGCTCGGCATTGGATTCGCAGGTTATGCGCTCTGGCGGCTTTCGGAAGCCGCGTTCGGCGTCGCAGGCGAAGGCAACGGTGCGGGGCCTCGGGCCAAGTCGGGTGTCCGGGCGCTCGTCTACGCATTTCTCTGCTACCTGACCTTTAAGGTGATCGGTCATGCCGCGGGCAACGAGACGCGCAAGCAGCAGGACATGACGGCGAGCGTGATGCGGCATCCTGGAGGCCAGTGGCTCGTCGCCATCATCGGGCTGGTCATCGTCGCGGTCGGCGTCGCGCTGATCGCCCAGGGCCTGCGGCGCACGTTCATGAAGTACCTGGCGACGTCCGAGATGAGCCGGAAGGTCAGGCGCGTGGTCGAGTGGTTCGGGCGGATCGGGGTGACCGCGCGCGGCGTGGTCTTCGCGATCACCGGAGTGCTCGTTGTGGACGCCGCAGTCACGTTCAGTCCCTCGAAATCCGGCGGGCTCGACAAGGCCCTGCTGACCTTGCGCGGCGAGCCCTTCGGCGAGTTCTTGCTGCTGCTAGCCGCGATCGGCCTGGTGATCTTCGGCGTCTACGGCCTAGCAGAAGCCCGCTGGCGCAAAGTCTGACTGAGCGTTGGCGGCAAAGCGGCTGGGACCGTCGCTGCGCGGTTATGGTTGGCCAATGACGCATGAACGCGAGCCTGGGTCGCTGCCCTTTCCCGATCGGCCGGCCGGAGCTGATTGCCTTCCAGCCATCACCCACATCGTCGTGCTGATGAAGGAGAACCACTCTTACGACAATTACTTCGGCATGCTCGAACGCGGCGATGGCTTCACTATTGGCGCGGATGGCGCGCCGACCAACAGCAACCCTGACAGCAGCGGCCAGCCCGTGCGAGTTCATCACATGAGCTTGCCCATCAACGCGTCGCTGCACGTGAGTCAGAAGTGGAATGACTCGCACCTGCAGTGGAATCACGGGGCGATGGACGGCTTCGTGACGACGACGAACAGCGACGATCCGATGGGCTATCTCGACGGAACCGATCTGCCCTGGTACTACGGGTTCGCGCGCACCTACGGCATTGCCGACCGGTACTTCTGCTCGTGCCTGGCCCAGACCTTTCCCAATCGAAGGTTCCTGCAGGCGGGCACCGCGGATGGCCTGGTCGCCACGACGATCCCGAGCCCGTTCATCCGCCCGCCAGCGAGCGGCCTGATCTGGGACCTGCTCGACGCCCATGGGATCGGCTGGGCCAACTACTTCGTCGAGTTCCCCGAGGTCGGCCTATGGCCGCGCAACCTGCTGCGCTGGCATGACAAGCTGCACGACATCAACGATTTCTACTCCGACTGCCGGCTTGGCAAGCTGCCGCCCGTCACCTTGATCACGCCCGACGCGCTCGTCGTCAGCGAGGGCGAGTTCCAGGACGACCAGGTCGGCGAGGCGTTCACGGCGAGCGTGTTCGAAGCGGCGGCCGCCAGCCCGCACTGGGGCGGCATGCTCTTCATCATTAACTGGGACGAGGGCGGCGGCTTCTACGACCACGTGCCGCCGCCGCCCGCGGTGCCGCCCGACGATGTCCCGCCTGACATTCACGTTCCGCCCGATCAGCCTGGCGGGTATGACCGGTACGGGTTCCGCGTTCCCTGCCTGATCGCCTCGCCGTACTCCAAGCCCGGTCACGTCTCTTCGGTACTCTACGACCACACCTCGGTGCTGGCGACGATCGAAGCGAAGTGGAACCTACCGGCCTTGACCAGGCGCGACGCCGCCGCCAATTCACTGCTTGACTTCATCGATCTAGAAAAGCCGCCGCACTTCGCCGTGCCAGCGAGGCTGCCGAGGCCGACGATCTGGCCATTCACCGGCCAGCGCGAAGTAAGGAGTGCGCCACCGAAAGATGGAGCGCTAGGGAACAAGGCCGAATACGGTGGCCGGTGAGCCCGATCCGCCTGGCGTCCTGATTCCTGCCACGATGATCCAGCCCCCAGCCGGAGGCATCTTGGCCAGGCCGCAAAGGTTCTCCAGATGTATCCGCCGACCGTGGAGAAGTAGCCGGTTGGCGCTGAATGTGGCGTCAGCGCCGGGATCGACGCCCATCGTGTCGGTGCCGAGCGCGCCGATGCCGCGCTGGTCGATCAGCCAGCGCACCGCGTCTGCACCAAATCCCGGATAGTGCGGCCTGCCGTCGGAGTCGGCGCCCAGATATGCGGCTGGGTCGTGCCACTTGCTGTCGTAGCCAGACAGCAGCAGGATAGCGGCGTGGTCAGGTACTTCCCCGAACTCTGCTTCCCAGCGTTCGACGTCGGCGATCCGCACGGCGAAGTCCTGGTCGGCGGCCGCTTCGGCGCGGCGGTCAAGCACCACGGCAGGAAAGAAGAAGTCAGCGGGGTCGAGCTGGTCGGCGCCACGCTCGCCCGGGCCGAAGTGTGCGGGAGCCGCGAAGTGGGTGCCTGACTGCTCGCCGAAGCTGACGTGCCGCAGGTAGTACCCGTCATGCTCGATCGTCGTCGCGGTCCGGATCTCGACCGGCGGATCGCCGGGGAAGACCGGCGTCGAGTCGTCGAGCACGTGGCTCAGGAACACCACGTCGCTGAACCCGAATGGCGCCGGCGTCTTGCTCAGACTCGCGGCCCTTCGATGTTCCTGCCGGTGAACGCCAGCAACGCGATCAGCGCGGCGGCGCACACGATCGACGCGTCGGCGACGTTGAAGGTCCAAGGAAAGTGCGGCAGGTTGATCCAGTCGACGACGCGGCCGCGGAGCGGCCCTGGCGAGCGGAACAGCCGGTCGCTGAGGTTCCCCGCTGCCCCGCCGAGCAGCAGGCCGAGGGCGACCGACCAGGCGATGCTGCGCAGCCTCCGAGCGGTACGGATGATGAAGAAGACCACGCCGACCGCGATCAGCGCGATGACCGCCGTGTATGAGGTGCCGACGCCGAAGGCGGCACCCGCGTTATAGGTGAGCCGGAGGGTGACCAGGCCGTCGAGCAGCCTGACCGGCGGGCGCCCAGGAAGCTTGTCGAGAACGAGCGTCTTTGACACCACGTCGGCGGTGAACACGGCGATGGCGACCGCGGCCATGACGGCGAGCGCGGCAGCGCGTGCTGTGCCGTGGCGCGGCCGATCCGCGCCTGGGCGTGTGGTGGCCCTTCTCAATGGTGTTACCGCTTACTGACGACTTGTGAGCTACGAACCGACACTTCGGTGGGCCGCCCCACGCTTGCGGTAAGTCTAGCTCGCGGTTGCGCCGACGTACCGGCGCCCGCGCGATACTTGCCAGCAGACCCGGTGCAGTCGGCAGGTTAGCCAAGGAGGCGGGGAAGTGACGCAGGCTCAGGAGATCACGGCGCCCATCACGGCGGTCACTGTATTTCACGATGGCGCCCGGGTTGTACGTACTGGCGCGCTGAGCGTCGAGCCTGGTGAGCGACAGGTGCTGATCGGCGGCTTGCCCGCATCCGCCGACCCGGCCTCCGTGCGGGTCGCCGTGCGCGGGACCGGGGTGGTACTGCTCGATGTCGAGGTGCGGCACCGCTATGGCGTGGATCCGCTGCGCGAGGAGGCGGTCAGGCTGCGCACGGAGGCTGAGACCCGCCGGGACGAGGTGCAGGCACTCGATGACGCGGACGCCGCTGAGCAGGCCGCGCTCAGCTTCGCCGGTCACCTGTCGCAAGCGGCGGCTACGGCCATGGCGCGCTCCGTGAGCTTTGGCCGGGCCGGGCACGCGGAGCTTGATCAGATGGCCGCGCACCTGTCCGCGAGCACGGCCAGCACCCTAGAGCGGCGCAGAGAGATCAGCGCAAGGCGGCGAATCGCGCACCGCGAGATGCAGGCCGCCGAGCACCGCCTCGCCGCCGCGGAGAAGCGCGCACCCGTTCGATTCGTCGAGGTCTCGGTAACGCTTGAGGTGACGTCGGCGACGCGGGCCGAGGTCGACTTGTCATACCACACATCCGATGTCGCCTGGCGTCCCCTGTATGACCTGGGTCTGACCGGTGACGTGCTGACGGTCAGCTACCTAGCCGAGATCACCCAGCGAACTGGCGAGGACTGGCCGGCCGTTGACCTCGCGGTCTCCACCACTAGACGCGGACTCCACGAGACGCTGCCTGAGCTGAGCCCCTGGTACATCGGCCGGGTACGGCCTCTGCCGCACCCACCGGTCGCGCCGCAGATGCTCTCGATGCGGTCGCAGATTACGGCCGGGCCGCTCGCAGGCGCGCCGCCAGCGTCGGCCGCGATGGGCGAGCCGCTCGAGGAGGCCATGCCGCTGACCGCCGAAATCGGCGACTCAGGGGCGGGCCTGGTGTACCGGATACCGAGGCCGCTAGCCATCCCGTCGGACGGCAACCCGCACAAGACCGCGATCGCGAGGTTCGAGCTCGACGCCAGGCTCGACCACCTTGCCGTGCCCGTGCTCGCGCCCGAGGCGTACCTGCGAGCCACCATGACCAACGTCTCCAGACTGCTGCTCCTGCCAGGGCCAGCGCGCGTATTTCACGACGGCCAGTTCGTCGGTGAAACCGAAATCGAGACGGTGGCGGCAGGTGAGGAGTTCGAGCTGCAGCTCGGCGTGGACGACCAGATCAGGGTAGAGCGCGAACTGCGCCGCCGCGCAACGAGCAAGGCTGTCATCGGCGGCAGCCGCACCATCGACATCGCCTACGAGATCACGGTGGAGAACCATCGCGACGGCGAGGCGAGGATCAGCGTCCACGACCACATTCCGCTGTCATCCGATGGCGAGATCAAGGTAAGGCTGCGCGAAACCAGCCCAAGCCCTTCTGAGCAGTCAGATCTGGGAGAACTGACCTGGGAGTTGAGGCTGAAAAGCGGTCAGCAGGCCAAGATAAAGCACAGGTTCACGATCGAGCATCCAGCTCAGGTGACGCTCACAGGAATCTGACCCGCTAGCCGGCGCCAGATCAGATGTGCCAGATCAGATGTGCCAGATCAGATGTGGCTGAGCACGGTCGTGACCCACACGACGATCGAGCTCATGATGAAGATCTTCAGTGCGTAAGCGCTGCTGAGGAAGAGCGCGCTGAGCCCGGCGAGCAAGGCGATGACGCCGAAAGTGGCCGCCGCGATCCTGAGCACTCGGTGGAATAGCTCCGCGGAGGGGACCGCCCTGCCGCCGACGCTGATCACCCGGCCGCCGAGGCCGACGACCAGGAGCACAGCCGCAGCCGCCCAGGTGCTTGAGATCAGCCAGAAGCCGCCGGTCAGATAAGCCGCGTAGACAACCAGCATGATGACTAAAGCGAGCGTCGACACCGCGTCGCGCCACGTCAGATCCATCGGGCACCTCCTTGGACCATGACGAAAGTGCCGGTTCTACTGTACGGCCTGCCATCTGAGCGGCCCGGCCGGGCAGCAGGCTTCTAGACGGGACCGCGCCGAAGGGAAGCTCATGGTCCGGACGAGCGGCTGCAGGGTCGGCGATAATCATCTCAGTCACTGGTGCTGACTCACTCAGTAGGGAGGACCGGCGTGCCGCTCGAAATCGCCTTGGTCGTGCTGCTGCTCGCGCTATGCATGTCGGGCCTGTTCATGTGGGTCAAGCTCGTTGCTGGCAACAAGCGGACTATCGAAGTGCCGGCCGGAGAGCTTGAGCAGTTCTTCTGGGGCGGCGTGATGTGCCGCCACCTGATCACCAGCGGCTCGCTTGCCCGGCTCGAGTTCTTCGAATGGGGCGTCCGCCTGCGGGGAATACCGGTCAGCCGCTGGATCGTACCGACGTGGGAAGCCAAGTACGACGAGCTGGCGATCGCCGAACTCGTCGCGCTGCCGCACAGCAGGATCGCGATCTGGCTCAGGCTGCGCGGCGAGGCAACGGCGATCGCGTTCCTGTCGGACCGGTTCAGCCAGATACTTCCCGTGTTCGAGGAGCACGGTGTGCCTGTCAACCGATCGGTCACCAGGATCAGGCGCGTCGAAGAGCTCTACCAATAGCCAGGACGGATCTGCGACCGGGCCGGCGGCCGCCCATCGCGGCTACGGCTTTGCCGCGATGCCTTCGAAGGTATAGCCAACGGCACGCGGGCCGGGCATGTAATAGGAGTCCAGCTTGGTCAGGTCGAAGCCAGCCGTGGCGATCAGTTCGTCGATTGGCCGGTCCAGATGGCAACCGCCGAAGACGCACCGCTGCACCGGTGTGAATCTGCGCTGGAACCTGGCAACCTTCTCATCAGGGGCGAGGCCGTGCTCGGCGAAATTCAGCGAGCCGCCGGGGCGCAGAACCCGCCGGATCTCGGCAAGCGCCCTGGCCGGATCAGGCACCGTGCAGAGCGTCCAGGTGCTCAGAACGTGGTCGACGCTGCTGTCGGCGACGGGCAAGTCGCCGGCGTCGAGCCCGGCGAACTCGATGGGTACCGCGCACCGGGCGATACGGGAAGCGGCCAGCTTGCGTCCTGTCGTCGCGGGATCTATCGCCACGACCTTGGTCAGCGTGACCGGATAATGCGGGACATTGAGACCAGAACCGAATCCGATTTCGAGTACCTCGCCGTCTAGGTCGCCAGCCACCCTGGCGCGGATGCGGGCGAAGTCGACGCTGCGCAGGGAGACATCGACTATGCGCGGCAGTACCCGACGCTCATACCAGCCCATGGCTCAGTGTGGCACGGCTTGTGTCAGCGAAGGGCGCCAGCAGAAATGAACCGGCCGGTGGCCGGCGTTGATGCGGTCATGCAGGCATGGGAGGCAATAACAGCGCGGCGCAACGTACGATCCTTCACCGACCGCCCGATCTCGGACGCCGATCTCGACCAGATACTCGAGGCCGGCCGCCGGGCACCTTCGTCACAGAACTGGCAGCCATGGGACTTCATCCTGGTGACCGACCGTGCGCAGCTCACAGAGCTGGCCAAGGTCTGGATCGGGGCCGGTCACGTGGCTGGATCGGCGGCGACGATCGTGATCATCGGTCCGGCCGGCGATAACGAATACGGCCGGGCTCAGTTCGATCTTGGCCAGGCCGCGATGGCCATGACTATCGCCGCTACCGACCTCGGCATCGGAACCTGCCACGCTGGCGTCGGCGACCTGGCGCTAGCTCGTCAACTGCTCGGCTTTCCTGACGACCGGGGCTGGGCGTTCCTGATCTCACTCGGCTACCCGGCCGACCGGCCGCTGGAACCGATCAGGAACCCCAAGCGACGCCCGTTCAGCGAGGTCGTGCACCGCGGCCGGTGGTGACGCCACCGCGGCGTCGTCTCCGAAAGCGTGACCGCTCGCGGGCGGTGGCGATCTCGCCCGCGCCGACAATACCCGCGGCGGGGATTCGCGCCGACCAGCCGGCCGCCTCCTTGCCGTCGTTCGCCTCTCTAGGCCTTACGTCCGATCCCGCCGTACCAGTTGACTTCTTCTGGCAGCGGCTTCGGCCCATCGGGCGCGCGCCACTCCGACACGAGCACCACGCCGGGATCGACCATCTCCAGGCCGGTGAACGCAATCCTGGCGAACTCATCGGCGGACCTGACCTGCGCGGGGATGCCGCTGGCGCGATAGGTCCGCTCTAGGCCGCGCACTCCGGCCTCGTCATGCTCGGGAGTCACGTGGGAGGCAACCAGGTAGCTGCCACCCGGCAGCGCGTCGAGCAAGGTAGACACGATGAGGGCAGGGTCATCGGCATCGACCAGGAAGTGCATGATCGCGACCAGCATGAGACCAACCGGCCGGTTCAGGTCAAGCGTCTCTTGCACCGCCTGGCTAGCCAGGATCTTCGCTGGATCGCGCAGGTCCTGGTCGATGTAGGCGGTGCGCCCTTGCGGGGTGCTGGTCAGCAGTGCCCTCGCGTGGGCGAGCACGATCGGGTCATTGTCCACGTAGACCACTCGCGACTCTGGCGCTACCGACTGTGCGACCTCGTGCACGTTGTTCGCGCTTGGCAGGCCGGTACCGATGTCAAGGAATTGCCGGATACCCGCGTCGTTGACCAGGTACCTGACGGCACGGCCGAGAAAGGCGCGGTTCTCGCGCACCGCGGTGCGCACAGCGCGCCAGCTTTGCATGGCTTTTTCCGCGGTCTGCCGATCGGCCGCGTAGTGGTCCTTGCCGCCGAGGTAGTAGTCGTAGACCCGGGCCGCGTGCGCTTTCGTCGTGTCGATGACCGGCTGCACCGGCTGCCTCCCGAGGGTTAGCAAACGACCACTTCCTTGACCCCCCACGGGGATTGTACTGCCAGCCCGGGCCACACTTTTCTGACGGCCGCGGACTCAGGTGCGCCATCCCCGGTCGCCTGCGGCGGCCGGCGAACCGCAGCGTTGGACCGGTACTGTCGTGGCAACGACCGCGTTGGACAGTTACTGGCGTTGGGTCCGGCGGGGCGAACGCGGAAAGGTCTCCCCGAATACCGCCGCCAGCAGATCCTGGCTCACCACGATCACGTTTAGATCACAAGAGAATGCGGATGGGTGTGCGGCGTTGGACCGTTAGCGTCGTTGGCTTCGGGCCGATCGCGTACCAGGACTCAGGCGAATTGCTGGTCAATGGCCGGTATCCGGTCGATGAGGCCTGCCAGCGACGCGGCGGACCGGCCGGGTTCACCGACTGTCATCAGGTGCGCCATTCCCTGGTCGCCCGCGGCCGCGGCCACCGGGATCCAATCGAGCATCGCCTTGATCCGGATCGGAACGGCGTGCAAGATCTGCCGGACGTCGAAACCGCCGTATGTCGCGGCGATAACCCGTAGTCTCTCGGCAGCGATCCGCGGGCCGATGTCGCGCCACAACGGCACGCAGTTCCATGCGATGAACGCCAACTCAAACAGTGGCGTCGTCGGACCCGCTAGGTCCCAGTCGAACACGCCGACGACTTCGTCGCCTTCGAAGCACACGTTGTAAGGCGCGATGTCGTTGTGCCCGATCAGGGTCGGCGCGGCCACCGGGAAGTAGCGCCACGGGCCCGGGTGCGAGAAACCCGCTACTGCCTCGTGGAAATCACGCGTCCAGCGGACCACGGACTCGATCTGCTCCGCTGCGAGCAACTCGGTGTCGATGTCGACAACCCGCCCGTGGAGGTAGGTCAGCACCTCGCGCCCGCGCTCGTCGTAGCCAAGAACTCTGGGGACGCCGGGGACGCGGGTGGACAGGTGGTCGAGCAACGCGTGCACCGCTTCGGTCCATGTGCCCGTTGCCCGCCGTACCGTATCTCCTACCCGCACCGCTCCCGCGACGTTGCCCGGCAGGTAGATTTCCTGCTCATCAGCCAACTCGGTCTTCCTTTCTGAGAGGAATGGTCCTATGGCGAGTCACGAGATGCCTTCTTGTGCCTGAACTGCCAGAAGTAGAGTCCGCCCGGGCGGTGATCGAGCAGGCGGCGCTCGGACGTGTGATCGCCGATATCGACGACAGCGATAGCTACGAATGCCGCCCGCACCGGCCTGGCGAGATCCGCACGGCGCTGACCGGCCGGCGACTCACGGCCGTGCACCGGCGAGGGAAGAGCATGTGGTGCGACACCTCGGGTGCTGGCCGATCCCGCAAGCCCGGCCCAGCTCTCGGTATTCATCTTGGCATGTCCGGCAAGATTGTCATAGCCGACGGACACGGCGGCGAAGTCGAGGGCGGCGACTACTGGCGGCGTGGCCGCGCCACTGGCGACCACCGTTTCACCCGGTTCTCCCTCACGTTCGCTGACGGTGGCGCGCTGCTCCTTATTGATCCGCGCCGACTAGGCCGAGTCCGGCTCGATCCACCTGTCGATCGGCTCGGTCCCGACGCCAGTGAGATCTCGCCGACCAAGTTCAGGGACGTCTTCGCGCGGGGTACCGCGCCGGTGAAGGCTAGGCTGCTCGATCAGGACGCGATTGCGGGCATCGGCAATCTGCTGGCCGACGACATCCTCTGGGAGGCGAAAATTCATCCGGCCAAGGCCGTCGGCGAGCTGACTCATGCCGACGTCGACCGCCTGTACCGCGCCGTACGGGGCTCAGTCGAATCGGCAGTGGCCGATGGCGGAGTGCACATGCTGCCGATCCTGTCGTTCCGCGAAGACGACGGCCACTGCCAACGTTGCGGAGCTCCGATGATGCGCGGAAAGGTCGCAGGCCGGACGACATGGTGGTGCTCGCGAGAACAAGTAATCACCTGAGGCGCGGCCAACGGCAACAACGGTTCAGCGCCGCGGTCAGGCCCGAGTTCTGGGGTGTCTGCGCGGGCTGAAGGCATAGAGCCGGCCGTCCTGGTTCCCGACGTACAAGGTGCCGCTGGCGAAGGAGGCCGAGCTCCAGAAGAGTGAGCCTTTGGTGGTGTCCTTGAACTGGAACAAGGTCGCACCGGTACGGGCGTTCACCGCGAGCAGGCGCGAACCTGTACCGATGACGATGACCCCGCGGACCGCGGTAACGGCTCCGAGCACCGGGCCTGAGCGCAGGCAGCGCCGCCAGATCGGCCTGCCAGTGGCCGGGCGGACAGCACGGAGAGTGCCACGGCATTTGGTGCCGTTGATGGTGACGTTGCCTCCGGCGATGTACAGGCGCCTGCCGTCCCATGCGCTCGCTGAGATGTCACCGTGCCCGCATTCTGGGCATGACCCAGGACTTGCGATCCGTGCCCGCCACACCGGGCCTGCCCAGATGCGGGCGCGGTTGAAGGCGTAGTAGACGCCGTTCTTGTTGGACAAGCCCACCATCGCACGGGTTCTGCCGCCGATGCTGGCGGTGAACAGAGTAGGTGTGGCGCCGAAGTCGCTGTCCCTTCCGTGCTGGGATCGGGGCACCTGCCAGTGCCCGACCAATGCCAGACGTGAGGCGCTGACCTCCACGAGCGCGGTTGCCAATGGCTGCCGTCGTACGCAGCGCATGGCGTTGCCGGTCGCGAAGTACACCCTTCCGGCACGGGCGTCGACGGCCGGTGAACTCCAGACTCCGGCGCCGCGGCACTCGGCCGGCACGGTGTAGAAGGTCCTTTGCACCTTCCCCGTGGCCGCGTTCAGCCGCACCAGTTTCCCCCGAACGAGCGGGCAGTCGCCGACCGAGGCCACGCCCTCATAGATGCTGCCGCGGTAGTAGGCGGGGGAACTCCACAGGAAGGTGCCAGGAGCCGTCCAAAGTCGGGCTCTCCATATCACGAACCCGTTCGATGCGTTCAGGGCGTAGAAATAGCCGTCAGCGCCGCCCACGAACACCGCCATTGCCGCCCGTTCGCGGAGCCTGGTCGCGCCGATTGTCGCGGTACTGGCCACCCCGACCGAAGGCGGCATGCATTTAGTGCTGGTGGCCATGCCAAGGAACCTCGACGACCATAGCAAGGCGCCACCGGCCGTGGTCGCGCGCTCGTGGCCATCCCAGGACCCCCAGTAGATGACCCCGCGGACCGCCACTGGCTCCGCTGACGCGGCACCCACCGAGGCGGTCTTCCAGCGCAGCCGCAGCGACGGCGCGCTTGACGCGGTGATCACCGTCTCGCCCGGGCCGAATCCCGTCCTGCCCAGGCCGTCAAGGTATGTGGGCCAATCATTGGCGGCGGCGGCGCGTGCCGGCTGCGTGCCAGAAACCAGCCAGGTAGTTATTACCACCATAACGATTGCGGCACCGAACACAGTACTCGCCCGCGATTTCCTCGAATCCATTTCTTGATGGTTCCGCTAACAGGCGGCCTGAGGCAAGCATAAACGCCTCGGCGTGGCGCGGCCGGTAACCGTCAAAGAGCCACCAGATTCCGTGTTATCTTTGTACCTTAAGCAGAATTTCACCTTTGCCGACCGGGAGGCCCGCGCCATGAAGCCGTATGAGCGGGTACGGGCCGTGGGCTCGCTGGCGCGCGGTCTCTTCATGCGATTCCGTTCAAGTACAAAAACATGTCCTTCGGATACGTGGCGAACTGGCATGGCAGCTCAGGTACGCCGTACGTTACAAGCGGGATCAGTGAGGGTGGGATTCCGGCCAAGCCGGACTTCTCATTCAAGGTTTCAGACCTCGCCAAGCTGACGTTTGAAGTCACAGGCAACACCGAGGGCGGCACGAACGGGACCTGGAGTATCGATCAGGTGACCGGATGCTGGCTCGGCGAGCTGTCAGGAACGAGGCTGATCGGCATTCCTTCGCGCCGGACCCAGTTCGTCAGCGCTGCGCCATGGCAGATCAACGTCGAACCGCGCGCGCTGGCCAGAGTTTCGTGCAGAAACTGGCAGTTCATCGCTGTGGAACGCCACGGCAGCTACTGGCTCGCCGAGATTCACGACCCGCCCGCAGGCTTCGTGTCACTGCGCGCCATGGTCACCGATGTCCAAGGCGACAGGTCAGTAGAGACTGTCTACCGGGCATGCGGAGTCAGTACCTCGCAATGACTGTCCTGCCTGTGGCGTCCGCTTATGCGAGCCCTTAGCTTGGCATTGATCAGGGCGTAAACTCGGCTCGTCGGTTGTCACGCCAGCCGCTCTGTTTCGGTTGGCTTGGACCATCCCGGACGGCGGCGGCATGAGCTGAGGGGTGATCCGTGGACGACCAGAAGTCGTCACCCCATCGCGTGGATGACGAGCGGGCCGCTACCGGCCTGACTCAGGGTGACAAGCTGCGCGGGATACAGTCGGTGACTGACGCGGCCCTGTTCAGGCTTGGCCCCGAAGAGTTGCTCGACGCGCTGGCGGAGCGCGTGCGGCAGGCGCTGCGCGCGGATACGGCAGGCGTGCTGCTTCTAGATCCAGCATCCAGGCATCTGGTGGCGACCGCGGCGAGCGGCCTTGAAGATGAGGTGCGGCAGGGGGTCAGAGTACCGGTAGGCAAGGACTTCGCCGGGCGGGTCGCCGCGCAGGGCCGTGGCGTCGTCCTGAACGAGGTAGATCACACAAAAATAGTTAACCCGCTCCTTTTGGACAAAGGTATCCGCTCGCTGATGGGCGCACCGCTGCGGGCGGGCGGGGACGGTGATCGGCGTGATGCACGTCGGCACCTTGAGCCCACGGTTGTTTACCAGCGAGGACCTGGAAGTGCTGCAGATCGCGGCCGACCGGGCGGCCCTCGCGGTCCAGGCGCTCAACGCTCAGACCGACCGTGAGGCTGCCGCCGCGCTGCAGCGAAGCTTGCTGCCGTCCGCCCTTCCTGTGATTCCCGGCCTGCAGATGGCGGCACGTTACGCTGCGGGCAGCGGCACCATCGGCGGGGACTGGTACGACGTCTTCGCCTTGCCGACGGGTCAGGTGTGCGCGGTTGTCGGGGACGTGGCAGGCAGCGGTCTGCCGGCTGCGGTGATCATGGGCCGGCTGCGGAGCGCGTTGCGCGCGTACTCGCTAGAGACCTCAGACCCCGCCGATATGCTCAGCCGACTCGACCGGAAGATGGCGCACTTCGAGCCGGATGCGATGGCGACGGTTCTCTGCGCGGTATTCAGCCAGGATCTGGATCGGGTGACGATATCCAGCGCTGGCCATCTGGCCCCCATACTCTCCTCACCCGGCCAGTTGCCGGCGCCGATACCGCTGACCTGCGATGCGCTCATCGGCGGGCTGCAGGTTGGCTCGCGCCGCGCCAGCACGACGGAACTGCCTGCCGACGGTGTTCTCTGCCTGTACACCGACGGGCTTGTCGAGCGTCGCGGGTGGCCAATCGACGACGGCATCGCCAGGTTGTGCCAGGCCATCAGAACTGCTGACGCTGAAGTGTGCTGCGCGACTGCGATGAGCGCCATGGCCGACGTCAGCCCCTTTAGCGATGACGTCGCGCTGCTCGTCTTTCACAGGACAACCGAGGATGAGGAAACGGTGCCGCCGGCCAGACCAAGCCGGGGCGAGGCACTTTCTGCCTCGAGGGTTCGCTGGTCAGACCGGCACGTCGTGGTGAGGATGCCGCCCGAACTTGACGCGGAGAGCGCCGAGGACTTTTACAGCCTGCTGGCCTCGGTCGCTGAGCAGGTTCCTGACATCATCACCGTCGATATGGCTGCCACCGCCTTCTGCGACTCCGGCGGGCTCAGAACGCTCGTCCGCGCCCACCGCCTGGTACAGGCGCATGGTGGTGAGCTGCGCGTGGCACTGGGCGATTCGGAAGTGCGGCGGATATTCGAGCTCACCGGCATGGACGGCGTACTGGCGGTGTTCGGCGATGTCGACCATTCCCTGGCTACCGAGCCGAGTAAGGATCGGGCGCTCGGGTAGCCCGCTAGCTGATGCCTAGCAACGAAGATCTGACGAGCGCCAAGGCGGCGCGATGCTTCGCCGTGATCTGCTCGTCGTAGTGCTCACCGCGACAACCGGTGCGCTCGACGCCGTCACCTTTATCGGCCTTGGTCATGTCTTCAGCAGCGTGATCACCGGCAATCTGGTCCTGCTTGGAGTGGCTGCGGGTCGGCGCTCAGGCGTCCTGGCGCTGAGCGCTGCCCTCGCGCTCTCCGGGTATGCGCTCGGCGCCTTGCTTGGCGCCAAATCGGCTGGAACACATCAGGATGAGCAGCCGATCTGGCCTGCGCGCGTGACCATCGCCCTGGTCTTCGAACTGGTGATCCTCGCGGCGTTCGCAGGCGTCTGGTACGGCTGCGGCTCGCATCCGGCCGTTACACCCAGATATTTCCTGCTGTTCATTGGCGCAACGGCCATGGGTGCGCAAAGCGCAGCCGTTCGGCGTCTCGGGTCCATGTCGTCCACGTATCTCACCAGCACGCTGCTCGGACTGCTCAGCGCCCTGGCAGTCGGCCGGCGTCCGCCGGACTGGCAACGCGGCTCGGCCGTGCTGGTCATGATCGTCGCAGGCGCTGCGGCGGGTTCCCTGGCGATGACGCGGCTGCCTGCCTTGGTCCCTGTGGTGATACTGCTGCCGCTCACGGCGGTGATCGCGCTCACCCGCACCCTGGATAGCCGGTGATCAAGGCCCGCGTCGACGGGTGCGATGGCTTACCAGTCTCATCGCGCCAGACCGGTCGGGTGCCGCGATGGATTGCCGGATCCGCCCCGCGGGTTCAGGGGGTGGTCGCAAGCCGGTAGATGACTCTTTCCGTGGTCACGATATCTGGTGGCCTGCCGACGACCGGGCGGCGCGGCAGACTGGCGGATTACCCCGCTTTGGGAGACTTGACGCAGCTAGGCGGCCGGGTCCTCATGTCAAGCGGCGACGTCCGGCAAGATCAACGGCGGCCGGCGCGGCAATTGCGGCAGAACCTAACGTTGTGACGTAGAGTTTTCCGTCGACGTAGAGTTTGCCGCTCTATGGCCGCGTCGATTATTTAGTTGGCGGTTTCGGGTGTGTCGGGCCTGGCCGTTTTCTGGGGGTTCCGACGCGTTCTGGCATGGGATGCCTGGTTTCCGGGATGGTGAGGGGGATGCCGGCGGCGGTGGCGTAGCCGAGGAGC
>DATNEK010000270.1:0-3873 GCA_035553055.1 Streptosporangiaceae bacterium | reverse complement strand
AGAGGTGGCGAGAACGTGTACCCGCGCGAGGTCGAAGAGTTCCTCTACGCCCATCCAGCGATCGAAGACGTGCAGGTAATCGGCGTACCCGACGCGAAATACGGCGAGGAGTTGTGTGCCTGGATCAAGCTGCGCCCCGGTGCCGAGCTGACCGACGACCAGGTCAGGCAGTACTGTCAGGGCAAGATCGCGCACTTCAAGGTACCGCGTTACATCAAGTTCTCGACCGAGTTCCCGATGACCGTGACCGGCAAAGTGCAGAAATTTAAGATGCGCGAAACGTCTATTACCGAGCTTGAACTCCAAGCCACGAGTGAAACCAGGACCGCCTGACATGAGCAAGTCCCCCTGGTGGCCAGCCGAGGGCACGATCGTGGATGTCGAGAACGCGTTCGGCCACCACGATCAGAAGTACACGATCGAGGTCAGAAAGTTCGACGGCCCGCTGATCAGGCGGGTCGTCAAGCACAAGGCGGTCCCGCCGTATGACGTCGGCACCAGGGTCAAGGTCCAGATCTCGGACTCCAACGAGATCAGGTTCGACCCGAGCGCGCCCGGCGAAGCCGCCATCATCGCCACCATGGACATGGCCGACCAGATCGCGGAGGCCTCGGCTTCGTTCGACGATCACTCGACCACGCCGCGTTTTGCCGACTACGACAAGCCAGCCTTCGGCTCGTTCCGCCAGCTAGCTGGCGACCAGAACTTCATCACATTCAGTGTCGCAAGCGGCGCTGGGGTGGTCGGGACGCCGACGCACTCGCTCCCTGGTGTTCTCACGTTGCTGCGCCAAGAACCCGCCGCGACCTCCGTGGTGATGACCGGGCCGGACGGTCGTGAGGTGCAGATCGACCGCGGCGAGATCTCTGAACTCGCGCACGCGATGACGTCCGATGAGCCCGGGGTGCGTGCTGCCGCGATCGAGAAGTGGCACACGCTCAAGGCCAAGGTGACCGGCGAGTACGACGCGTAACGGCAGCGGATCATCAGCGAGATCTAGGACGCCGCTCTCGACGGCGCACCCCGGATCTCCAGCTTGTCGAGCAGGTCGCCCGTGGCTCGGGCGATGGTATCGACGGCCGCGTTGAACGCCTCGGCGTTGTGGGCCGCCGGCGCCCGGAATCCGCTGATCTTACGGACGTACTGCAGCGCGGCTGCCCTGACGTCGGCGTCCGTGACTTTTTCTGTGAACGGTTCGCGCAAGGTTTTGATGCTCCGGCACATGGGTCAAACCTAGCAACTCCGACCCGCGCTTAAGCCGGGTTGCAGCGGCTCAGGGCGCGGACGCGATCACCGTGCTGCGCGGGCACCAAGCGCTTGTCGCGTTCGCCAAGGCCAGGGAACTCAAGGCGATCGTCTGGCTGACCGCGATGGCCTTCCATTACCCGTCTCGGTTACGCCACCCACGCCCGCCGCAGGCTCGCCAGCTTCCTGCCGCGATGTTTCGATTGAATCGTCCGCGGCAGGATGGCATTGGTGACACTGGGGAAAACGGCGATCTGGCTGTCCGCCGCGTTGATAGCGGCCGCCTGTACCGGCTCTGCGGGCCATGAAGGGAACCGCGGCAACGGGCACGGCGACCCGCGCCCGCACCGTACCGCGTCGCGTGATCGTCATCAACCCGCGCACCCACAAGGTCGTCTGGCAGTACGGCCATACCGGAGTTCCCGGGCGGGCACCCGGTTACCTCGACGACCCGGACGGCGTCGACCTCGTACCTCCGGACTCCATGTTGATCAGGCGCTAGCGCGCACCGAATCGCGCTCAGGTCATGGCGCGGGAACTGGCACCATGGATACGTCATGACGCTTACCGATCAGTTGCCCGAGTCCCCGGACCCCGACGCGCTCTACGCCGCGTTCTCCCAGTGGGCCGACGAGCAGGGGCTAACGCTGTACCCGCACCAGGACGACGCGCTCATCGAACTCGTCTCTGGCGCTAACGTGATCTTGTCGACACCGACGGGGTCAGGCAAGAGCCTGGTCGCGACCGCCGCCCACTTCGCCGCGCTCGCTGCCGACGAGCGCAGCTTCTACACCGCGCCGATCAAGGCACTGGTATCTGAAAAGTTTTTCGCTCTCTGCGACATTTTCGGCCCGGCCAACGTCGGGATGATGACAGGCGACGGCAGCGTCAACGCCGAGGCACCGATCATCTGCTGCACCGCCGAGGTGCTCGCCAACATCGCGTTGCGTGACGGTTCGGCCGCCGACGTCGGCCTGGTGATCATGGATGAGTTCCACTACTACGCCGATCCTGACCGGGGCTGGGCCTGGCAGGTGCCGCTGATCGAGCTGCCGAAGGCGCAGTTCCTGCTGATGTCGGCCACACTCGGTGATGTCGCCCGGTTTGTCGAAGACCTGACCAGGCGCACCGGGCGCACCACTGCGGTCGTAAGGTCCGCTGAGCGTCCGGTACCACTGCTCTTTCGATACGTCGTCGAGCCGCTGCACGAGACCATAGAAGAACTGCTCGCGACCAAGCAGGCGCCGATCTACATCGTGCACTTCACCCAGGCGGCTGCCATCGACCAGGCGCAGGCGCTGACGAGCATCAACGTCTGCAGCCGCGCCGAGAAGGACGCCATCGCCGAGATGATCGGCAGGTTCAGGTTCACCGCCGGGTTCGGCAAGACGCTGTCCCGGCTGGTCAGGCACGGGATCGGAGTGCACCACGCCGGCATGTTGCCCAGGTATCGTCGGCTGGTCGAGACGCTGGCGCAAGCCGGACTGCTCAAGGTGATCTGCGGCACCGATACGCTCGGCGTCGGGATCAACGTGCCGATCAGGACCGTGCTGTTCACGTCACTGAGCAAGTACGACGGCAGCGTGACCAGACTGCTGCAGGCGCGCGAGTTCCACCAGATCGCCGGCCGGGCCGGCCGGGCCGGATTCGACGACGCTGGGACAGTCGTGGTGCAGGCCCCTGAGCACGTGATCGCGAACGAGAAGGCGCTCGCCAAAATCGGCGACGACCCGAAGAAGCGGCGCAAGTTCGTGCGCAAGAAGCAGCAGCCCCTCCGACCTCGCCAGCCCGCACCAGGCGATGTACTCGGTGAACGTCATCGCGCGTTCGTACATGTCCCTGGCCACCGACTTGGGGTGCAATTCGTAGTCGAGCACCCACGGGTGACCGCTCCCGTACATGGCGTAGGCGCCTTCGAGCAGTTCGGCCAGCGGCTGCGCGTACGACACCGATTCGAGTAGGTCGAGCCTGGTCTCGTAGTCGATGCCCTCGGCCTTCATCTCCGCGACCGCCTCACCCCGCGCCTTGAACAATTGCGCGGCCAGTACCGGCCGCGGATTGTCGAGCGTCGCTTCGATGACCGACAGCACGTCGAGCGGGTAATCCGGCGATGTCACGTCGAGCAACTCGATGGTGGCGAGTGCGAGCGGCGAGAGCGCCTGGTTCAAGGCGAAATCTTCTTGAAGATCAACCGTCAGCCTGACCATCCTGCCTGCCTCGTCGGGCTCGGCGAGGCGTTCGACCACCCCGCCTGCTAGCAGAGCGCGGTAGATCTGGATCGCGCGGTGGATGTGGCGGCGCCGGGCCTGGCGGTCCTCGTGGTTGTCGGTCAGCAGGTGACGCATCGAGGTGAAGGCGTCGCCTGGCCGGCTGATCACGTTCAGCAGCATCGCGTGCGTGACGGCGAAACTCGACTTCAGCGGTTCTGGATCGGCGGCGACCAGCCGGTCGAAGGTCGGCTGGCCCCAAGAGACCATGCCGGGCGGCGGCTTCTTGCGCACGAACTTGCGCCGCTTCTTAGGATCGTCGCCGATCTTGGCGAGCGCCTTCTCGTTCGCGATCACGTGCTCAGGGGCCTGTACCACGACCGTGCCGGTGTCGTCGAACCCGGCCCGGCCCGCCCGCCCG
>DATNEK010000269.1:0-14309 GCA_035553055.1 Streptosporangiaceae bacterium | reverse complement strand
GGTTCTAGCGGCAAGTGCGGTGCGGCCGTCCATTGTCGCCTCACGCCCCTGCTCCGAATCCTCCGCGCCGACCCAACCATCCAGCCGCGTAACTAGGCCCACGATCCCGCGGCCACCCCATCCGGTCCTGGCGCAACGCCTTTATGCCGGAACTTGTCACCGACAACCGGGTGAGGTCCGCCACCGCTCCAAGTCCGCGAGCTAGCTGTTGGGATTCTTGTCGGTAACCGTGCCCTGGAGAGGTGATCCCCCACGGCGGTTCGATGCGATGGATCCGGGGTTTCATCGCGTCTGTCCGCGCGCCCTCTGCGATGGATCCGGGGTTTCATCAGGGAAACCGGGTGTGCACTCGGGTATCCATCGCGGCACCAGACCGGGCTGGCGGGATGAAACCGGGAATCCATCGCAGCTGCGGCAGTCCGCCAGGGGCACGCCGCCAGCACTCCGCACCGCACGCCGGCGCCAATCCCTGTTAGCGTCGCCGAAGCACTAGGTCAGCGCAAAGCGGGTCAGGGCTGTCATCATGTGCGCGGTCATCTCATCGCCGCCCTGGTGCCCAGTCCTGACCAGATGCAATTCTGAGCCCGGCCATGCCTGGTGAAGCAGCCAGGGCACGTCCGGCGGACCTTGGATGTCGAAGCGGCCATGGATCATCACGCCGGGGATGCCGGCCAGCCGGTGGGCATCGCGCAGCAACTGCCCGTCTTCCAGCCAGGCAGCGTGAGAGAAGTAGTGCGCGCATAGCCGTGCGAAGGTCATCCGGAACCGGGGATCGGCGTATCTCTCGCTTGGCGTCCAGCCTTCTTCCAGGGAGTTGACCGCGTCCTCCCAGTCGCACCAGTTCCGCGCCGCGCGGGCCCGGACCTCGGGATCGGGATCGGCGTTGAGCAGCTTGTCGTAGGCGGCGACAAGATCATCGGCGTTGCCGCCGCCTTCCCGGTATCGCTGCCACTGCTCAGGGAAGAACCGCCCGGCCTCGTGGTAGAGCCAGTGCACCTCGCTTGGCCGGGTCATCGTGCAAGACAGCAGCACCATCTCCGTCACCCGCTCGGGATAACGCTCAGCGTAAGCCAGCGCCAGCGTCACGCCCCACGATGCGCCCCAGACGAGCCACCGTCCGATGCCCAGGTGCTCACGCAGCTTCTCGATGTCACCGATCAGATGCTCGGTGGTATTGGCGTCCAGGCTGGTACTCAGGTCAGCGACCGAGGGTGTGCTGCGACCGCAGCCGCGCTGATCGAACTGGATGAACCGGTAAGCATCAGGATCGAACGACCGGCGTCGGCCCGGTGTACTGCCGCCGCCGGGACCGCCATGCAGCGCCACTGCCGGCTTCCCCTCCGGGTTGCCGCTGGCTTCCCAGTACACCCGCTGGCCATCACCGACATCGAGCATTCCCCAGTCGTACGGCTCAATGGCCTCAAAGCGCTCAGTCACAGACCCGCCCTCAGAAGAACGTATGCACCGCGTCGATGACGTGGTAATCGTCGTCGACTACCGGGATGACCCGCCACTTGTCGAGCGTGGTGCACGGGTGGGAGATGCCGAAGCAGAGCAGGTCACCAGGGGTGAGCGTGACATCCGGCGGGACGCTGATATAGGCATGCTGGTCATCGAGCCTCGTCGTGACAAGCCCGGATGCTGGCTCGATCGTCCCGTCGTGCCGCCGTAGCCGCAGTGGCACCGGCATGCCCTGGTCGAAAGAGACGTCCCGACGCCCGGCACAAGCGAGCGCCAGCCCCGGCTCCGGGCAGGACAGCACAGGCGCCCACAGCTCGATCGCGGGGACCAGATCAGGGCCTAGCCGGCGCGAGGCCGGCCCGATCGCGGCATATTCACCATGGTCATGGGTCAGGTAACAGCCGCTGCGCAGCACGACCACCGGGCTCACGGCGCCCGGCGCGCGGCTGCCGGCAGTGAGTTCCCTGGCCACGACGTCGAAATACGCGCTGCCCCCGGCTGAGACAATAAGCCCGGGAACGCTCGCCGCCACCAATTCCCCAAGCTCGCGCAACCGCCCGCAAAAGCCAGCCACGGCATCCAGCGCCTCCGGCTCCCCGCCATGGCCGATCCCGCCTTCGTAGCCGGACACCCCGGCCAGGGCAAGCGCGCGGGCCTGCGACGCCGCCTTCGCCACATCGATCGCCTCGTCGACGCTCCGGCAGCCGGTGCGGCCGCCTGGGAAGCCAAGTTCGACGAGCACTGACAGCGGTCGGCTGGCCCCGGCAGCGGTCAGCGCGTCGTCGAGCAGCCTGACGCCAGCCAGGCTGTCGACGTAGGCGAAGCATTCCCAGCCCAGGTCGGCCGTCAGCTCGGCGGCAAGCCAGGCGATCCCGGCGCGGTCGGTCAGCTCGTTGGCGATCAGGATCCGGTCGATGCCAAATGACCGGTACACCTGCACCTGACTGATCGTCGCCGCCGTCATGCCCCACGCGCCCGCGGCTAGCTGGCGCTCGAACAGCGCAGGCGCCATCGTGGTCTTGCCGTGCGGCGCGAGCAGCACCCCGGTTGACGCGCACCATCGCGCCATGGCACCGGTGTTGTGCGCGAGCGCCGTATCGCGCAACACGAGCAGCGGCATGGTGAAGTCGCCACCAAGCGCTGGCGGGCGTTCGGCGGCCAGCGAAGCGGCACTGACGTGCCTTTGCGCGCCTCCGGCACGGTTCTGCATTTGCGCGCCTCCGGCACGGTTCTGCATTTGCGCGATCGTCCCGAACCCCTTTTCCGTCGCGGCGATCGGCTGGTGCCTGAGCGCGTCGACCCGTTCGTGCAGGAGGTGGATTCGGCTGGTTTGCGGGGGCGCGTGCACTAGGGCAGCGTAGACCCTGTATGGGGCGAGATGATAGAACCAGGCTGGTCAGCGGGGACGGGAGGCACGCACGTGGATCGGGCAGTCGCGCAGACGCCAGTCGAGGGAACGGCGCATTGGTTTGAGCTCCAGGCTGTGGCCTGCGAGGCGTTCGGCAGCCCGCTCTACGCTGGCCTGCTCAACCACGCGGCTCGCGACCTGCGCGATGGCGGCCCCGTGGCCGGCGTGCTCGAGGGTCATCTGGACGCACCTGGTCCTGGTGCGCTCTCGCTGCGCATGCTTGGCGGCGTGCACGCGCTTGTGCTGGCCGGCCGTGCGCCCGAGCTAGCCAGCTTCTACCCGTCGGCTGGAGGCCATGCGGACCCGGGGCCTGGCGCCGCCCTCGCGTGGCAAGCCCTGCGTCAGGTGCTCATCGAGCACGCGGATGAGGTGCGGACCTGGCTCGACCACCCGCCCCAGACCAACGAGGTCGGCCGGGGCGCGGCCCTCGTCGGGGCGCTCTGCCACCTGGTCTCGCAAGCTAGCTACCCGATCCGGCTGGTCGAGATCGGCGCCAGCGCGGGTCTCAACCTACGGGCGGACAAATTCAGGATCACTGGCGGCGGCACCGCCTATGGCGAGCCGTCCTCACCAGTGCGGATGATCGACGGGTGGCTTGGCCAGGCGCCGGCCGCGGCGGGCATACAGGTCGTGTCGCGGGTCGGCGGCGACCTCGCGCCGGTGGATCCGGTGAGCGAGTCAGGTCGCCGCAAGCTGCTCGCCTACGTCTGGCCTGACCAGCTTGAGCGGCTGGCCAGGCTGCGCGGCGCCTGCCAGCTAGCGGCCGAGATCGGCGCCGAGATGAGAACCGAGTCGGCGAGCGAGACCATCTCACGCACCACGCTCGAGCCAGGGACCTGGACCGTGCTCTGGCACTCGATCATGCGGCATTATCTGAGCCGGGAGCAAAAGGAAGCGGTCGACGCGGGGATCGAGGCGCTTGGCGCGCAAGCGACCAACTCGGCGCGGTTCGCCCACGTCAGCCTTGAACTCATCAGGGGAACAACGGACACGCCGATCGAATTGGTCACCTGGCCTGGCCGGGTGACCCGGCGGCTCGGCACCGCGCCGCCGCATGGACTGCCGGTGACCTGGTCGAGCTGAGCGGTCAAGCAGACATGGACCAGGCCCCTCCAGCTCATACCTGGAGGGGCCTGGTCACATGATGCCCAAAGGAAAGCCCGACAACGTGGAACGACACGCGAACATGTGCGGCATAACCGGTTACCTGATAGTGGCTGGGCGCACGCCGCCTTGGATGGTTAGCGCCAGCCGCACGGTGAAAGTTACTGCCGGCCCGCCCACTGATAGCCGCGGGAACGGCCGCGACCAAGGATCCGGTCGACGGCCGAGCTTAGGTTGCCGTCTTCGCTCATAAGTCGCCGCACGACGTAGAGCATCGCGGGAATCGCCCAGAAGTCACCGCATATCCACAAGATCCCGGCCCCGATCTGCTGGTCGGCGAATGGGGACAGGGTGACGCCGGGGACATGCGCGTAGACCGAATACCACGAGGACGACGCGAGAATGCTCATCGACATCGCCAGAAGCCACATCTGCACATTGGTCGCCAGCAGCGCGACCATCTGAGCTGGCCGGGAGAACTTGATGCGGAACGGCGCCGACGGCACGAACTGCAGCCAGAAGAGCACGCCCGCAATGAAGAAGCTGGCGTGCATGAGCCAGATGTGCACAATCTGGTTGCGCTCGGCCAGATCATAAGGAGCAGGCAGATGCCACAGCACCATCGTGGCGTTGAACAGGGCGACAGCGACCTGCGGCCTGAGCAGGAATCCGCCGACCCAGCGGATCGGCCGTGACCAGCCGGCCGTGAGAACTTCCCTGGTCGCGTCCTTGCCGAGCCGGCCCGGCAGCCCGTCGAGCAGCGGCTGCCACGGCGCTCCGGCCACGATGAGTACCGGCGCCGCGAACATGAGCAGCAGATGCTGAATCATGTGCACGAAGAAATAGCTGTCCGACCAGTAATCGAGCGGTGACTCAACCGCGATCAGCAACACGACCAGTCCGGCGTAAAACCACAGCGACCTCAGCCGGCGTTCCCTTGTCCGCTCAGGGCGCGATTTCCTGGCCAGTCTGGCCAGACCGACCTCATGCCATCCAGCCAAAATCAACGCGATTATCAGAAAAGGATCGAACGACCAATTCTCCGTCAGATAGTGCATCGCTCATCTAACCCGGTCAGCGGACCACGGACATCGTGCGCTCGGCGGCCCGGGCGAACTCGACGGCGAACGAGGACAGCGAAGAGGCCGTGCCAGGACCCGGATCGGCATTGAACTCGAACCTGACTCGGCCTGAGGCGTCAATCACGAACACCAAGTCGTTGTGCGCGACCATCTGCCCGCCGGGCAATTTTTCGACGATGACGCCGTAGTTGGTCCATACCTGCCGCAGTTCGCTCAGCGAGCCGGTCAGGTAAGTCCAGTTGCGCAGCCGGCTCAGACCTTCCTGCTGGTCGAATGCCCGCAGGTACGGCGCGCTGTAGTAGAGCGGGTTCGCGGCGATCGCCACAAGTTCGACATCGCGAGCCTTGGTGCCGAGCAGCCGATCGGCATCGCGCAGTTCCTGCGCGAGCAGCGGGCAATCGGTCGTGCAGACCGGGTCGAGGAAGGTCAGCAGCAGCACCTTCCCTCGCAGGCTTGCCAGCGACACCGGCTGGCCGCTGACGTTGCTGAGATTGAACGAGGCGGCCGGGATGTCGAGCGGCGCCGTCGACCCGTCGATAGCTTGCGCGATGATCGGATCGGCGTTCCTGTTGACCTGCGCGAGCGCCATGGGAGCCGCGCCTATGAGCACCACGAGCACCGCCCAGGCCGCCAGGATCCCGGTCGCCCGCATCGCGGCAAGCTGTCCGGCCAGCCGCCGCGGCTTGATCCGGTCGCGCCACCGCACGTCAGCGGGCGGTTGCTCATCGACCGCCCGATCGGCGGCGGCGACCCGGCTTACGCCCAGGTAGCCGGCCACGGTGAGGAGCAGCAGCGGAATCATGCTGTTCGGGTCGGTGCCGAGCCCGCCGAGAAAGCCGAGATCTTGCACCAGGGCCCAGTCGGCCAGGCAGAACGCGGCTGTCGCGATGACGACGGCGAGCAGGAACCGGCGCGAGCCCGCGAGAGTCCCGGCGAGCACACCGACGCCGAGGATGCCGACAATAGCCACGGCGAATGCGTTAATGCCGAAGCCGTGACTGGCTACGAGGGAGCCGAAGTCATCGACGAGACGGGCAAGCGGAACCGGCTGCGGAGTAGCTGACATCGACACCAGCATCTGGCGCAGCGAGCCTGGTTCGTGCCCTATCGTTCCCTGCCAGAAGCCACGGCCAGGCCAGGCTTGCAGCACCGCCATGCCAAGGAAGAAGGTTCCGAGGCCAACGAGCAGTCGTCGGCCGAGCGCGTCCGACTCCCACGCCCGGTCGGGCAGCGCGACCAGGCAGCCGGCCGCGCAGTAAATGAGCGCCGCGCCTGGCGCTCCGAACAGCAGGCTCTGGCCAGGGCTGAAGATACCGCCGAAGGCCTCGCCGAACACCCAGACGACTAGGCCCCAGCCGACGCTTGTCACCCCGGCTAGCCTCGAGGCGGGTCCGCGGGCCGCCGCGAGCAGCCAGACTCCGATTCCTACCTGGATCCAGACTGCGGCGGCGCCGGCTTGCACGGGATGGTACGACCACGCGGTGCCTGCCCAGTTGACCAGGTGCCTGACCCAGCCAGGCGATCCGTCCGCGGCTGGCGCGATGACCTGGCCCGGCAGCCCGGCCGCCATCGCGGGCTGCGCCTGCAGGATGCCGTCGAAGACCCAGAGCAACCCGAATCCGATCCGCGCCACCGCGCGGCCGACCGGCTCGGGGGGTCGTCCCCCCAGGCCGGCACCACGCCTCGCGAAGCCAGGCAGCCATTCCCGCGCGCTGGCCCAGATGATCGCGAGCGAGACCAAGATCAGCAGCGCGACCAGCCCCTGGCGTATCAGCGCTGAGCGGAAGGCAGTTACCAGGATCGAGTTGGACACGTTCAGGCCGCTGCGCATGCCCGGCATCGGGCTTGTGCTCGCGAGGCTGGCAATGGGGTGCATGGGCGGTCCGGCCTCAGTAACTGTTCGACGGGCGAGCGGTTACCCACAGCCTCGGCGGCGCCGAGCGCGGCGACAGCGCCTTGATCGCGGGTGCGAACGCCGCGTCGACGATGGCTCGCTGAGCGCGGAGCTTGCGCAGGTCCTTGCCAAGCCGCGCGATCGCGGCGCTCTCGCCCGGCTTGTCCCGGTCGGTGAGCACGGCCGCGACGTCGGACTGGACCCTGGCGGCGTCGGGCGCCGCCCAGTCGATCAGGTCGGTGACCGCGGCCTGGAGGTGGTAACTGTCGAGCGACTCGGGCACTTGCACCCCGGTGAGGTCGTCGAGTTGCTCGTTGTTGGCAGGCGAGCAGTTAGCCGCGCTCCCGGTGGCCAGGTTGATCGCTGTCGTGACGTCGTGGCTGGTGCCGTTCTGTATGGCGTTCATGACCGCGAGCGCGTCGCCAACGCCGCCCGAGCAGGACTCGACATCGGTGTTCAGCGTGGTCAGCAGGCTCCTCAAGTCGGTGGCTCGCTCGCCGTTGGTCGGACGATGGCTCGCACCGACCGCCACCGCGATCAGCGCGAGGACGGCGGCGATGGCGAACGCCAAGCGCGGCGATCGCCTGGTCGGCCAGCTCGCGCGGAGCGGGACGAACGGGGGATCGGTAGTCGCTGGAGGCGTCACCTCGAAGACCCTAGCCGGTAGCCCTCACCGCGCACCGTCTCTATCAGCGTGAACCCTAGCTTGGCTCGAAGCCGCTTGATACAGACGTCCACCAGGTTCGAACCAGGGTCGAAGTCGATCCCCCACACCGAGGCCAGCAGTTCGCTCTTGGTCACCGGGCTTCCAGCATGCTCCATAAGCGCGCGCAGGCAGAGGAACTCCAGCCTGGTCAGTGGGACAGGACCGGCCCCGCTGTCGGCGACGAGCCGGCCGGCGTCCAGCGTCAGATCGCCCACCCGCATCGTCTCGCTGCGCATCGCGTTCTCGCGGAGCCCGGCTCGCACCCGCGCGATCAGTTCGGCCAGCGAGAACGGCTTGGTCAGGTAATCCCTGGCCCCGAGGTCCAGGCACTCCACCTTGGTGTTGACATCGGAACTGCAGGACAAAATGAGCACCGCCTGGCTGGGCCTGACCTTGAGTATCGAGCTGAGCACGGTACGGCCGTCCAGGTCAGGCATGATCAGGTCAAGTATCACTAGATCGCAGCCGCCAGCGCAGGCTCGCTCAATGCCGTCAGGCGCGCTCGCGGCGACCTCGACCTGGTACCCGGCTTGCTCAAGCGCCCTGGCCACGAACGCGCTGATGTTCGGCTCGTCATCGATGACGAGAATCCCCGCTGACCTGGGATCATCGCGTGCCGCAATCATCGCGTTGATTGTAGGCGCAGGCGCACACATAAGTTCTGCGCCAGGTCATGACAGTTTCGTCATCCCAACCGCATGCTATTGCGGCTGCTTTGAGCGCGGTCGCACTATCGGTGCAGTCGTTTGCACATACGCGCCGTGAAGAAGCGAGGTGGTGACTGATGTCCCTGCCGGTCCGCGTAGGAACCCTGCTCGCTGGGTTCCTCGCCGTGGTCGGTGGCGTGATCTTCGTTGTCATCCATTACTTGCTGGCCGGGCCGCCGACGGTGGACTACTCGGCTGGGGTAACGCCTGACTCAGGCCAGACGGTCAGCATCATGCTGCAGGAAGACGCGCAGAATACGGTGACCAGCCACCCGGACTGGGTGTCCTACTTCATCAAGGACCCCAAGAGTCATCAATGGGTGCACACCACCTTGTTCAAGGTCCCGGCCGGCACCACGATCGACGTGACCATACTCGGCTACGACGGCTGTACGCCGCTGCGCAACCCGTTCTGGGGCAAGGTCACGGGAACGGCGGGGGATGTCGAGAACGTCAACGGGACGCCAGTCGCCACGCTGAACTCGTGGGGCAGCTGCTCGGTCGCCCACACGTTCTCCATTCCCAGCATCGGCCTCAATGTGCCGGTGGCCTCGCCGACGACCTTGAAAGAGAACAACAGCCTGTGCGGCACCTCGCCGTGCACGTCTGGCCCGCACACGACCGTCACGTTCAGCTTCAAGACCCCGAGCGCGCCCGGCGACTATTTCTGGCAGTGCCGGGTCCCTTGCGGCCTCGGTTACCTGGACGGCTTCGGCGGTCCCATGCAGACGATCGGCTTCATGACCGGCGAGATGGAGGTGGTGTCCTGATGGCCGCGCCATCCGCGCAGCGCGAGCCGAACCACGCCATCAGGCTTGGCTTTACTTGGCTGGTCCTGGCTCTGGCCGCTGACCTGCTGATCTGGTTCGTGCTCGGCCCGCACCTGCCTCCAGGCGGCCTCGCCTCGCAGGCGGACGGACAGCGGTTCGACATCAAGGTGATGGCCGTGATGGCAGCGCCGGTCATGATCTTCGTGCTCTTGTACTTCGCGTACTCGCTGGTCGTGTGGCGCGGGCGCGAAGGCGATGACGATGACGGCCCGCCGATCGGCGGCAATGCCAGGATTCAGACCGCCTGGATCACGGTGACCTCGGCGATCGTGCTCTGCCTTTTCGGTTTCGGTACCTACGAGCTGTACCACTCTTACGGTGCCGGCGCCGGCGAGGGGCCTTCGCCGATCTACAACCCGCCGGGCGCCGAGCTGACGGCGGCGCAGCAGATGGCGCCGTGGTCACCTGGCAAGCCGGTGGTCGTCCAGGTCATAGGCCAGCAGTGGCGGTTCACTTACCGCTACCCGCAGTTCGGCGGGTTCGAGACCACCTACCTGGCGCTCCCGCGGAACCAGTGGGTGCAGTTCGACGTGACCTCGATCGACGTCATCCACAGCTTCTGGGCCTACCAGCTCGGCGTGAAGGCCGACGCCAACCCGGGCGTGGACAACGTCGCCTACACCAAGCCAACCCAGCTTGGCCGCATCACGGTCCGCTGCGCCGAGCTGTGCGGGCTATGGCACGGAGCGATGTTCGACTACGGCCAGGTGATGACGCTCGCGAACTTCCAGTCCTGGGCAGGTGCGAGCAACGCCCACTTCGCCAGCGTGACCAAGCTGCTTCCGCCGTACGCCACCACCTATGACCCAACCGAGATCCCGCTGTTCAAACTCGGCAAGGTGGTCAAGGCGCTCGGCTTGTTCGGCGCGGGCGGCGGCTACTACCCGCCCAATGACCCAAGCCAGCCGTGAGAGGTGAGCTGATGGCCATCGAGACAGAGCCGGGAACAAGCACGCAGCCCGGCGGCGGCGTACCCGCGGGCGAGCCTGCTGTGCGTGCCTGGTGGACGCGCCCGGCGATCCACACCGGGTTGATCGGCGCGGTAATCGGTTATGCCTTCGGGCACTGGCTCGGCAACTACTGGGCGTCGCCTGGCGTCGGCTCGCCAGCCCAGTACCAGCAGATACCCACGGCGGACGCGAACGACTTCGCGATCGTGCTCGGCTACACGTTCATGGTTGTCGGCTGGCTGATCGGCCTGGGCTTCTTCAACGACCTGGTGCTGGCGATGCTCGGCAGGCCGCTGCGCGACTACCAGCTACGCAACGGCGGCGACACGGGGATGGCCAGGTATTTCAGGCTCACCCACGACCACAAGGTCGTCGGCTTGCAGTACCTCGTCGGCATGATCATCTATTTCTGCACGGCCGGCCTGCTGGCCATGGGCATCAGGGCCGAACTGCTTTCGCCCGTGCACCACATCTTCAGCTCCAGCGCCTACATCGAGATCGTCGGCGAACACGGCACGATGATGATGATGCTGATGACCTCGGTAATACTCGGCCCGTTCGGCAACTACCTGATCCCGCTGATGATCGGCGCCAAGCGGGTCGCCTACCCGAGGCTCGAGGCGCTGTCGTTCTGGCTGACCCCGGCGGCGTTCGGAGTCTTGCTGTCCGCGATCCTGCTCGGCGGGTTCCACTTTGGCTGGACGGGTTACCCGACGCTGTCGGTACAGGACACCTCGGGCGGCGACGCGTACGCGTTCGCGTTCGGGCTGATGGGCCTGTCGATGATCCTGGCCGCGTTCAACATCTTGATCACGGTGATCTGCTACCGGGCACCTGGCATGCGCTGGGGCAGGCTGCCGATGTTCGTCTGGGGCATACTCGGCACCGCGGTCATGATGGCGCTGGCCGCGCCCATCCTGGTGGGCGGGATGTACATGATCCTGACCGACAGGACCGTGCAGACGGCCTTCTTCGCCGACCAACTCGGCGGCAGCAGCTACTTGTACCAGGACCTGTTCTGGTTCTTCGGCCATCCCGAGGTGTACATACTCGCGCTGCCCGGATTCGCCATCGTCTGCGAGCTGCTGCCGGTGTTCACGCGCAAGCCGCTGTTCGGCTACAAGATCGCGGCGGCCGGCATGATCGGCGTGACGCTGCTCAGCTTCTTCGTCTGGCAACACCATCTGTTCGACAGCGGCATCGACCCGGACATGCGGCCGCTGTTCATGCTCACCACCGAGCTGATCTCGATCCCGACCGGATTCATCTTCCTGGTCGGCATGGGAACGCTGTGGAAAGCGAAGATCAGGTTCACCGTCCCGATGCTGTTCTGCCTTGCTTTCTTCTTTAATTTTCTTATCGGCGGTATCTCCGGCGTCTTCCTGTCAGACGTGCCGGCGGACACCACAGAGCACGGCAGTTTCTTCGTGATGGCCCACTTCCACTACACGATCATGGGCGGTTTGATCTTCGCTTTCATGGGCGGCTGCTACTACTGGCTGCCGAAGATGATGGGCATCAAGCTGAACGCCCGGCTTGGCTACGCCCACTTCTGGCTGATGTTCGTTGCGTTCAACTCCACGTTCCTGCCGTTGTTCGCGATCGGCCTGGCCGGCCAGCCGCGCCGGGTGTTCGAGTACCAGCGCGACCTGACGACGCTGAACGACTGGGTGTCGATCTCGTCGTTCTTCCTCGGCGCATCGATCCTGATCTTCGTGATCAACTTCGTGTGGTCGACCGTGGTGGTGAGGGAACGCGAGATCGGCAACCCGTGGAACTCGCGCGGGCTCGAGTGGCAGACCGCGTCGCCGCCGCCGGCTGAAAACTTCGCCGTCGTGCCTGTCGTGCTGACCGGTCCTTACGAGTACGGCGTCAAGAATTCACCGCCGGTGGCTGACCTGAACCCGCCGGTCGGGGTGCTGACCGCCAGCCTGTCCGACACCCAGACCGCCGGAGCGGAGGCTTAGCAGACATGGCCGAGATGACTTCTGCCAGCTCGGGTGCCGGCGGCTTGAGCCGTCCTGGCATGAGCCGCGAGCAGGAGGAGAACGCCTTCTACCACGAGGCCGCGCTCAACGCCGCGTGGACAGGCTCCAGGCTGATGATCGGGATCGTGACATCGGGACTCGGCGCGTTCGTTTTCGCCTTCTTCTACCTGAGGTCGCTGAACTCGCATGGCCTCTGGTACCCATCCAGCCTGACCCCGCCCAATGAGGTTCAGGGTGTGATCATCATGGCTCTGGTCGTGGTCAGCGCCCTTCTGCAGTCGTTCGGGCTCACCCAGATCAGGGCCGGTAAGAAGCAGGCCTGGTTCGGCGCCGCCGTGCTCGCGCTCGGGCTCGGGCTCGCGGCGTGCGGGCTGCAGGTGTGGCAGCTCACTGACCTGCCGTTCCAGCCTGGCCAGGCCGGGTTCGCGAGCGTGTTCGTCGGCGCATCGCCAGTCTTCGCGCTGCTCATGCTTGGCACCATGATCTGGCTTGAGACCCTGGTCATGGGCAGCAGGCGGATCCCCGATATCTCGTTCGTCGAGCAGCCGCCGACGTTTACGGAGGCAGCGGCTGTCCAGCGGTTCCAGGCCTCACTGAGCGCGTTCACCCTGTTCTGGAACTTCATGGCGGTGGCCGCGGTCGTGCTCTGGCTGCTCTTCTACGTGGTGCACTGAACAGGAGGCGGCGGTGCAGGGAACGCTACTCGCGGCGGCGATCTCACCCGATAACACCCCACATGGGTACAATCTAACGTTCGCGTTTCCGATGCTGATGTTCATCGTCATCTCGGCGGTGCTGTACCTGCGGTTCCGCGGCCCGCACCGGGCTGGTTCGGCCGGTCCGGCGGGTCCGGGTGGTCTGGCTGGTCCGGAGCACGACGGTACTACGGGAGGTAGTACCCTGCATGAGGGTGGTTCAGCGGTGGCTGGGCCCGCGAGCGCGGATGAGCCCGGGGTCGCTGGGTCTGCTGGCGCGGTACGGGAGAGCGAGGACGGCGAGTGACACAGGCGACGAACGCGCTGCCTGATGCCGCGGCACTGCAGGCCGCCGCGACCGGGCGCGTTTCGTCGCGGGCACAGCGACGTTCGCTCGGGCTGATCGCCAGGTCGCTGGTCGCGCTCACCAAGCCGAGGATCATCGAGCTTTTGCTTGTCACGACGCTGCCGACCATGCTGCTGGCCAAGCGAGGGTTGCCGTCGCTCGGGCTGATCGCGGTCACGCTGGTCGGCGGCGCGCTCGCGGCGGGCAGCGCGAACACCATCAACTGTTTCATCGACCGGGACATCGATGCCCTCATGCGCCGGACGTCCCGTCGTCCGCTTGTGGCGAAGAACGGCGGCGCCGCCGCCATCCGGCCAGCCGAGGCCCTGATCTCGGGAATCGTGCTCGGAATCGCGTCCACGCTGCTGCTCGGCCTGCTGGCGAACTGGCTCGCGGCCGCGCTGGCCGACGCTGCGCTGCTGTTCTACGTGTTCGTGTACACGCTCGGTCTTAAGCGCCGCACCGCGTCGAACATAGTGGTCGGCGGCGCCGCGGGCTGCTTCCCCGTCCTTGTCGGCTGGGCAGCGGTGACCGGCAAGGTCGCCTGGCCGGCTCTTGCGCTGTTCGGCGTGATCTTCTTCTGGACGCCGCCGCACTTCTGGGCGCTGGCGATGAAGTTCAAGGACGACTATGCGGCCGCGAGCGTGCCGATGCTGCCCGTGGTAGCGACGCCGGCGGTGGTGGCGCGCAAGATCGTGATCTACAGCTGGATCATGGTGGCGACCACGCTGGCGCTGACGCCATACGCGGGCTGGATCTACGGCGCCGGCGCTGTCGGCCTGGGCGCCTGGTTCCTGGTCGAGGCGCACCGACTGCGCGGCCGGATCGCGTCCGGGGTGGCGGCCGCTCCGATGCGACTGTTCCACCTGTCGATCGGGTACCTGACGTTCCTGTTCGCGGTAATCGCAGTCACTTCCCTGCTGCCCTTCGGCCGGTTCTGACCGCGCAGCGGCCCCGCCCCGCCCGGTCCGGCGCGATGGATTCGGGGTTTCATCGCGTCCCGGCGCCTGTCCTGGCGTGGTTGGGTGCGATGGATCCGGGGTTTCATCGCGTCCCAGTGCCCGTCCTGGCGTGGTTGGGTGCGATGGATCCGGGGCTTCATCAGGGAAATCGGGTGTGGATTCGGGCATCCATCGCG
>DATNEK010000268.1:0-33394 GCA_035553055.1 Streptosporangiaceae bacterium | reverse complement strand
AGGCGCGGAGATCGTGATCCCGCTGCTGGCCAAGGCTGCGATCGACGGCCCAATCGCGAAGACGGCCCGGTCGTCAAGCCATGACCTGGGACTGCTCGTTGTCATCGGCCTAGCCGCGACCGGGATCGGCACCATGGAGGTGCTGTTCAACATCGCCAGGCGCTGGGTGCAGGCCAGGGCCGTGGCCGCGCTCGAGCAGTCCATGCGCGACGACGTGTACGCGCACCTGCAACGGCTGGAACCCGGCTTCCACGATGACTGGCAGTCCGGGCAACTGCTGTCAAGGGGAACGACGGACCTGTCGGCGATCAGGCGCTTCGCCGGGTTCGGCGTCATCTTCATGATCACGAGCGTGGTCACGTTCGTGATCATCGTGGTGCTGCTGATCCGCCTCGACCCGCTGCTCGGATTCTTGATCGGCGGCCTGCTGATCCCGGTAACCGCGCTGTGCCTGCGGTTCGAACGGCGCTACACCGTGCTCTCCCGTCGAGTGCAGGACCAGCAGGACGACCTGAACACCTATGTGGAAGAGGCCGCCGCCGGCATCCGCGTGCTCAAGTCGCTCGGCCGCCGGGAAGAAGCGGCGGGCAGGCACAAGAGCCTGACCGGCGTTGTCTATTCAACTCAGGTGGCCAAGGCGCAACTGCGCGGTCGCTTCTGGGCCAGTCTCGACCTAGTGCCGAACCTCGCGATCGCGCTGATCCTGCTGCTCGGCGCGTTCGCCGTGAGCCAGGGCAACCTCACCACCGGCGGCCTCGTCGCGTTCGTGGCACTCGTCGTGCAGCTGATCTGGCCGATCGAGGCGATGGGCTACATCCTGGCACTCGGTCAGGAGGCCGCCACAGCCGCGCAACGGGTTTACGAGATACTCGACACCGCACCGGCGATCACTGATCCGGGGCCAGCGCCCGCAATTCTTTCCGCGGAAAAATTCACGTCGGAACTGCCGGCATCTCCTAGGTCAGCCAAGCTCACCCTGGATCACGTGAAATTCAGCTATCCGGGCGCGTCCGCGCCTGTGCTGCGAGACGTATGCCTGGAACTGAACCCAGGAGAGACCGTCGCGCTAGTCGGCGCGACAGGTTCGGGCAAGACCACGCTGCTCAACCTGATCGTCAGGCTGGCCGACGCGACGGCGGGCACCATCCGCATCGACCACGCCGATATCCGCGAGATGCCGCTGAAGGAACTGCGCACGGTGGTGGCGTGCGCGTTCGAAGACCCGACGCTGTTCTCGGTCAGCGTCCGCGAGAACGTCACGCTTGGCCGGCCTGACGCACCCGACGAGGAGGTCGAGGCGGCGCTGGCCGCGGCTCAGGCCGACTTCGTCGCCGACCTGCCGTGGGGCCTGGACACCAGGATCGGCGAGCAGGGGATGTCACTGTCAGGCGGCCAGCGGCAACGGATCGCGCTGGCGCGGGCAATCCTGGCCAGGCCGGCGCTGCTGCTGCTTGACGACCCGCTATCCGCGCTCGACGTGCACACCGAGGCCAAGGTCACCGAGGCGCTCGGGCACGTGCTCGCCGACGCGACCGCGCTCGTGGTCGCGCACCGGCCGTCCACGGTGGCGCTCGCCGACCGGGTCGCCGTGCTCGACCACGGCGAGATCATCGCGACTGGCGGCCACCACGAACTGCTTACGACGAACGCGCATTACCAGTACCTGATGAGCACGCAGGCGGAAAGGAGCGTCAGGCTGTGACTTCTGCGACGTCTCCGGTCGCCACGCAGCAATGGCGCGGCATAGCGGCCGAGGAAATCGACGAACTTCCCCGCGGCGTGTCGCTGATGCTGCGCCGGCGCAGCCGGGCACTGCTGTCAGATCTTCTCCGGCCGCATCGCAGAACCCTGGCCTGGATCACGATCGTCATCCTGACCTCGAACCTGGCCGCGCTCGCTGGTCCCTGGCTGGTCGGGATCGCCGTCGACAAGATCCCGGCGCTGCTCCGCACCAAGGATGCCGTGCCGATCATCATCGTGGTCATCGAGTTCTGCGTCGCTGTCGGGATCCAGGCCGTAGCGACCGCGACGTTCATCTCGTCGATCGGCAAGATGGGCGGCGAAGTTGTTCGGGAGCTGCGGGCCCGGCTGTTCGGGCACTTCCAGTGGCTGTCGGTGGCCTTCCACGAGCGCTATACCTCGGGCCGGGTGATCTCGCGCCAGGTCTCTGACATGGACTCGATCTCCGAGGTGTTCGACGAAGGACTTGACTCGCTGGTCGGCGCCGCGTTCTCGATGATCTTCGTGGGCACCGGCATGCTGCTGCTCGACTGGCAGCTCGCGCTCGCGGTGATGGCCGGGTTCTTGCCGCTGACCTGGCTCAGCGCCTGGTTCAGGCGCGAGTCCGCCGTCGCCTACCGGCGCACGCGGGAAGCCATCGCGCTGGTCATCGTCCACTTCGTTGAGACGTTCAACGGGATCAGCGCCGTCCAGACGTTCCGCAGGGAGCCGAGGAACGAGGAGATCTTCGGCGAGCTGAACGCGAGCTACGGCGATGCGTCGAGGCGGTCGATGCAGCTCGTCGCGCTGTATTTCCCAGGCGTGACCCTGATCGGGAACCTGGCGATCGGCGTCGTGCTGCTGTACGGCGGGGTGCGGGTCATCGACCACGCGATGCCGGTCGGCGTGCTGGTCACGTTCCTGCTGTACCTGCGCCGGTTCTTCGAGCCGCTGCAGGACGTCTCGCAGTTCTACAGCACGCTCCAGTCGGCTGCGGCCGCGCTCGAGAAGATCTCCGGGGTGCTCGACGAGACGCCATCGGTGCCCGAGCCGACCAAGCCGGTCTCGCTACCCGCCGCTCGCTCAGGCAGGCGGCTAGACATCGCCGGCGTGCGATTCGCCTATCGTGACGCGATCGTGCTGCCCGACCTGGATCTGACCATCGAGTCCGGTCAGAAAGTCGCGCTGGTCGGCGCTACCGGAGCAGGGAAGACGACGATCGCCCGGCTGCTTGCCAGGTTCTACGACCCCGGCGAGGGTCGGGTGCTGCTCGACGGCGTCGACCTGCGCGATCTGGCCGACACCGACCTCCGCCGCGAGATCGTCATGATCACGCAGGAGAACTTCCTGTTCAGCGAGACGATCGCGGAGAACATCGCGCTCGGCAAGCCGGGAGCTTCGCCAGCCCAGATCGCGCAAGCCGCCGAAGCCGTCGGAGCTGGGGAGTTCATCGCCGGCCTGCCCGACGGCTACGACACTCAAGTCGGCAAGCGCGGCGGGCGGCTGTCGGCCGGCCAGCGCCAGCTGATCTCGTTCGCGCGGGCGTTTATCGCGGCGCCGAGCGTCCTGCTGCTTGACGAGGCGACGTCGCTGCTCGACTTGCCAAGCGAACGGGTCGTTCAGCAGGCGCTGCAGACCGTCATGGCTGGCCGCACAGCGGTGATCATCGCGCACCGGCTGTCGACAGTCAGGATCGCCGACCGGGTGATCGTGCTCGACCACGGCCGGATCGTCGAGGACGGGTCGCCCGATGAACTCCTCATCAGCGGAGGCGAATACTCGGACTTGCACGAAGCTTGGCTGGCCAGCCTTGCGTAGCAGAGCGTCTCGACTAGCACAGCCTTGCGTAAGCAGCGCGTCTCTACTAGCACAGCCTTGCGTAATCCGTGGCCGTCGTCCGCTAAGCTGACCGGCGTGATCGTGGGACGTAAGCAGGTTAGCGCGGACGCGCAGGCGCAATATCTATCCGATGTGGCGCTTGCCGCCAATTTCAATGATCTTCTAGCCGCGGCCGCCACCGCCGAGCGAGACTACCGGGACGCGCAAGCGACCGCACGGCCGCTTGGTGAGAGGTACGCGCTGGCGAAGAAGCTCGACGCGGCGCTGACTGACGCGATGCGTTCCGCGTTCGCGGCGGTGAAGGCCGAGATCGGGCCTCGCGGGTACGACGACAGGATTTTCAAGCGCAAGGCGATGGCGACGCCAACCGTCCATGCGCTCAACGCCGAAGCCGAACGGCTCCTCACGCTCAGGGAGACGCACCGGCTTACCGGCATACCTCCGCGTCCTGCTGGCGTCGGTTTGAGCCCGTTTCCCAGTTACGGGACGCAACCGGCCACCTCTGGCGTTGTAACCAGTATGTAGTTCGTGTGGCAACCCGATATCAGCACCGGACTACTAGGAAATCTACAAAGACCATGCCGCAAAACCATCCTAATGTGCCATGTCGTCACAGCTAACGTACCTGGCACATTAGATGGTGATGATCAACCCCCTAATTGATCAGGAGGCGCGCAATGTGCCCGCACACGCCCCCGTGTCCGGCCGCAAGCGACCCGGACCACGAGGCGGCTCGTACCCTTATTAGCCACCCCGAACAAGGCTGGAGCCTGCTCTGTAACGGCATCGTGGTGTTCGAAGACACCGGCGAGCTGCTCCCTACCGGTGCTGCCGTGGCACCACACCGACCGACCGACATCAAATTGACTAGCCCAACCCCGCGCGTACCTGCTGCCTGACGACAGTTGACTCCCGGGGCCGAGTCGCCCCAGCCAAGCGCGCTCAGCCAGGACGCGATCGCGTTGCCGATGGCAGCCCGCTGCTTCGATAGCGAGTGAGTCTCTCCCCTCAGCACGACAAGCCGGTCGGCGTCAGCCGCATCGGGCACCCCGAACGGGTCCCGGTCGCCGTTAATGACCAGCACGGGTACACCAGCCGAACGCAGCTCCCCCGCCCGCGACTTCTCCGGCACGTCAGCCTTGCCCGGAGGATGCAGCGGAAACGCCAGCGCGATAACGGCGGCCGCTCCGGTCGCCTGCGCGGTCCTGCAGGCCAGTCTCGCGCCGTTGCTGCGACCACCCTGGACAAGGGGGATGCCGGAATAGCGAGCCCGTAGCGCCGTGATGATATCGAGCCAGGCCGCATCCTGCCGCTGCGCTGACCCAGGCGCCCTGGCGCCTGCCACCCGGTAGGGCTGGAGCACCCGCACGACCGTACCCCCGGTGTCGAGCCCGGCCTGCCTGGCGGCCATCAGATCGGCGCTGGCCACTCCCCCGCCAGCGCCATGCGTCAGCACCAGCAGAAACTTCGGCGCCGCGACCTCGTCTACCTCGACCTGAGCCGGACCTGCCACCGTTTCGATCTGCATACCAAGCAGGCTACCCAGCCAGCGCGCCGCCGCACCGCGTCCATCCGCCGCGCGAGGGCGTCATGGCAGGCCGGTTATGTCCACCGACTCGATCTGCCCGGCGCATAGTCGTGCCCGCGATGGCAAGCAAGGTTCAGAGGAATACTAGTTCGGGTAAAGCTGTCGCCAAGGACGAAAGGCGGGCAGGATGGACGGCACGCCGTGACCGGCGCGGTCTTCACGTCCCGGCTTAGCGGCCGTCAGCTACGGGACAGCGAAGGTTTCTCGATTGGCCGCGTCCGCGACGTCGTGATCTTGCCGTCGGCAAGCGGCGAGCCGCCGTGGGTGCTCGGGCTGGTCGTCACCATGCAGCGGCGGCAGATCTTCGTCAACCTGGGCCGCGTCGCCGAGGTCTCCGTTGACGGCGTCCGGCTCAGCGGCGGCACCATTGACCTGCGGCGATTCAGCCGGCGAGCCGGTGAGATCCTGGCGTCCGAGCTGTACGGAAAGCCGGCTGGCTCTGGCCGGGTGCTTGATATCGGCATCGCTCCGTCAGGGCTGCGCCGCGGCGGCTGGGACGTGTCAGCGCTGGCGGTCGGCCACGGCCTGAGCTTCCTGCACAACTCGACGACGGTCGTGCCCTGGGACAAGTACCAGGAACTGTTCAAGGCGAGCGCGCTGTCCGAGCAACTCATCCAGCTACGCGCGATGCATCCGACCGATCTCGCCAGCGCGGTCGAAGTCATGTCGGCTGCCCGCAGGCGCGAGCTCGCCGAGGCGTTGCAGGATGAGGAGCTTGCCGACGTGCTCGAGGAGATGCCCGAGCAAGATCAGATCAGGTTGCTGGCCGGGCTCGGTCTCGAGCGTTCCGCCGACGTCGTCGAGGAGATGGAACCCGACGACGCCGCCGACCTGCTCGCCGAGATGCCGGCTGACCAGCGGGAGCGGTTGCTGGCGGCGATGGAGACCGTGCAGGCCGACCGCCTGCGCAGGCTGCTTCGCTACGACGCGACAACGGCTGGCGGCCTGATGACATCGAATCCGCTGATCGTGCCGCCCGACGCTCCGGTCGCGCAGGTGCTGGCCGAGATCCGCCGGCCGGAGAACGCGCCGACGGTGGCGGCGCAGGTGTTCGTCTGTGAGCCGCCCTCGCTGACTCCGACCGGACGGTATCTCGGCACCGTCGGATTCCAGCGGCTGCTGCGCGAACCGCCAGCCATGACCGTCGGCCAGTGCATCGAAGCGACCGGCTTTGTCAGGCCCGAATTGTCGGAGAAGGAGGTGGCCAGGCGGATGGCCGCCTATGACCTCATCGGCGTGGCCGTCTGCGACGAGGCAGGCTGCCTGCTCGGCGCGATCACCGTCGACGACGTGCTCGATCGCATCCTGCCGACGGGCTGGAGGAAGAGCGAGATCACATGAGAATGCCACTGACGGCACCCCTGCGCCTCGGCGACCGAGACCTGAGCGCCCCGCGCGGCTCGGCACCACGCGTGCGGGCCAAGTACGACGCTGACGCGTTCGGGCGAATGTCAGAAGGGATAGCGAGGTTCCTCGGCACCGGCAGGTACCTGGTCGGACAGACCGTGTTCGTGATCATCTGGATCGCGTTCAATACGGCTGCCCTCGTCAGGCACTGGGATCCTTACCCATTCATCCTGCTCAACCTGGCGTTCTCCACCCAGGCCGCGTACGCGGCGCCGTTGATCCTGCTCGCGCAGAACCGGCAGGACGATCGCGACCGGGCCAGCATCGAGCGCGACCGGCAGGTAGCCGCCCGCACCCAGGACGACGCCGAGTACCTCGCCAGGGAACTAGCCGCCGTCCGCCTCGCCCTCGCCGACATGGTCACCACCGCAGACCTAGACGACCGGCTCAGCAAGCTCGAAAAGCTGCTCATCGGAAGCGAGCACCGATAACAGGAATCTATGTCGGCGCGCAGACAGCCGAGGCTGGCAGCGGTTTAGGCCCCGGCAGCCAGACCAGGCGCGATGGATCCTCGATGGATCCGGGTATTCATCGCACCCGAGCGCCCGGCCGGTGCGATGGGTTCGGGAATCCATCGCGCCCGAACGCCCGGCCAGGTGCGATGGGTTCGGGGTTTCAGCAGGGAAATCAGGTGTGGATCCGGGGACTCATCGCGACCACTCCGATGCCGAGCCGATGAATCCCCGGATCCATCGCACCCCAGCAGAGGCGCGGGGACGCCGCTAACCTCCGCGCCCGGCGCCTCGGCCAGGTCGCGGCAGCGGGGCGGCGGGCGGCGGATATTCTCTGGCCGGGAGGACAAATGCCGCGCGAGCGTATTGTTGCCGTGACCTGCGAGGTCAACGAGGGCCACGCCAAGATCATCGCCGAGGTACTCGGCGATGATGCCACGGTGGTGTTCTCGCACCAGGTGCCCGAGGACGAACGCGCTGCGCTGACCGCTGGGGCCGATGCTCTGATCGGCTGGAATCCCGCGCGGGAACTTCCGGATGGCACGCTGGCGAGGCTGCCTGAGCTCAGGTTCATCCAACTGCTGTCCGCTGGCGCCGACGGCGTGGACTTCAGCCTCGTGCCTGAACACGTGGTGCTCGCTGGCAACATCGGCGCGTATGCGGCCCCGATCGCCGAGCATGTCGTGGCCATGTCGCTGGCGCTGGCCAGGCGGCTGCCGCAGCGGCACGCCGCGCTCGCTGCCGGAGAGTTCAACCGGAACGAGCGGCTGATCACGCTCAACGGCGCCGTGTGCGCGATACTCGGCTACGGCGGCATCGGCCGCGCGACCGCTGCCTTGATGCGGGCGCTCGGCGCACGCATCTACGCGATCAACGGTGGCGGCCAGACCACCGATCCCGTCGAGTTCATCGGCACCCTAGCCGATCTTGACCGTGTCCTCACCGCAGCCGACGTCCTGGTGATCGCCCTGCCGCTCACCAACAAGACAAGGGATCTCATAGCGGCCCGCGAGCTATCCCTGATGAAGCCGACCGCAATCCTGGTGAACGTCGCCAGAGGCGCCATCGTCAACGAGCAAGCCCTTTACCAGCACCTCTCGCGGAACCCTCAGTTCATGGCGGGCATCGATGCGTGGTGGCACGAACCATGGCGTGGCGGCAGCTTCCGCACCGACTACCCGTTCTTCGAACTGCCCAACGTGCTTGGGTCACCGCACAACTCGGGCATCATTCCCGGCGTCATCACCGGAGCCGTCAGGAACGCCGCGGAGAACGTGCGACGGCACCTGCGCGGCGAGGCCGCGTCGGGCACCATGCGCCGCGAAGACTACCTCTGATCTGGGGATGCTCTGATCGGAGTTACCGCATCTTGGCCAGGAACTGGCCGGTGTACGACTCCTCGACCTTGGCGACATCTTCCGGCGTCCCTGTCGCGATGACCTGCCCGCCGCGCGATCCGCCTTCGGGACCGAGGTCGATCACCCAGTCGGCGGTCTTGATCACGTCCAGGTTGTGCTCGATCACGATCACCGTGTTGCCGGTGTCCACGAGCCTGTTCAGCACGCCGAGCAGCTTGCGTATGTCGTCGAAATGCAGCCCGGTGGTCGGCTCGTCGAGCACGTAGATCGTCCGGCCTGTCGACCTGCGCTGCAACTCCGAGGCCAGCTTGACCCGCTGCGCCTCGCCGCCCGACAGCGTCGGCGCTGGCTGACCGAGTCGCACGTATCCAAGACCGACGTCGACCAGCGTCTTCAGGTGCCGGTGGATCGCCGGGACCGGCTCGAAGAAGTCCGACGCCTCCTCGATCGGCATGTTCAGCACGTCGGAGATCGACTTACCTTTGTAGTGCACCTGCAGGGTGTCGGTGTTGTACCTGGCGCCGTGGCAGACCTCGCACGGCACGTACACGTCGGGCAGGAATTGCATCTCGATCTTGATGGTGCCGTCGCCCGAGCACGCCTCGCACCGGCCGCCTTTGACATTGAAAGAGAACCGGCCCGGCTGATAGCCACGGATCTTCGCCTCGGTGGTCTGCGCGAACAGTCGCCTCATGTGGTCGAATACCCCGGTATACGTCGCCGGGTTCGATCTCGGCGTCCGCCCGATCGGACCCTGGTCGACGTGCACGACCTTGTCGAGTTGGTGCACGCCGGTCACCCTGGCGTGCTTGCCTGGCACGACTCGGGTACCGTGCAGCTCCTTGGCGAGCGCGCTGTACAGGATGTCGTTGACCAGTGTCGACTTGCCTGAGCCCGATACCCCGGTCACCGCGATGAAGCAGCCGAGCGGGAACGCTACGTCCACGCCACGCAGGTTGTGCTCAGCCGCGCCCTTGACCACGATCTCCCTGCTCTTTGACACCTTGCGCCGCTTAGCCGGGACCGGAATGCTCTCCCGCCCGGTCAGGTAAGCGCCGGTCAGCGAGTCCTTGCTGGCCAGCAGGTCTTCGAGCGGGCCGGAGACGACGATCTGGCCGCCGTGCTCACCGGCTCGCGGCCCGATGTCGACAACCCAGTCGGCCGACCTGATCGTGTCCTCGTCGTGCTCGACAACGATCAGCGTGTTGCCGAGATCGCGTAGCCGCAGCAACGTCTCTAGCAGCCGGTGATTGTCCCGCTGGTGCAGCCCGATCGACGGCTCGTCGAGCACGTAGAGCACGCCGACCAGCCCGGAGCCGATCTGGGTGGCCAGCCTGATCCGCTGCGCCTCGCCGCCGGCCAGCGTGGCCGACGCCCGGTCGAGGGTCAGGTAGTCGAGCCCGACATCGAGCAAGAACCCGAGCCTCGCATTGATCTCCTTCAGCACCCGGCCGGCGATCTGCTGGTCGCGCTCGGATAGCTCAAGTGTCATCAGCAGCTTGGCAAGCTCACCGATCGGCAGCGACACATACTGTGCGATCGACCGGCCGTCCACGGTCACCGCCAACGTCAGCGGCTTCAGCCTGGTGCCGTCGCACGCCGGGCATGGCACCTCGCGCATGTATCCGGCGAATCGCTCACGGCTCGAGTCGCTCTCCGCCTCGTTGTGCCGGCGCTGGATGTAGGGGATCGCGCCTTCATAGTTCGTGTAGTACGAGCGCTCCCTGCCGTACCTGTTCTTGTACTTGACGTGCACCTGGTCGGGGTAGCCGTACAGCAGCGCCTTCTTGGCCGAGGCCGGCAGCTTCGCCCACGGCGTATTGGTGTTGAACCCGATCGTGTTACCGAGCGCCTCTATCAGCCGCATGAAGTAGTCGTTGACGTGCCCGCCGCTCCACACGCTGATGGCGCCCTCAGCCAGCGACAGCTCCGAGTCGGCGACTACAAGTTCAGGGTCAACCTCCATCTTGGTGCCGAGGCCGGTGCAGTCCGGGCATGCCCCCCATGGAGAGTTGAAAGAAAACGACCGGGGTTCAAGCTCTTCGAATGACAGATCGTCATACAGGCAGGCCAGGTGCTCTGAGTACATCCGCTCCCGATTCGGATCGGACTCAGGCAGGTCGACGAACTCAAGCACGACCACACCGCCCGACAGGCCAAGCGCCGTCTCCACCGAGTCGGTCAGCCTCCGCCGAGCTGACTCCTTCACGGACAGCCGGTCGACGATCACCTCGATCGTGTGCTTCTCGTACTTCTTGAGCACGGGCAGCCGGCCCGTCGAACCATCGGTCGCGTCGTCGAGTCTGATCGTGACGCCGTCGACCCTGGCCCTCGAATAGCCCTTGGTCTGCAGTTCGCGCAGCAACTCGGTGTACTCGCCCTTGCGGCCCCTGATCACCGGGGCAAGCACCTGGAACCTCGCGTCTTCTTCGAGTTCGAGCACCCGGTCGACGATCTGCTGCGGTGTCTGCCTGGCGATCGGCCTGCCACACTGCGGGCAGTGCGGCTTGCCTATCCTGGCGAACAGCAAGCGCAGATAGTCGTACACCTCGGTGACGGTGCCGACGGTCGACCGCGGGTTGCGGCTCGCCGCCTTCTGATCAATCGAGACGGCCGGCGACAGGCCGTCGATGAAGTCCACATCGGGCTTGTCCATCTGACCGAGGAACTGCCTGGCGTACGCCGATAGCGACTCGACGTATCTGCGCTGGCCCTCGGCGAAGATCGTGTCGAAGGCGAGGCTCGATTTACCCGAGCCGGACAGCCCGGTAAAGACGATCATGGCATCCCTGGGCAGGTCCAGCGAGACATCCTTGAGGTTGTGCTCGCGGGCACCGCGGACTACCAGCCGTTCTGCCACTATGCGCTCGTTTTCTCCAGGTCTGGGGTGGTGAACTCTTCGGGTCGATAGGGCAAGGGTGGGTCCCTGGGGCGGGACGAACCTGCGCCGCCAATGCTATCCGGGGGGTACGACATTTTCCTGGCCTCAGCTAGACCAGCCCTTTAACGGCCTACAGTCACAACCATCGACTAGCTCTTCGACTTCCCCAACCGGTGGAGGAAGATGACTACGTGAACCAGCCCCGTGGACCACATGCTGTCGACTTCATGATCGAGCAGAACGAAGGCGCATTCGACCGGCTGCTCGAGTCCGCGTCGGCCCTGTCCGACGATCAGATGCGCGAACCTTCGTTGCTGCCTGGCTGGTCACGCGGCCACGTGCTCACCCACGTCGCGCGCAACTGCGACGGCCTGCTGAACCTGCTCACCTGGGCCGAGACCGGCGTCGAGACCCCGCAGTACCCAAGCGTGGAAGCGCGCACAGCGGACATCGAAGCGGGTGCGGGCCGGTCAGCCGACGAACTCACCGCCGACGTGGGCAGCACAGCCAAGGCATTCTTCGCCCGCGCCCGCGCGTTGCCTGAGGAAGCCTGGCTGACCAAGGTACGCATGATCCGCGGCCCGGCCTTCCCAGCATGGTTCGTGCTGAACCGCCGATTGTTCGAGGTCGAGGTGCACCACGCGGATCTCGGCGCCAATTACGGGCCACCGAACTGGCCCGACTGGTTCGTCTCCGACGAGCTGTACCGGGTGACCGGCGAGTACGCGCAGGACCCAGCCTGCCCGCCAGCGGTGCTGAACGATGTCAACTCGGGCAGGCAGTACTTCCTGCGCGCCAGCGACGCGTCGGCCACGGCGGTCACCGGCGCCGGGTACGCGCTGCTTGCCTGGCTGATCGGACGCGAGAGTGATGGCGAGATGTCGGTCGATCCGGCGGGGCCGCTGCCCGACATTCCGTCCTACGGATGACAGGCTGTCCATGACAGCACGCACGAAAGGACTCCAATGACCTATAACGGCAACGTCAGCGTCGGCGGACCGGCCCAGACCAGGGAGCTTCCTGGCCTGACCGTCACCAAGGTCGCCGTCGGCCCCATGGACAACAACGCGTACCTGCTGCGCTGCACGAGCACGGGCGACCTGCTGCTGATTGACGCGGCCAACGATCCGGAGACGCTGCTCGGGCTCATCGGCGGTCAGCCGCTGTCCACGATCGTCACGACCCACAGGCACGGCGACCACACGGCCGCGCTCGAAGCGGTGGCGAAGGCGACGGGCGCCGATACCGTGGCCCACACCGATGACGCACCAGCGCTGCCGCTCGCACCGAACACTCTGGTCAGCCACCGCGGCACGATCGACGTCGGTGACTGCGTGCTCAAGGTCATCCACTTGCGTGGCCACACACCTGGCAGCATCGCCCTGCTCTACGACGCGGACGGGGAACTGGCCGATCAGCCGCATCTGTTCACCGGCGACTCGCTGTTCCCAGGCGGCCCTGGCAACACACAGCAGGACCCGGTCAGGTTCAACTCGCTGATGACCGACCTCGAAGAACGCATCTTCGCCGAACTGCCAGACGGCACCTGGGTCTACCCTGGGCACGGCGGCGACACCACGCTCGGCGCCGAGCGCCCGCAGATCCCGCAGTGGCGGGCCCGCGGCTGGTAGGCCGCGACCGCGGTAGCAGGCGATGCACACAGAGTTCGCGGTCGTCGGCGGCGGCCTGCTTGGCCTGTCGGCTGCGTGGGCGCTGTCCAGGCGCGGCCACGAGGTGGTTGTCATCGATCAAGCGCCCACCGGTCACATCGGAGGCGGGTCGCACGGCACGTGCCGGATTTTCCGGCTCGGCTATGAACAGCCGGCCTACGTGTCACTGGCCAGGCAGGCCAGGGACACGTGGACCGAACTCGAAGACGCGTGCGGCGAGCGGTTGCTCTACCCGGCACCCCAGCTCACCTTCGGGCCGCAGATGGAGCAGGTGCGCGATGCGCTTGCGCAAGCCGGGGCACCGGGCGAGCTGCTCAGCGCGGCGGAGGCGGCGCGGCGATTCCCTGGCGTCGCAGTCTTCGACCCGGTACTGCATGAACCCCAGTCCGCGGTCATCGCCGCCGATCGTGCGCTCGCCGCGCTGGCGCGACTGACCGCACGGGTCAGCGAGCCGACCCGTGTCACCGCTGTCGCCGAGCGCGGGCCTGGGGTGCGGGTCAGCACTGCGGACGGTGACATCGACGCCGCCCGCGTGATCGTGTGCGCGGGTGCGTCGACCGCGCGCCTGGTCGCTGGAACGGGGATCACCGTGCCAAGCTCGGCGACCATGGAGCAGGTCGCATACCTCGCCCCCGCCTCTGGTGCCAGCCGGGCAGCCACGCAAGGCGTCGCACCGATCTTCGTGCACTACGGCGGCGAGTTTCCTTACGGCCTGCCGGTGCCTGGGTCAGACACGTACAAGATCGGCATTCACTTCGGCGGGCCGCCCATCGACCCGGACCAGCAAGATCACACCGAGGACACCGGGCTCGCCGCGCGAATTGAGCGGGCCGCGAGGCGGTTCCTGCCCGGCTTCGACCCGCATCCGGTGGCGGTGGAAAGGTGCATATACGATAACTCCCCCGACACCGATTTCATCATCGATCGAATCGGCAACATTGTTCTCGGTTGCGGCACGTCAGGACACGGATTCAAGTTCGGCCCGCTTATCGGGGAATGGCTGGCCTGCCTGGCTACGGGCGATGCCGGCGCGACCACCACCGGCGCCACGTCCACAGGAGCGCCACCGCCATGGTTCGCGCTGAGCAGGTTCGCGGCACAGGCTACAGTCCTGTTATGGGCGACGACGTACGGATTGTCTACCGCAAATATGACGGCTCATTGCACTGGCACATGACCATGAAATGGCTTGGCGAAGACGAGCACGGCGTGTGGACGGGCGCTGGCGCGAAAAATACGTGGCGCAAGGGCGACGGCCCGCTTCTGACAATCGAGAACCCGCAGGTGATGTTGTTTCCCCGGGATAAGTGGTGGACGGCCTCGTTCAACGCGAACCCCACGAGGACTGAGATCTATTGCGACGTCACCACGCCCGTTGACTGGCCAAGCGCTAACGAAGTGACGATGATCGACCTCGATCTTGACGTCTGCCGCAGGCTCGACGGCGCGGTCGTGGTGCTCGACGAGGACGAATTCGCCGAGCATCAGGTCAAATATGCCTATCCGGCCGAGGTCATCGCCGAGTCACGCCGCGCAGCGACGTGGCTGGAGAACGCCCTGGCCGACGGCACCGAGCCGTTCGCCACCGTGTTCCGCTCCTACCTATCGCTGCTCGCCGCCTAGTCCTGACGGCGGGCCAATTTCACCGTAAAGCCGCAGCACCGCCGCGGCAGCGTCAGCCGCGGTTGGCAGGCAGGCCGCGCGATCCGACGCAGCGGCCGCAAGCCTGCCGGCCAACTCGGGGTCGTCGAGCACCGCGAGCACGGCGCGGCTCAGCGCGGCCGGATCGTTGGCGGGCACGAGCACCGCGGCATCGTCTCCGGTCAGGTCAGCGATGCCGCCCACCTTGGCGGCGACGATCGGGCGTCCCGCTCTGAGCGCCTCGGCCAGGATCAGCGGCTGGCCTTCCCAGCGACTCGGCAGCACGAAGACGTCGGCCGCCGCCAGCAGCGCGGCCACATCGGCCCGGGCGCCGAGGAACAGAGCGTCGACCTTAAGTTCTCGTGCCTGCCGAGCCAGGTCGTCGGCCAGCGGGCCTGATCCGGCGATGACCACGAGCGGCACTGGCTGCCTGCCGCGCCACATCGCGGCGGCGGCGAGCAGCGTGCCGAAGCCCTTCTGCGGCGCCAGCCGCCCCACCCCGAGCACGACCGGCCGACGGTGATCACCAAGCTCGGCCCGTACCTGATCCGCTGGCACCGATGCCAGCTCAGGCGCGGCCACGACCGCGCGCCGCACGTTACTCGCCCCGAGTCCGCGCATGCGATCCGACAGGTCAGGCGATACGCACAGCACCACATCGGCGCGCCTGGCGACCACTCGCTCGAGTACACCGTAGATGGCCGCGAGCCGCGGCTGCGATGGCGGCGCGTTGTGCACGGTCACCACGAGCGCGGCCCGCCACCCACCCCTTCGAGCCGACGACGGTGCACCCAACCACAACGCGAGCGCGGCGAAGGCTCCGGCTCGCAGGCCGTGCGCGTGCACGACGTCGGGTCGCATCGCCACGAGCAGTCGCCGCAACCTGAGCACGGCGCGCGCGTCGCGCACGGGTCTCGGCCGGTCAGTAATCGTCACGGCGTCGAAGCCGATCGGGCTCAGCGGGCTCCGTTGGGCCGAGTCGGCCGGCCACAGCGCTCTGGCCGAGGCCGGGCCGAAGACCCTGACCAGCGCACCGGCGTCCGCGCAGGCACCTGACAGCATCGCGGCGTGCCGACCGGTCCCGCCCGCCGTCGTGCCGAGCACGACAGCGACGCGAAGGTTCACGGTGCCACCCGCCGCCGCAGCATCCGGCTGAGCACGCTACGCAGGTCACCGCCGTCAAGCACAGCCACCACAGCGCAGAAAGCAACTCCCGCGCAGATCCCGGCAACCAGAGCCAGGCCAGCGTTGAGCCAGTGCCCGGCCACCGGCACGGTGGAGGTCAGCACTAGGCCAGCCGCCGCTCCGGCAACCGCACCGGCCAGCCCGGCACCGATCGCACGCACGCTTCCGTGCAGCGCCGCCGCACCTCTGGTCCTGCCGACGGCCACGAGCAGCGCGACGCCTGAGATGGTCATCCCGACGGTGTTGGCCAGGCCGAGCACCGGCACCACCGAACTCGCGGGCACAAGCGGCACCACCGCCACATCCACCCCGATCACCACCAGCCAGCCGCCCACCAGCGCGATCACAGCCGCCCGGTTCCTGCCATCGGCGAGCAGCACGCGGGACAAGCACGCGGTCAACCCGTATCCGACCAAGCCGGGCGCGAACGCGGCAAGCGCAAGAGCGAACTGGCCGGCCACCGGATGGCTCAGCTCAGGGAACGCCCGCGCGGCCGGCACGGCGACCCCGGCAAGCAGCGCGGCGCCCAAGCATGACGTGAGCGCGGTGGCCCTGGTGGCCGACGCCGCCGTGGCGTCGAACTCGGCACCCTTGCGGGACGCGAGCACAGGGAACGCGCTGATCGCGATCGGGATCGCGAGCACCGCGTAGACCGAGACGAACGCCTGCCAGCCGTAGCTGTAGACGGCGACGGCCGAGCCGTTGCTGCCACCGTGCGCGTTCGCCAGCCTGGTCACCACGAGCACCGAGGCGTCCTGGGCGACCAGCGCCGCGACACCGACGCCAGCCAGGTTCCTGGCTCGCCTGGCGATCCCGTCGGGGAAATGAAGCGTCGGCCGCAGCCGCAGCCGCAGCCGCCAGACCGGCCCGACCGCGGTCAGCATGAGCGCGGCGACACCGAGCGTGGTGCCGACCGACAACGTCAGCTCAGCGGCCGACGACAGCCCGGCCACGTGCGTGGTGTGATGCCTGCCGAGCGGGACAAAGAGCCCGTAGGCGACGATCACCACGAGGCTGGACAGTATTGGCGCCAGCGCTGGCGCGGTGAACTTCCTGTGCGCCTGGAGAACGCCGTAGAGCACCACGGCCAGGCCGTAGAGCAGGATCTGCGGCGCGAAGACCTCGAGCATGCGGGCGGCGATCGGCACCAGGCTGGTGCCGACGCAGCCGGATCGCGGGTTAGCTGGCATCAGCGCGGAGATCACCGGATCGGCGACAAACGCCAGTACCAGGCTCACCGGCGCGAGTATGACAATTGTCCAGGTCAGCAGCGCCGACGAGGTCGTGGCTAGCTCGGAACGCGCCGCCTGATCGGATGCTGGCCGGTCCGCCGGCCCGGCTAGCACTGGCACCACGAGCGCGGTCAGCGCACCGCCGAGCACGATGTCGTAGATGATGTTGGGCACCTGGTTCGCCGTCACGTAAGCGGCGCTCAGGCAGGAAGTCTTCACCGTCCCGGCGAACACCAGCGTCCTGGCGAATCCCAGCACCCGCGCGACCACGGTGAGCCCGCCGATCACCAGCGCCGCCCGGCCTACTCCGCGGGCGACCCGAACGCCAGCCTGGCCAGCTAGGTCACCCGTGGGTTCCTCGCTGATCTGGTTAACATTCCCTGCGGCCACGTCACGTGGCGCGAGAGTACTCAGGAGGGACGACCCCCCGAGGCTCTCCGCGGTGCTGGTCAGGGGGCGGCGGCTCGGCGTGATCGGCGGGCGGGGCAGGCACAGGACGCCGACCGAGCATGTCGAGCCAGTTGAGCACCGGAGTCCTGGCGATGACCTTGGTGAAACTGACCTTCTCGCTCGCCGCCGTGAGGCCCACGATGCCGGCGAGCGCGGCGAGCCTTACCGGTCGCGGCAGTGCCGCCGCGGCGGCGACTCCGAGCATCGCGCCAAGTGCGTTAGCGCCGCAGTCGCCGAGCATCGCCCGTTCGCCCAGATCCTCGCCGAGCAGCGCGACCCCGGCGCCGACCGGTGCGGCGACCCCGGCCCGCGCCTTCGGGCCCGCGACCGCCAGCGCGGTGCCAGCGAGCAGGCTGACCTTGATTGCCCGGCCTGGGCGCAGGTCGAACAGGTTCGTCAGGTTGGCCGCACCGGCGACGAGGCCCGCGTTGATCGCGATATCTGCGAGGCGACGGATGGTGCCAACGCCACTTCGTCCCTGGTCGAGCAGGACAGCAGCGGCCATGCCCGCGACGCCCACTCCGATGATCTTGACGGCGCCGGTGGTGACTTCGCCGTCCGCCAGCGCGCCGAGGTGGCCGCGGAACCCGCGCCGGTCGCCGCCACCGGCCAGGTCGTCATAGGCGCCGACGGCGCCGGCCCCAAAGCCCGCTATCGCCAGCGCCGCTCGCTCGTTCGCGGCCAGCCCGGGCGTGGCTAGCGCCGAGGCTGCCGCCGCCACGGAGACCGCTGGCCCCTCAAGCAAGGTAACCGGCTCGCCCCGGTGATTGGTCCTGGTCCAGAGCTTCTCGCCACCTGGCTGGCGGCTGGTCAGCGCGGCATAGGTCAGCCGCGCCACCGTCCCAGCCGCGGCTCCCCGTAGGAGGGTCCAGCCACTCATGGCTTCACCGTCTTCTTCTTCGTTCGTTTGGCCGGGGTCGTGGTTGCCGTCGGCGAACTCGTCGGGGCCGGGCTCGGCACCGCATCTGGGCCAACGCCGTATGCGGTCGCCGGCAGTCCAGGGTGGTCGAGCACGGTGCGGAGCGCCTGCACGACGATGATCTGGCCACTGACCGAGTCGGCGTTGTCGACGGTGGTGACCGCCACGCCGACGCCGCCGCTTGTGACCGCGTCGATGGCGCTGCCGTTACCCGATCCTTGCAGCGACCCGGCGAGCACCGCAGCGTTTCCCGACTGCTGCAGGTAATGGGTGAGGTAGACAAGCGCGAGATTCTCCGGGCTCAGGCTGCTCGCGCCTGCCGGGGTGGTGGCTGGCGTGACAACCACAGCCAGCGTGGCCGGGCCTGCCAGTTCGCTCGTTCCGCCGGATGAGTTGGTGACCTGGAGGTAACCCTGGTCTCCGAAACCGGTCAGTATGCGGTTGGCCTGCCCGCTGCTGACCGGAGTCAGGCCGGGCTTGTCCATGATCGCGGCCGCGATCACCTTGGCGGCGGCCTGCTGGCCCGAGATCTGGGCCCCCGCGTTGTCGGCGGTGCTGACTCCCGTGGGCGCGAGCTGACCGGCCACAGTGGTGAGCGTCTCCTCGGTGGTCGCGTCGGTGTCGAAAAACTGCGGCGTCAGGGCGACCGTCCCGGTCAGCGTGGCCCCGGCCTGCGTGAGCGCGGTGCTGATGCCCTTCACGGTCCCCGAATCCGCGCCCGCCGCTGTCACAAGCACCACCTGCTGGCCGACAAGCAGATGGCCGAGCAGTGCGCCCGACGCCGCCTGCGCGAAGGCGTCGTCGGCGCTGATCTGCTGCTTGAGCTGGCCGTTCTGCTCGAACAGCGCCGAGTTACGCTTGGCCGCGTTCTGCGCCTCCTTGCTCAGCCCGCTGGCGACGTTGGGTGAGACCGCTTCGGCGCCGACCGCGATACCGACGGCGAGCGCCAGGAACACCGCGATGATGGAGACGAGGTGATACCTGAAATCAATCAAGGAATAAGTCCCGTTAGCGAGTGCCAGAATCGGCTCAGACGCAGGCCGATCAGCGTGATGAAGACGTGGCCAACCGGCAAGAACCACAGCGTGACGACGATCGTGGCGACCGCGGCAAGCACGAGCATGACCAGCCACGAGGTCGATACGCGGCTTTGGTATAGACGGCTGACGCCCTTCGGCTCGACGATCTTGTCGCCGACCCGCATCCTGGTCAAGATCGCGCTGGCCATACCCGGCCGGCCCTTGTCAAGGAACTCTACCAGCGTGAAGCGCATGCCGACGGCGACGATCAGCCTCGCGCCAGCCTCGTCGGAGAGCAGCAGCGCCACATCCTCGCTGGTTCCTGTCGCCGGGCACAGCACCGACTCAAGGCCGAGCACCTCAACTCTGGCCAGGCCGGGCGCCCGGCCGTCCGGATAGGCGTGCACCACGATCTCCGCGCCACACGTCAGCGCCCGGTCGGAGATCGAGTCCATGTCGCCGACGATGAGATCCGGCCGGTATCCGGAGTCGAGCAGCGCGTCGGCACCGCCATCGACAGCGACCATCACCGGCCTGAACTCCCTGATATAGGCGCGCAGCGCAAGCAAGTCCTCACGGTGCCGGTAGCCTCGGGCGATCACGAGCGCGTGCTTGCCCTCCAGCTTGGTGCGCAAGTTCGGTATCGGTATGCCGTCGATCAGCTCTTCGAAGTCGCGGCTGATGTACTCGACCGTGTTCGCCATGAACGCCCTGATCTGGCTGGCCAGCCCCGCCTTGGCCTTCATCACGGCAGCGGCCACTGACTCGGTCGTCTGGACTGTGCCCTTGGCGATGATCGTCTCGCCCGAGTACAGAGTGTCGCCGTCGAGCCTGACCATGCGCCCATCAGTGATCTTGTCGAAAACGTCGGGGCCGACGTCGTCGATCAGGGGCACCCCGGCCTCAAGAAGCAACTGCGGTCCGAGGTTGGGGTACCTGCCGGTAATGCTGGCGGCCACGTTGACCACGGCCGCCACGTTGCAGCGCAACAGCGACTCGGCGCTTACCCGGTCAAGATCCGCGTGGTCGATCACGGCGATGTCGCCTGGCTGCAGCCGTCTGGTCAAGTTCTTGGTGCGCCGGTCAAGCCGCGCGGGCGCGATCAGCCCGGGCAGGTCCGCTGATCCGTTCCGGCGCCGCGCTGAGAGCAGTCTCAGATAACCTCTCATTGCGTAACCAATTGTGCCAGACCGACTACAGTGCGAGATGACCGCAGGCAGAGCCGAGCGGCAAGCGGCGGCGTCACTGCGACCTCGCGGTCCCGGCGCGTTCGGCCGCCGCGGCGGCCAGCAGTTCGGTCGCGTGCGCTCGGCCGAACTCGGAGTCCTCAAGCCCGGCGAGCATCCTTGACAGCTCCTTAACCCGGCCGGACTCGTCCAGCCTGGTGATCCCGCTCGAGGTCACCGACCCGTCGCTCGCCTTCTCCACCACGAGATGGGTGTCGGCGAACGCGGCGACCTGCGGCAGGTGCGTGACCACGATCACCTGAGCGAGCCTGGCCAAGCGGGCAAGCCGCCTGCCGATCTCCACCGCGGCCTTGCCGCCCACGCCCGCGTCCACCTCGTCGAACACAAACGTGGGCACCGGGTCGGCGCCGGCGAATACGACCTCGATGCCAAGCATCACACGAGAAAGTTCTCCACCCGATGCCCCTTTATGCAGCGGCAGCGGCGGCGCTCCCTGATGCGCGGCCAGCCTTATCTCGACGTCGTCGGCACCGTAAGTGCCGTACTCCTTCAGCGGGCTCACCACGGCGCTGAGCCTGGCGTGCGGCATCGCCAGCGCGGCCAGTTCGACCGTGACGGCGGTTTCGAAGGTGCCGGCCGCCTCCTGCCGCATCGCGGTCAGCTTGCCGCCGAGATCCCTGACCTGGTCAGCCAGCTCGGCCTCGGCCGCCTGAAGGCCGGCGATCTTGTCGTCGTCGCTATCGAGTTCGGCGAGCCTGGCGGCCGCTCCCTTGGCCCAGCCGAGCACGGCGGCGAGGTCTGGGACTGGCGCGGGCGAGTCCACCGAGCCCGGGGTGCTGGCGGGCTCGGCCGGGGCGGAGGTCATGGGTTCGTCCGCGACGGGTACGCCGCTGACTTCACCAACCCCTGACGCCTCTTTCTCCGCCTGGATTCGCGGTGATCCCTGCGGGACAGGTGCCGATCCGTAGAGCCTGATCAGCCTGGTCAGCTCGGCCCTGCGGTCCTGCACGACGGCGAGCCTGCCAGGGTCGGCCTCAATCGAATCGGCGTAGGAGGCGAGTTCGGCGGCGACGTCGGAGACCAGATAGGTCGCTTCGACCAGCCTGGCTGCCAGCGTGCCGAGTGCCGCGTCGTGCGGTGCGGCCGCTTCGAGCGCTTGGCGAGCAGAGCCGAGCAGAGTCAGCACGTCGGACGTGTCGTAAGCCGCAGTCGACGGGTCCGAGATCAGGGCTTCGTGCGCGGTGGTCGCCGCGCCGTGCAGGGTGTCGGCGTTGGTCAGGCGTTCTGCCTCGGCGGCCAGGTCAAGGTCCTCACCGTCGACCGGGCTGACCCGTTCGATCTCTTCGAGGCCGTGCCGCAGGTCATCGGCTTCCCTGGCCCGCTGGATGGCCTGCGAGGTCAGCTCGTCAAGCTCGGCCCTTACCTTGAGATGACGCTGATAGACCCGCTGGTAGTCGCCGAGCAGCCGGCCGAGTGCAGGCCCGGCGAAGCGGTCGAGAGCGGCCCGCTGCCTACCTGGCTTGAGCAGCTGCTGCTGGTCGGCCTGGCCATGCACGGCGACTAGGTCGTCGGAGAGGTAGGTGAGCAGGGAGACCGGCACGGACCGGCCGCCGGCGTACGCGCGCGAGCGACCTTCGGCCGAGACTGACCGCTGCAGCACCAGCGTGCCTCCGTCGTCGTCTAGGTCGCCGCCTGAGCCGTTGACCTGTTTGGCTACCTCACCGTCTGGGTCGATTCGCAATCTGCCCTCGACACTGGCCCGCTCGGCGCCTGGCCGTACCCGCGAGGGGTCGGCGCGACCGCCGAACAGCAGGCCGAGCCCGGAGACGACCATCGTCTTGCCCGCGCCGGTCTCGCCAGTCACCACGTTGAAGCCGGGCGACAGCTCGAGAACCGCCTGGTCGATCACGCCGAGGCCGCTGATCCTGACTTCCTCAAGCATCGCCAGCTTGCTCCTCGTCTTGTACCCGCCCGTCAGGGATGCGATCGGGCGGCTCGGTCAAGGCTCCTCGGCGGCCGCGCCAGCCCGCGACCGGCAAGCCGAACTTGGCCACAAGCCGGTCGGTGAACGACGCTCCGATATTCGTGCCCGCGGCAGCCGCAGGTCCCCGTAGCCTGGCCAGCAGCACAGGCCGCGTCCCGCGCCTGACCTCGACGCGAGCGCCAGGCGACAGGTCAACCGCTCGGCGTCCGTCGCACCAAAGAACGGCACCGGACACCTCGCCATGACCCCCGGCACCGATAACCTCGGCTGCGAGCACTGATTCTGGCGATACCACCATAGGCCCTGCGAAAAGGGCGTGGGCGCTAATCGGGACCAGCAGCAGCGCCTCGACATCTGGCCAGACCACGGGGCCGCCCGCGGAGAACGCGTAGGCGGTAGAGCCTGTCGGGGTGGCGAACACGATGCCGTCGCAGCCCCACCTCGACAGTGGCCTGCCGTCCACCTCGGTCACCAGGTCGACCATTCGCTCTCGCGATGCCTTCTCGACTGTTGCCTCGTTCAGCGCCCAGGTCTGTCCGATCACGCTGCCGTTCTGCGTGATCGTGACGTCGATGGTCATTCTCGGCTCGACCACGTAGCGGCCGGCGAGCACCTGGTCGACGGCATAGGAGAGCACGTCTGGCTCGGTCTCGGCGAGGAAGCCGACGTGACCGAGGTTGACGCCGAACAGCGGAGCACCGGCCGGGCGGGCCAGTTCGGCGGCGCGCAGCAACGTGCCGTCGCCGCCGATCACCAGCACGATCTCGGCGTCTTCCGCTGCGGCGGATACCGGCATCTCGATGGCTGACGCCAGGCCGAGATCGGCGGCCTCTGACTTGAGCACTCGCACGCCCACGCCCGCCGCGGTGAGCCGACCCGCGACTATCCCGGCGATCCTCACCCCGGCCGGGCGCCCGGTGTGCACGACCAGGAGCATGGTCCTTGATGTCATTGGGGACCCGCCTCGATGACGTCCCTGAGGTCAGCCTGGTCAAGCTCGGGTGCGCCGGCGGCCAGCCAGAGGAAGTACTCCACGTTGCCTGACGGCCCTGGCAGCGGGCTGGCGGTGACGCCGCGGACGCCGAGTCCCAACTCGCTGGCGGCTGCTGCCACGGCTCGCACCGCCCTGGCTCTCAACTCGGGGTCGCGCACTACTCCTCCGGCCCCGACCTGGCCCCTGCCGACCTCAAACTGCGGCTTGACGAGCAGCAAATAGTCGGCGTCCGGCGCCGCCGCCTTGATCAGCGCGGGCAGCACCTGGGTCAGCGAGATGAACGACAGGTCGGCCGTGACCAGCCCGGGCGGCGGGTCTGGCGCGGCGGCGACTTGCTCTGGCCGCAGGTTCCTGACATTGACCCGGTCAAGCACGCTCACCCTCGGATCGGACCGCAAGCGCCAGGCGAGCTGACCGTAGCCGACGTCGGCGGCGACGACGTGAGCGGCGCCTGCCCGCAGCAGCACGTCGGTGAAGCCGCCGGTCGACGCGCCCGCGTCCAGGCAGCGCCGCCCGGCTACCTTGAGGTCGGCGAAAACGGCGAGCGCGCCGGCCAGCTTGTGACCGCCGCGGGACACGTAATCGGGTCCGTCGTCGGTCCGCCGGATCGTAATCGGCGCGTCCCAACCGACCTGGGTAGCCGCCTTGGCCGCCGCCTGGCCGGCGACGACGACCTGGCCGGCGGCGATCAGGTCAGCGGCCTGGGCGCGCGATCTGGCCAGGCCACGCCGCACCAGCTCAGCGTCAAGCCGTGTCCTTCTGGCCATCTTCAGCGTCCTTGGTCCTTGCGTCTGGCTCTCCGTCTGCCTGTGCCGACTTGGCCTGTGCGACTCGCTGCTCGGTAACCTCACTGACTTCGTATGCCGAGTGTGGCCGGTGGCCAAGTGTGGCCACTGGTCCTGTGGATCACCGCCATGCCTGCTGGGTTCTTCATGTCAGTCCTGTGGATCAACTCGGTGTCCTCCGATCGGCGACGCCCGACCGGAGTTCGCCGAGCACGTCGACCAGCGACGAGTGGACGCGTTCGAATACCGGTGGATGCTCAGACACGGGCAGGTCGCCAAGCTCGCCGAGCCTGCGCAGCGCGGCGTCCACCCGTGGTTCACCGGTCGCCTCAAGCTGCTCATGCTCGGGCTGCTGGTACTCGGCCAGCTCGTACTCAAGCTGATCGGCGTCGTCGATGTGCTCTTCCACGGGCCTTGTTTCCGTTTCCATGAATGTCGTCGGCGTCAGCGGCCGCCATCGCTGACCTTCCAGCCGGTCCGGCCTGGCGTGAGGCAACTGCCACCACGCCCTATTCTGCGTCCACAGCGGGTGTGGGCGGTGCAGCACAGGCCGGCAGCGAAGGGCCGTTTCACCGAGTGCTCTGCCAGGAACGCTACCGTTTGCCTGGCTGGCACTACGCGTTCACGCGCCAGCCGCCGCCAAGCAGGTGCCTGATTCGGCGAGAACGACTCCGATAGCGAGGTGTGGATGGCAACCGCGGCGCAGTGCCGCAAGGCGCTGGAGAGTCTCACGGGACGCCTGTCCGATATGGACGCCAAGGATCGAGCGGCGAAGCTGGCCGACCGCACACTGAGCTGCCGGGTGACCGATCTAGGCGTGACGTTCCTGACCAGGCTGGGGCCGCACGGTGCCGACCCGATCGTCGAGGCCAGGGCCGGCTCGTCGACCGCGCAGATCAGGTTCACTGCCAAGAGCGACGACATAGTGTCAATTTCCGAAGATCCCGGCACCTTCGCCAAGGCCTGGCTAACCGGCCGAGTCAAGGTAGAAGGCAGCCTAATGGACCTCCTGCAGCTAAGAAAGCTCATCTAGCCATCCGGCTCGGCGCCGCCCCGGCGTTCGGGCGCGCGGTGATAATTCGGGCTACGGTGAAGCGGTGAGCGTGCTGTTTGACCGGCCACGGGCGGAGGTCGCCTTGGGTGCGGTGCATATCCCCGGCTGGTTGCCGATCGAGCGGCAGCGGGATCTTGTCGCGGCGTGCCGGGAATGGGCGAAGCCGCCAGCCGGAGTCAGGCACACGGTGATGCCGTCGGGCGGCGTGATGTCGGTGCAAACGGTGTGCCTCGGCTGGCACTGGGTTCCCTACAAGTACCTGCCGACCGCCGACGACGTAGACGGCGCGCCGGTCAAGGAGTTCCCTGACTGGCTGGCCCGGCTGGGCCGCGAGGCGGTGGCCGACGCGTACGGCGACCAGTCGGTAGCCGACGCCTACCAGCCCGACGTGGCACTGATCAACTTCTACGACGGCCAGGCGAAGATGGGCATGCACGTCGACAAGGACGAACGCAGTCCGGCGCCAGTGGTATCAGTCAGCCTCGGCGCTAGCTGCGTATTCAGGTTCGGCAACCCAGAGAGTCGCAACCGTCCTTGGCACGACATCGAGCTTGCGTCCGGTGACCTGTTCGTGTTCGGCCGCGAGTCACGGCATGCCTACCACGGCGTGCGCAGGACGCTGCCTGAGACCGACCGGCGCGATATCGGGTTGCCGTCCGGCCGCCTCAACATCACGCTGCGCGAATCAGGTCTCTCTAGCCCTACCCCAGGTCCAACGGATGCCTGAAGGCGACGTCGTCTGGCGGACCTGTCGGCAGCTCGACGCGGCGCTGGCGGGCCGGACCCTGACCCGCAGCGATTTCCGGGTACCCCGCTTCGCGACCACCAGCCTGGTCGGCCACCAGGTGCACGAGGCCGTCTCCCGCGGCAAGCACCTGCTGATCAGGGTGGATGGCGATGTAACCGTCCACACCCATCTGCGGATGGACGGATCGTGGCGGATCAGGCCGGCTACCGGTTATCCGCCCAGCGACCACCGAGTACGCCTGGTACTCGCCAACGCGGAATGGCAGGCGGTCGGGTACCAGCTTGGAGTGGTCGAGGTACTGGCCACCAGCCGGGAGCACCAGGCGGTCGGACATCTCGGCCCCGACTTGCTCGGCGCGGACTGGGACGAGGCCGAGGCCGTGCGCCGACTGCTCAGCCAGCCGGCCAGGCTTATCGGCGAAGCCCTGCTCGATCAGGCCAATCTGGCTGGCATCGGCAACCTGTTCAAGGCCGAAGTGCTGTTCCTGCGCGGCATCAGCCCGTGGCGGCCGGTCGGCGACGTGCCCGACCTGCCGGGGATGGTGGAGCTCGCGAGGCGGTTGCTCGAGGCGAACAAGGAAAGGGTCGGCCAGGTGACCACGGGCAACCCGGCTCGCGGCCAGGAAACCTGGGTCTATGGCCGGTCAGGCCGGCCCTGCCGGCGCTGCCGCACCCCGGTCAAGGCCGACGGCCGTGCGGGCCAGGGCACCGCCACCATGGAGCGCGTCACGTTCTGGTGCCCGTCATGCCAGCCCAGCTAGATCACGTCGCGTTGGTCCGGGCCACGACCACGATCAAGCCGGTGCCTATGGTGCCGGAAATCCTGCTCCACCTAAGTTCCGACGCGATCAGCTTGTGGGAACGGACTGAACAAGAACTACGCGAGTCGGATCGGCAGCCGCCGTTCTGGGGGTTCGCCTGGGCGGGCGGCCAAGCCCTGGCTCGCTATGTCCTTGACCACCCGCAGGTCACGGCCGGGCGCCGGGTGCTCGATCTCGGGTCTGGTTCGGGCCTGACCGCGATTGCCGCGGCGATGACCGGAGCGGTATCGGTGCTGGCCAGTGAGCTCGACCCGATCGCGATCACGGCGATCGGCCTCAACGCCGCCCTGAACGATGTCGAGATCAGCACCACCGGCGACCTGCTCGACACCGACGGCGGAGACGCCGAGGTCATACTCGCCGCCGACATCTGGTACGAAAGGCAGCTCTCCGCTCGCGCGCTTCGGCTGCTTCGCCAGGCCACCGCGCGAGGCGCGACCGTGCTGGCCGGCGACGTCGGCCGGGCGTTCTTGCCGCGCGAGCACATGCGCGACCTCGCCGCCTACGACATTCCTGTCGTGGCCGAACTCGAAGACGCCGAGGTAAAACGGACGCTCGTGATGACGCTGGCCCGAACAGCTAGCCCGCAACCGTGTACAGGCCTTCCTTCTCAAGCGCCCGAATGAGGTTGTAATCCGATTCGAGCCTGCTCCGTTCCTGCGCCGCGAGATACACGTATCCAGGAGATTCGCCCAGCTTAGTGGTCGCGTTCAACCAGGTACCCGGCTCAACGGTGGGCGTGGTCGCGACGAAGCTGGGAATCGCTTCGAGTTGCGCTACCCAGTCGAGCGGAGCGGCCACACCAGGAACCACGTTGATCAGCGACACCCATCGCACGTTTGCGGACCAGCGCACAGTCTGCTCATCGAATTTGACAAGGCAGTCGGGATCCAGCAAGGTCGCCGCATACAGATGGGCCTGAGACACACCGGTGTACTTCCGCAAGATGTCGGGCATCGTCGCGCCGCCGAGCCGGGCACCGGTCTCGATCAAGACCGGGCCCCGCTCGGTCAACATCGCTTCGGTGTGCGCGGCCGATGAGATGATTCCCAGCGCATCGAGCACGGCGACAGTGAATTCCCGTAGCGTCGCGGCTTCCTCGGAAGATATCGGCACAGGTTCTTCGAAGTCATATATCGCCGAGCCAGTTGGTCCCGGCCGCTTGGTGGCCCTCCACATCTCAGTCACCCGGTGGATACCGTTTTCCGATACGGTGTTGATGAAATACTCCGTGCCGCGTATGCGTTCTTGGACGAGTACCCTTCGGTTTGCGCTGCCGTAAACGTTGGAGCCGCTCAGTACGCTCTGGCAAGCCGCCTCTACTGACTCACTATCCTCGCAGAACCAGACATTGTCAGTGCCCGCGCTATCCAGCGGCTTCACCACAGCTTCGGGCAAGTCGGCGTCCAAGAACCACCGCACGGCCTCCTGAGCGCTTTCGAAAGCACGGCCCCGCGGCGCACCGAGGCCAGCCGCCGCCACTACCTCGCTCATGAGCGCCTTGTCCCGCCAAGCCGACGAGTTGCCTGGTCGGTTGCCCGGGGTATTCAGACGGGTACTGAGAAGGTCGGCGAGCAGCACGCCCGACTCTGACCCGGGCACGACCCGATCTACCTTCCAACGCCTCAGCTCGTCAGCAAGCGCATCGACGTCGGCGACATATCCAAAGTCTCGATCAAAGTTCTCAAGCTTAAGGCTCCGGGTAAAGAAAGCTGGGATGGTGGGCGAGCTCAAGATATGGGCACACTGAGCGCCTCCGTCACGCAGCTCGCTCACGAGGGTGCTAGCGACGGAGAATCCGTCAATCACGGCAATGCGCAGAGGTGACATCTACGGCTCCTTCGTCCGCGTGCTTGGGGAAGGACTTCTATCCTGGTGCTTATTCTGGCCGAGAGAAACTTGACGAATCTGTTTCCCAATCGGAGTGAACTTCGTTTCCCGGCCCGGGTCAACTTCCTGGCCTTTGTTCTGACGAACTCTTTCCACCGTTCCCAGGAATACCAGGGTGGTGATTCCGGCAATACAAGCAAAACTGAGCGGCGATGGACTGATTCGCTGGACGGGAAGCTGAAGCATAAATGCGAACAGCGGTGAAAGGGTACACACGAGATTCGAGGTTATAGGCTCAGTGTGCCTGACGCCCAGCTGAAGAAGGTAGAGCGGCACTCCTACGCCAAGAACCGCGATGACAAGGCCAGGAAGAACAGTGACACCAAGTCTGTCATTGCCCTGCACAGCTATTATCGACCAGGAGACCGCGACAATCAGGTAGAAGCGAGCTGCAAGTATTGACCGAGGACTGTACTGGGCATCGCTAAGCCTCTTCGAATAGATGACGTTAACCGTGGTGGCGAGACCTGCGATCAGCATCAAGGTGATACCTAGTACGGCATGGGATAGGCCAATTCTTCCGACACCGCTGTGCCCACTGATCGAACTCCATACCAGCACGGAAAGGAATCCGCAGATACCCAGGGACGCCCAGACCTCGGTGGTTAGGGCTGAGCTCCCCTTTCGAAGAATCGGGCCAAGGAATATTGTCATAACAGGTGCAATGGCGCCGATCGCGACATTTACTATGGCAGGTTCTAGATACTTCAAAGCATAAAAAAGAGTTATCCAGCTCGTCGCCGTCGACGCATTGAGCATGATTACATCTGACAGATTAGTTCGCCACGGGAGCAAGATGGCCGATACGCCCCGTTTAATTACATCCCACCCGATGAAGGTTATTGCCGTGAACGTGAAAGCCATAGCGGCCAGGCCGAGAGGACTAAGAGATTGCGCCTCGTCACTCGTGTATACATCCATCGCGGCAGTAAGTACCGAATAACCTAACAGCGGAGCAATTCCCGGTCCGAGGCGGATAGCAGGCCGAATGCGAGATGCGATCTTGTCACGCTCCATCCGTTGCTATTACTGAGACTCCCCTGCACTTCTCTGGCTGACCCGAGACGCCAGCGTTGCCGTTCTCCAAGCCATACTACATCCGCACGTCCGCCTACAGGTCGTCAGGGACGCGCTCGTTGGCCACGATCTGATCGATGGTCTGCCGCTCGCGGATTATAGTGAAAGACCCGTCTTGACGCCTGAGGATCTCCGGTGCCTCGGGATAGGAGTTGAAATTCTTCATGGACATGCTTGCGCAATAACCGCCAGCGCGTTCGATGACGAGGTAATCACCCGGGGTGACCGCGCCGAGCCGGATAGGGAGTAGAGCCTCGACATTGCCCGGCTCCGTGGTAAGCACGTCCCCGGCGATGCAGCAATGACCGGCCACGCACGATGCCGGCCCTTCCGGTAGCAGCATGCCGTCGCGACTGACTGCCACTACTGGGTGCGGTGATCCGTAGTAGGACGGACGTAGTATCTCTGTGAGTCCGGCGTTAATCTTCACAAAGTGATGGCCCTCAGAGCCGGTCTCCACGACGTCGATCACTTCAGAGATAATCGATCCGCAGTTAGCCGTAAGGAAGGTTCCTGGCTCCATCTCGACATGCAGCTTCCGACCGCTGGTCTCGGCGAACTCGGATATTTCCGTCGCAAGTTCCTCGGCCCACACTCTGTGATCGTACTCGGGGTCATCCACCATGACTTTGAGCCGGTAGCCGCCACCGAGGTTCACCCTTGTCACGTCGGGAAATTCAGCGGCCAGGTCTAGGAGGCGGCGGGCGGCCGGAAGTAGGACGTCAGCGTGATGGCCCGAACCAATATGGGTATGAAGACGCTCGACGGTCAGCCCGTATCGCTCGGCTACTTCCTTCACCTCGGGTAGCTCTTCATGCCAGATGCCGAAACTGGAGTCGGAGCCTCCGGAGGTCAGTCGATGAACGAGTCCTGAGCCAAAGCCAGGATTGATCCGGATGGACACGGCGGTTCCTGGTTTCGCCTGGCCGTATAGGGCAAGCTGGCGGAGTGAACCGGCGTCGAAACGCAGTCCTCGTTCAAGGAAATCGGTCAGCAAGTCATTGAAGACCGCTTCCTGTGCCGTCAGCAGGATATGGTCAGGTGTCACGCCTGCCCGGATCGCCCGTGCGACTTCCCATACCGAGCTGGCGTCGAAATAGACGCCCATGGCGTCGAATAGCCGGATGATGGCCGCGTTTGGGCACGCTTTAAGCGAATATCGGATGGTATGCCCAAAGGCGCTTGGCAGCTGCTTGAGCAGCGCTACCCTTTCCCTGATTCCCCGTTCATCGTATATGAAAACCGGGGTGCTAAATTCTTCAGCGACCTGGCGTACTTCGGCTGCGGTGAGAAACTTCAGCGGCTCAAGCGGCGGAAGCGTAGCGACGTCGTCGGTCTTGCTCTTCATCAAGATCCTTAGCTATGAGGGCGGACCACAGTTTGAACAGAATTGGGATGCCTGCCATGATCCTGGCGAGGCCCTCAACGACCCGGCGCCCCGTCTCCGCCGAAGCGACCTGCTCCGGCGGAGAAACGGGTATGCCCGGCTGTTATCAGCGCGTCATGCAGGTCTCTGCGAAATCTAGGTATCGCAGCTCGCCAGTGATTACCTTCTTGTAGAAGGTAAGATAGGACTGATCGACCGTCTCGATGCGGCGCTCGATAATCTTGTGCAACTCGGGAATCTGCACCATAGGCACGCCCTGATGGAAATGATGAGCGGTGTGCAGGTTATTCCCGTTCGTGAACCAGTGGGCAAGTCGGCTCGCGGCAACCGTGCGCGTGTTCGCCAAGACGTTCGGGTCGGTCTGCGTGTTCAGGCCGAAGTGCTCGGGAAGTTCGATCAGGAAATGCGTCGGCTCGGCCAACAGCAACGTCGGTATGATCCATGCGTAGAAGATCAGGAAACTTCCCGATGCCACAGAGGCCGCAATCGCTCCCGCGATGATCACGCCGAACGCGATGTACTCGGTCCTTATCTTCTTTGCGGCGACTGTCTTGGTAACTGTCGGGTTCAACCGCCCGGCCAGACTTATACCAATACATTTGAAAACATCGAGGTAACGCCCGAGGTGGAAGCATCCGCGCAGGAAGCCGATCGGACTATCCAGGTCGCGGAACCTGTAGTTGAAGAATTCCTGATTTTGGGGCGTTCCTAGATAAGCATGATGGCGTAGGTGCTCGTACTTGTAATGCGAGAATGAACTTAGCATGAAAATGCCGGCCATGAATCCAGTGAGGCGGTTCAGCCAGCGCTTGTAGTAGGCGTGCTCATGCAGGCATTCATGCTGCAGTTCGACGAGATGGGCGTACAGCGGGCCGAGGATTATAATCCCCAATATTATCACCGGCACTGTGGGGTAAAGTGCCACCATGACCCAGCCAGCTACGACCAGCGCCATGGCGAAGATAAATTTAATTGTGAAGTGGCCTGGACGCTTCGCGAATAACGATCGGGGGAGAGCCCTGCGCGTATCAGGACCACTTACCGGGGCGAGATGAACATTGAGTGAGCCATCGAGACTTAAGCCGCTTTCGCTTAAATTAGAGTCATCGACGATAAGATCTTGAGTTACCTTCACTTTTCTTACCTTCCCCTGAGGAATTCGCACTCGGGCTCGAAGGCGAATTGTTCGCGGACTAGAAACATATCCTCAGTCATCCACAGCGATCCGCTACCGCATAGGTGACCCCAGCGTAGACCATCCTGCAGGTTTGTCAAGGTTAGGAGTTTAAGCACGAACGTCGGAATAAGAGATGATTCTGCCCTGCAGCGGCATGTGCGACTCTTGTTACGATTGGCTTCCCGCGTTTGGTCCTGGAAAGCGGCAGGCGGAACGAACCGCGCACGGCCACGGAGAGGGTACCCAGAACTCTCCATGACCGTGCGCGGAGCCAATCGCAGCGCGGTCTCAGGCGTCTCTTCGCAGGAAGAGAACCAGTCCCCCGATGATCGCGGCCGCGGCGTAGGCGCAGAACACACCGAACCCGACCCACGGCGAGAACGGGTTCACGCCGAGCAACTGGTTCTGCCACAGGTGCGAGCCAGCGAAGAACGGTATCCACTTGTCGAAGTCGGCCTGACCGAACCAGCCGCTCGGCGGGCTCGGCAGGAAGTTGGACAGGAGCAGCACAACGAACATCAGCCCGATCCCGGACGCGATGGCCCCAGCGGAGTGCCGCAGCATCGCGCCGATGCCGAATGCCAGCAAGCCAGTGGCCGCGAGGAACAAGCCGCCGCCGATCACCTGCGCGAATACGGCATGGTGGCCGATCGTGGTGTTCACGTGCTGGCTAGACAGGATGACCTGGCCGAGGAAGAACGCGACGAAGCTGGTCACCAGTCCGGCCACCAGAGCAACCGCGCCGAAGACGATGCCCTTGGCCGCGAACAAGGTGCCGCGCCTCGGCATCGACGTCAGCGAGGTCCTGATCATCCCGGTTGAGTACTCGGACGTGATCGTGAGCGAGCCGAGCACAATGATGATCAGCTGGCCGAACAGCAGCCCGAACAGGCTGATAGCCGTGGCCGATGACCTGATCTCGGCCGCCCTG
>DATNEK010000267.1:0-25889 GCA_035553055.1 Streptosporangiaceae bacterium | reverse complement strand
CGGACGTTCCCCGCCTACCTCGCCGAACCGCAGGGGCCGTCGGCCAAGCGGCCAGGGGTAGTGGTCATACACGAGATCTTCGGCATCAATGACGACATCAGGCACAAGGCCGATGAGATGGCAGCCCACGGCTACCTCGCGGTAGCGCCTGACCTGTACGAGGGGAAGTCCTGGCCGGGCTGCGTACGTCAGGCCATCGCGCAGGTCAAGTCCGGCTCAGGCCCCGCGTTCGAGATCATCGACGCGACAAGAGCCATGCTGGCCGGACGGCCGGATTGCAGCGGCAAGGTCGGAGTCATCGGCTTCTGCCTCGGCGGCGGGTTCGCTTTGCTGTGCGCGCCGAGGTCCGGGTTCGCGGCGGCCGCGGTCAACTACGGCGAGGTGCCGAAGGACGCCGAGAATGCGCTGGCCGGCTCGTGCCCGATCGTGGGCAGCTTCGGCGCTCGCGACCAGATGGGCACCAAGCCGCCTGAGCGGCTGCAGCGAGCCCTGGTGGTGCTCGACGTCAAGCACGACGTCAAGGTCTACCCGAACTCCGGGCACAGGTTCATGAGCAAGGCGTCAGGTGTGGGCGCGGTGTTCGCGAAGGTCATGCGGCTGACTTACAACGAACAGGACGCCGCCGACGCCTGGCAGCGGATCTACACGTTCTTCGACGCCGAACTCGGCGGGGCGGATGAGGTCAGCGAGGCCGACCAGGTGGATGGCTAACGCCGGCTTGGTCACGGCTGGCCGCCATCAGCAAGTCGAGCGGATCGTGGTGGAACCGGTCGGATGGCACTCGGTGAGCGAGTGCCCTGACGGTCGCGCTGACCAGCCCAGCCGGGCCGGCTACGTACACCTCTGTATTGCGGAACGACGCGTGCTTGGTGACCGCATCGGGCAGCGCACCGTCGTGCTCGGCGACGACATTGACCAGGTTGAGCGCCGGGTAGGCCAGCCTGAGCGTGGCTAGGTCGCGCGTGTCGTAGAGGTCGTCATCGCGCCGCGCACCCAGGTACAAGGTCACCGATCGTCGCTTGCCCTGCTTGGTCTGCATGACGATGGCCTCGACGATCGACTTGATCGGCGCGAGCCCGGTGCCGCCTGCCACGCAGACCACGTCACGGTCGATGTCGGCCGGCACCCGCAGATCGCCGCGTGCCGGCGCTAGCGTCAGCGTGTCGCCTGTGCCGCTGTGACTGACAAGCGCCGTGCTGACCATGCCGCCGCGTATCGCGCGCACGTGGATATCGATCAGCCCGTTCTCGCGCGGCGCGTTGGCGATCGAGTACCTGCGCCACAGTCGTGGCCACTTGGCGACCTGCACGGCGACGTACTGGCCTGGCTGGTAGCGCAGCGGCCGGTCAGGCCTGATCGTCAAGACGGCGATCGTCCGCGTGCGCCTGTCATGCTGCACGATCTCGCCGATCCACCACGCGGGCTGCGTCTTCGCGTCGTCGGCCGCCGCTGACCGCATCGAGGCGGCGAAGTAATCGAGCACGGTGTGCCAGGCCACGCTGTTCTCATCGGTCAAGGCCGGGCCGCTCACTTGCTCAACGGTCGCCAGCAGCGCATCGAAGAACGGCTGGTAATGGGTATCCCTGACGCCGAACTTGCGATGGTCTCTGCCCAGCCGGTCAAGCAGCTGCTCGGTCTGGAGCGGATCGTGCAGGCTGGAGATCAGTCGTGTGAGCATGCCGAACGTCGTTGCCCTTGTGTGCTCCATCGACAGCGGGAAAAGCGAACGCAGTTCGGGATTTTGCACGAACAATCGAGCGTAGAAATATTCCATGGCGTAATCCGAGCTCGCGGCCACGCGGGCGAAGGAGTCCATGACCGCCTGCCTGACCGCTAGGCTGGGCGCATTCACCACGGGACGAAGTGTCCCAGCCACGCGGAGTATTTGCCACTGATTCGGGACAAGGTACTGGCTTGGCTCTGCCCTACGATGAGCCAGTGACTGTATCCCGCTACCTTCGCTACCCGCACGTGCGCGGTGACCTACTGACCTTCATAGCCGACGACGACGTCTGGCTCGCTCCTGCGGACGGCGGTCGGGCGTGGCGTATCTCAGCCGACCAGTCAGCGGCGGCATACCCCAGGCTCTCGCCCGATGGCAGCCTGATCGCGTGGACGAGCTGGCGCGACGGGCCCGCGGAAATTTACCTGGCGGCGACCGGCGAAGGCGGCGCTGCCCGGGTGACCTACTGGTCAAGCGACACCACCACCATGCACGGCTGGAGCCCTAGCGGCGAGATACTCGCAACGACATCGGCCGATCAGCCATTCCTGCGCCAGACCTGGGCGCACGCGATCCCGGTGACCGATGGCGTGGCGCAGCTCAGCCAGCAGCGCAGGCTGCCCTACGGACCGGTCGGCGACCTCGCGATCGACGATGGCGCGGTCGCCCTGCTTAACGGCACTGGCGGTAACGAACCCGCGTTCTGGAAGCGCTATCGCGGCGGTCGGGCCGGCCGGCTCTGGGTCGCGGAAGTCGCGGCCGACGGCGGGCAGCCGACCTTCCGCCGGCTGCTCGCCGACTTCACCGGCCAGTTCTTCAGCCCGATGCTAGTGGCGGGCAGGCTCGCGTTCATCAGCGACCACGAGGGCATCGGCAACATCTACTCGTGCGCGCTTGACGGTTCTGACCTGCGCAGGCACACCGACCACGACACCATGTACGCGCGTAACGCCAGCACCGACGGCACCCGTGTCGTCTACCAGCTTGGCGGCGATATCTGGATGCTCTCCGACCTGAGCGCAGCGAGCGAACCAGCCAGGCTTGACGTCAGCCTGGGCTCGCCAGCCAGCGGGCTGTCGCCCAGGCTGGTGTCGGCCGACGACCACCTGAAGGCCCTTTGCCCGGATCCGACCGGACGAGCCAGCGCCGTCGAGGTCCGCGGCACCGTGCACTGGCTCACCCACAGGGACGGGCCCGCGCGCGCTCTGTCGGCGATTCCTGGTCCCGCGGCCAGGTTGCCGCGGGTGCTCGGCAGCACGGGCCAGGCTGTCTGGGTCGTTGACGCGGACGGTGCGGACGCGCTCGAGATCGGGTCGGCCAATGGCAGCGCCGAGCCGCCTCGGCGCATCGCCACGGGCGAGATCGGCTGGGTTGCGGGGCTGGCCGCTGCGCCGAGCGGCGCGCTGGTAGCGGTCGCCGCGCGGGACGGCGGGCTGACCGTTGTCGACGTCGCCTCTGGCGCGGTGACCGAGCTCACCAGGTCCGACAACGGGCCGATCAGCGGCCTGGCTTTCGCGCCTGACTCGCGGTGGCTCGCGTGGTCGCAGCCGGCGCAGGGTCCGCTGCGCAAGCTCAGGCTGGCCCGGCTGGCCGACAGCGAAGTCTTCGACATCACCGACGGCAGGTTCATCGACACCGACCCGGCGTTCACCGCCGATGGCCAGTACCTGGCGTTCCTGTCCAAGCGCACCTTCGACCCGATACACGACGCGCACGTGTTCGACCTGTACTTCCCGTTTGGCAGCCGCCCTTACCTGCTGACGCTCGCGGCGTCGACGCCGTCGCCATTCGGTCCCTTCGCCGAAGGCAGGCCGGCCGGAAAAGACGAAGATGACTCCGACGGCGCCAAGAACGGCAAGACCAGTCACGTCAAGGACCACGCGCATGACGACACCGCTAAGGCCGGATCGGCTGACGACGACACAGGTGACGACCACGCCCCGCCCGTGGAGATCGACCTCGACGGTCTCGGCGACCGGATTGTCGCGCTGCCAGTGCCCGAGTCGATCTACGCCTCGCTGACCGCGGTCGAAGGCGGCATAGCCTGGCTCAGGGAACCGCTGACCGGCGAGCTTGGCGAGGGCGGCGCTAACCTGGACGACGATCCGCCGAGGTCGTCGCTTGAGCATTTCGATCTCAAGCGGGTCAAGTGCACGGAATTGCTCGACGAGATCGACTGGTTCATGGCCAGCGGCGACGGCACCAGGCTCGTCGTGCGAGATAACCACCGGGTTTTCGTTATCCCTGCCAATAGGAAGGCCGATTCGGACAACACCGACGATCGGGTCACCGTCGACTTGTCCAGAGCCAGGTTCCTCGCCGATCCGGCCGCCCTCTGGCGAGCGGCTTACGCCGAGGCCGGGCGGGCTATGCGGCACGAGTTCTGGGTTCCTGACATGGCCGACGTTGACTGGGACGCGGTCCTCGCGCAGTACCGGCCGCTGCTCGACCGGATCGCTACCTCCGATGACTTCGCCGACGTGATGCACGAGGTGGTGGGAGAACTCGGCAGCTCGCACGCCTACATCATCGCGGCGGGTGGCAACGGATATGGCGGCCACCTGACCGGCCTGCTCGGCGCGGACATCGAGGCGACCGCCGCCGGGTGGCGGATCGGCCGGATTCTGCCCGGCGAGTCATCCGATCCGCACGCCAGGTCACCGCTGACCGCGCCTGGCGTCGGCGTGGCAGCCGGTGACGTCATTGCCTCCGTGGATGGCCGGCCGGTGGATCCGGCGAGCGGGCCTGGGCCGCTCCTGGTGGGTGCGGCGGGCAAGCCAGTCGAGGTCACCGTCGCCAAGGCGGACGGCGGCAAGCAGCACCGCGCGGTGGTCGTGCCGCTCGCCGACGAGCGGCGGTTGCGCTACCAGGATTGGGTGTCGGGGCGCAGGCGGCTCGTGCGCGAACTCAGCGCCGGGCGCCTGGGGTACCTGCACGTGCCTGACATGCAGAGCCGAGGCTGGTCCGACTTCCACAGGGACCTGCGCGGCGAACTGCTGAACGATGGGCTGATCGTGGACGTCAGATCCAACCGGGGCGGGCACACGTCGCATCTCGTGGTCGAGAAGCTGGCGCGGCGAATCATCGGCTGGGACGTCGCGCGCAACGCCAAGCCGACCAGTTACCCATACGAGGCGCCGCGCGGGCCAGTCATCGCGATCGCGGACGAGCAGTCGGCATCGGACGGCGACATCATCACCGGTGCGATCCGCTCTCTCGGCATCGGACCGGTTGTCGGCACCAGGACCTGGGGCGGAGTGATTGGCATCGAAGGCTGGCACGAGCTTGTCGATGGCACCAGGATGACGATGCCGAAGTTCTCGTTCTGGTTCGACCGGTTCGGCTGGGGCGTGGAGAACTACGGCGTCGATCCGGACGTCGAGGTCTTCATTTCGCCGGACGACTGGGCTGCGGGGCGTGACCCGCAGCTTGAGACCGCCGTCAGGCTGGCGCTCGAAGCGCTCGCGGAAAAGCCTGCCGCGCAAGCGCCGACGACCGAGCAGCGCCCCTCGCGCCGCAGGCCCCAGCTACCGCCGCGTGCGGCTCAGATCGGCGAGTTATAGCCGGCCAGCCAGTGCACCTGAAGCCAGCTCATGGCGCTGGCCCAGGCACCGGTCACCTCGAGCAATCCGACGGCGATAAGCAAGAGGCCGCCGATCCTGGTGATCAGGCGCGCGTGCCTGCGCGCGAAACCGAATAGCGTGACTCCGCGATCGAAGGCCAAGGCCACGAGCAGCAGCGGAATGCCGATGCCGAGACCGTAGACGAACGCGAGCAGGCCGCCGCGAGCCGCCGTGCCAGTGGACAGCCCGAGCGTCAGCACCGCGCTCAGCGTCGGGCCGATGCACGGTGTCCAGCCGAGGCCGAAAAGCACGCCGAGCAGCGGCGCGCTCGCAAGACCAGCGCGCGGCCTGACCGAAGGCTTGACCATGACGGCAGAGAACCCGAACCGGTCGAACGCACCGGCGAACAGCAAGCCAAGGCCGATCAGCAAGACCCCGAGCACGCGCGAAAGCCCGACCTGGTGGCTGCGCAGCGTCACTCCGATGCCGCCGAATGCGACCCCCTCGACAGCGAAAAGGGCGGAAAAGCCGATGATGAAAAGCGTCGCCCCGGCGAGCACGCGCGATCGGCTCGGCTTGGCCGGGATGGCTTGCGGGTCCGTCGTCGCGCCCGACATCCCCGTGACGTACGACAGGTATCCGGGCACAAGCGGCAACACGCACGGTGAGAGGAATGTCACGGCTCCGGCTGCCGCCGCGACAGGAATCGCGAGCAGCAGCGGCCCAGCTGACACCAGGCTGCCGACGCTCATCTGGCTCCTCCCCTCGGCGCTATCGGTGATCTAACTTATCCGCTGCTCGCGGGCTCCTCAGACGCCGCGCGAACATGTTGTCATCGCAGAAGAACCTAATTCGCCTTTGCTGCGTTTGACACTGCGGGCCGGGCATTGGTCGCCGTCGAGAAGGGCGGTCTTGTGGGACGCGAGGCCGACGTCGCCGAGTTCTCGGCCTTCGTCGCCGGTAGCCAGGCCAAGATGGTGCGGCTTGGCGAGCTGCTGACCGGCGATCGAGGCAGGGCGGAAGATCTCGCGCAGCATGGGTTCGCCCAGGCCTACGCGGCGTGGCGGCGCATCAGGACCGGCGAGCCCGATGCCTACGTCCGGCGTTGCATCGTAAACGCGCACACCGACTGGTGGCGCCGCCGCACCTGGCGCGAACAGCCGTTCGCGCTACTACCAGAGCAGCCGACTGCCATAGACGCCGCCGCGGCCTTCGCGACCCGCGAGGTCGTGCTCAAGGCGCTGGCCAGGCTCACGATGCGGGAGCGTCTTGTACTGGTGTTCAGGTTCTACTTGGACATGTCCGAGCTTGAGATCGCCAACGAGCTGAAGATCGCGCCAGGCACGGTGAAGAGCGCGGCGTCAAGGGCCCTTGCGAAGCTGCGCTGCGATGCGGAACTGCAAGCGGAGAGGATCGCATGAACCCGCTCCCTGGTACGTCCTGGCCCGACCTGCACTACCTCGACACCGAGCAGGTCGAACTCGACGTGCAGGCGATCATCACGCGCGGCGCGAGACTGCGCCGCAAGCGCCTGATCACCAAGATCTCCGCGGTCGTGCTTGTCGTGGGCGTCGCGCCGGCTGTCGTGATCGCGGACATGGCCGCCCCTGTCGTCATCAACGGTCCTGAGGCTGTGCAGCTCGCGCCAAAATTCGGACTGCAACAGCCGCCGATGGTACTCGGGCACGGCGTCAGCACGCACAGCGCCAGCCCATTCGTCGTCGACTCGCGCGAAGAGGCTCCGGCAATTTACGCGAATGTCAACGAGCTGGCGGCCGGCGAGGTCATCGCCGGCCACGGAGGCGGGGGCGACGACCTCATGTTCTCGCTCGCGCCCGCCCAGGTCAGGCGTTCGGCGACGCTGTCGCTCAGGTACGGGCCGCTGCTCGCCGTCGCGGGCGCGCGGGCTGGCGACGGCCTCTGGTTCGCCGCCACGGCGGCCCAGCTCACGCTCTTCCACCTGAGCATCGCTGGCGCCTTGAAGTCGTGGGCGCTGCCGACACCGGCTAGCAGCGTGCGAGCGGACGCCGGCGTCGGTCTCGCGGTCACGGCTGCCGGCGTCGCGTGGATTGGCGTCGGCGCGACTCTGCTCAGCCTCGACACCAGGAGTGCCCGCCTGAGCACCTGGCAGGTGCCGGCGGGCCGGGCCGGTGCAGCCGCGCACTACGGCGCACTGCCGCGTCACCAGCCGACCTGGAACGGCCGACCGCTGGCGGATTCGGTGGCGGTCAGCCCTGACGGGCGCGTGGCGGTCGCGACGGCGCGGTCAAGCAGCGTGCAAGTACTCGATCCGCGCGACGCCACGTTCCGGCAGATCTCCCTGCCCAGTGCCGTCGATCACCCGCTCGCGGTCGGATACGCGCGGAACGGCACCCTAGGAATCGGCTATCAGCACCTTGGCACAACGCGCGCCGGTGAGGTGTTGCTCGTCAAGCCGACCGGCGCGCGGCGCAGTGCCCAGGTACCGCAGCCAACCGCCATAGCCGCCTATGGTGCGTCCGGGCTGCTTGTCGGCGTCAACAAGCTATATGTAGTGCCGGAGCGCGGCCGACCTCGGCCGCTGATAGTGCCAGCGGGCTCGGCGGATCTCGCCACCGTCGCGACGCCACCGGCGCCGCTGCCAAGTAACCGGCTCGGCATCGCGATGGGCTCAGCGATCCTGACATTTCCCGCCACGGCGGTGTCGAGCACCACCGCCACCTCCCAGTCAGCGCTCTGGGTCGTCCCGCCGCCAAGCTGTCGGCCACATCACGGGTGTCCGGCTGGATTCCAGTTGGTCGCGACTGACTACGGCGGCGATTTGTGGGTGGTGCCCAAAGCCGACCCGCGCACGGTCGAGCTAGTCAGCTTGCGGTAAGTTCGCCTGCTCAGCTCTGCTCGGCCAGTGCGGCGAGCGCGTCTTCGACGGCGCGGTGGAACGTTGGGTAGGCGTAGATCATCTCGTGTAGCCGGGCGACCGGCACCTGCGCTTGGATGGCGAGCGTCAGCATGCTCAGCACCTCGCCGCCTGCCGGACCAGCCGATGTCGCGCCGATCAGCAGGCCGCTGCCGGTCGACTCGATCAGCTTGATGAAGCCCTCGTTGCCCGCCTTGTGTATCCAGCCGCGCGCCGAGGCCGGCACCCGCGCCAGCCCGGTGCGCACGTCAAGGCCCTGGCCGCGGGCTTGAGCCTGCGTCAGGCCGACAGCGCCGACCTCGGGATCGGTGAAGGTCACTCGCGGCACCGCGCGGTAATCCGCGCCGTGGTGTGGCCGGCCGAGCACGTCGGCGATGACGATGTCCGCGTGGTAGACGGCCAGGTGGGTGAACAGGCCATGGCCGACGATGTCGCCGATAGCCCAGATCCCTGGCGCTGCTCGCATCCGGTCATCGACCGGCACGAAGCTGGCGTTCTCGTCGATGCCGGCGGCTCCCGCGCCGATGGCGGCCAGGTCGGTGCGCCTGCCGGTGGCGACGAGCAGGTTCGACGCGGTCAGCGAGGTGCCGTCGGCAAGCGTGACCGTGAACGCGTCGTCGGCGTACCGCACCCGGCTAGCGGTCACTCTGGTCCGCACCCCGATGCCATCGGCTTCGAACACCCCGGCAAGCAGATCGCCGGTCTCGGGCTCCTCGCCAGGGAGCAGCTGACCAAGGCCCTCGACCACGGTCACCCGCGCGCCGAACCTCGCGAACACCTGGGCAAGCTCGGCGCCGATGGCACCGCCGCCGAGCACGACAAGCGAACGCGGCACCCGCGTGGTCTTGATCGCTTCCCTGTTCGTCCAGTACGGGGTCCCCGCCAGCCCAGGAATCGGCGGGATCGCAGGGCTGGTTCCGGTGGCGAGCACGATGCCGCGCCGCGCTCTGAGCACCTGGTCGCCCACCGTCACTTGCCCAGGCGCGGTGATCATGCCGTGTCCGCGGAACAGGTGCCCGCCCTGGCCGGTGAAACGGTCAGCGGCCGCCGTGTCGTCCCAGTCGTCGGTTGCCTCGTCCCTGATCCGCCCGGCGACCGGCTCCCACGACGGATCGACCGACGCCTGCCCGGCCAGCCCGGGAATCCTGCCTGCCTCGGCGAGCAGGTTGGCGGCGCGGATCATCATCTTGGATGGCACGCAGCCGTAGTACGGACACTCGCCACCGACCAGCCTGGACTCGATGCCGGCCACGGCGAGGCCAGCCGCCGCGAGCTGCCCGGCCACTCGCTCACCGCCCGGGCCCATGCCTATGACGATCACGTCGAACTCGCCTGCCGCCACGAAGACCTCCGCTGTCGGACGCATCTGTTATCGATATTGGGCAAGGACATCAGGAATGAGTCACGCTCGAAGGAAGTTGGCAGACTACGTGCCCGGTGTCGCCCGATTCTCGCCCGGGAAGCGGTGATTCAACTGCCCTCCGAACCGACAAGCACCGACACGATCAGCATGCGGACCGATGTCGAAGGCGCGCCTCTATCCGAGCTGGAGGCCGAGCGACTTATCGGGACGATCTGCTTCAAGACCGGCCCGCCAGGGGTGATCGGCGCTGAGCTCGAGTGGCTGGTCGGCGACGCCGTAGATCCGTCGTCACCGGTCCCTTTTGAAAGGGTTAGCGAGATAATCGACCGGCTCAAACGGCCGAGCGCGATGCCCAGGGCTGGCCTTCTGACGCTGGAGCCAGGCGGTCAGGTCGAGCTCAGCACGGCTCCAGCGAACGACGTCGCTGGCTGCGTCGCAGCCGCCAGCGACGACATGCGGGTTCTTCACGAGGCATTCGGCGCCGAAGGGCTCAGCCTGACCGGCCATGGCCTCGACCTCCATCGCTCTCCGAGCCGGGTGCTCGATCTGCCGCGATACGCGGCGATGGAGGAATTCTTCGACCGGCGTGGCCCGTGGGGCAGGGTCATGATGTGCAACACGGCCTCAGTCCAGGTTTGCGTGGACGCCGGGCTTGATAATGACACCACCTCCGGGTTCTCGTTCCGGTGGCGGCTGATGCACGCGCTCGGACCTGTCCTCGTCGCGGCGTTCGCCAATTCTCCGCTGCGGCGCGGCAGGCCGACGGGCTGGAAATGCACCCGCCAGCTCGTCTGGTCCAGGCTCGATCCTTACCGCACCAGGGCACCAAGAGGCGCCGAACCGGGCGCCGACCGGCCGGCCAGCCGTCAGCAGGATCCGCGCCAGGACATGGTCAGGTACGCGATGGACGCCGACGTGCTTTGCCTGCGCCAGCCGGACGGTCGGCCATGGACCGTGCCCACCGGGCTCACGTTCAGGCAGTGGCTGCGCGGAGCTGGCCAGCAAAGCATCCAGCCGCCGAACGCCGACGACCTGAGCTACCACCTGTCAACCTTGTTCCCTCCGGTCAGGGCGAGAGGGCACTTCGAGTTGCGGATGATCGACGCCCAGCCTGGGGATGGCTGGATTGTGCCGGTAGCACTGGTGGCGGCGCTCGTCGACGACCCGGCCGCCGCGGACACGGCGATGGCAGCCGCCGAGCCGGTCTGGTACGAACTCGGCGCGGCTGGCGTGCCGCCACCACCGTCGGCCCCGGCGGCCAGCCATGTCGGCTTGAACGGCGGATCAGGCCCTTGGCTGCGCGCTGCCAGGCTCGGACCGAGCGACCCGGTGCTGGCTAGGGCAGTGACCGAATGCTTCGCCGCAGCGGACGCGGCGCTTGCCAGGGCAGATGTGCCAGGTCCAATCAGGGGCGCGGTCGCCGACTTCGCCGACCGCTATCCGACCAGGGGCAGGTGCCCGGCAGACGACATCCTGGACACCATCGGAATCCGGAAGGAACAGCCATGACACAACTCGCCGCCAACGCCGTTACTGCTGACACGCTGCGCGACGAGATCGCAGCCAGGCTGATCGCGGCCAGGGCCAGGACGGCCGGGCTGACCGACTGCGTCGATGAGGACGACTTGGTGCGTCAGCACTCACCTTTGATGTCACCGCTCGTCTGGGACCTCGCCCACGTCGCCAACCAGGAGGAACTCTGGCTGCTTCGAGGTGTGGGCGGCCGTGAGCCCATGCATCCGGAGATCGACCCGCTGTACGACGCCTTCGAGCACCCGCGGGCGCAGCGGCCGACGCTGCCGCTGCTTCCGCCAGCGCAGGCGCGCACCTATGCCAGCGATGTCAGGGGGCGTGTGCTCGACCTGGTCGAGCGCGTGAACTTCACCGGTAGCGAGCTGGTTGACCGCGGCTTCGTGTTCGGAATGATCGCGCAGCACGAGCAGCAGCACGACGAGACGATGCTGGCCACGCACCAGCTTAGGAAGGGGCGCCAGGTGCTGACGGCACCGCCGCCCGGCCCCGCGCCCGCCGACGCGCTGCGGCTGCCAGCGCAGGTGCTTGTGCCCGGCGGTCCGTTCACCATGGGCACGTCGACCGAGCCGTGGGCGCTCGACAACGAACGGCCAGCGCACGTCGTCGACGTTCCCTCGTTCTACCTGGACACAACGCCGGTGACCAACGCCAGGTACACCGAGTTCATTGAGGCTGGCGGCTACGACGAGCCCCGCTGGTGGCGGGCCTCAGGCTGGGAGCACCGCCAGCGCGCCGACCTCAGCGCACCGCTGTTCTGGCACCGCGAAAGCGCCGGCCAGTGGTACAGGCGCAGGTTCGGCGTGATCGAGCCGGTGCCGCCGGCCGAGCCCGTCATGCACGTCTGCTGGTACGAGGCCGACGCGTTCGCGCGCTGGGCCGGGCGCAGGCTGCCGACCGAGGCCGAGTGGGAGAAGGCGGCCAGGCACGATCCGGCCTCTGGCCGGTCGCTGCGTTATCCGTGGGGAGACGCCGACCCGACCGCCGATGTGGCCAACCTGGGCCAGCGTCACCTGCAGCCCGCGCCGGCCGGCTCATACCCAGCCGGTGCGGCCCCGTCCGGTGCCAGGCAGCTCATCGGCGACGTCTGGGAGTGGACGGCCAGCGACTTCCTTCCTTATCCGGGTTTCGTCGCCTGGCCGTACAAGGAGTACTCCGAGGTCTTCTGGGGCCCCGACTACAAGGTGCTGCGTGGCGGCGCGTTCAGCGCCGATCCGGTCGCCTGCCGCGGCACGTTCAGGAACTGGGACTACCCGATCAGGCGGCAGATCTTCGCGGGTTTCCGCACCGCACGCGACGCGGACTTCGCCTGATGTGCCGGCACCTCGCCTACCTAGGCGACGCGGTCAGCATCAAGTCGGTGATACTCGACCCGCCGCACAGCCTCGCCGAGCAGGCGTGGGCACCGCGCGAGCAGCGGCACGGCACGATGAACGTGGACGGCTTCGGCATCGGCTGGTACGCCGACGGAGACCCGGTGCCTGCCAGATACCGGCAGTCAGGGCCGATCTGGGCCGACCAGGCGCTCCCTGACCTGGCCCGGGTCATCCGCACTCGTGCGCTGCTCTGCGCGGTGCGGTCGGCATCGACCGGTACCGACGGCGGGTTGTCGGCATCTGCGCCCTACGCGGATGGCAGATGGCTTTTCAGCTTGAACGGAGCGCTCCTTGGATGGTCGATCGCGGCAGGCGCTTCTCATTTCGGGCGGCGCCGCCCCACCGCTCCAGGGGCCGATGACGCCAGCGAGGCGGTTACCAGGCTCGCCGGGCAACTCACCGCCACCGAGTTGCTCAGCCTGCAAGCCCGCTGCGACACGGCGCTGATCTGGGCGATGGTGCAGCGCCGACTCAAGGCTGGGGAGCGGCCGGCCGACGCGCTTGCTGGCACGCTCGCTGACATCGCCGCGGTCGGCGGTACCGGCAGGTTCAACTTGCTGCTGACCGACGGCGAAGTCATCGCCGCGACGGCCGCGGGTGACTCGCTGTACTACCTGCGCAAGGCCACCGGCGTCATCGTCGCGTCCGAGCCATCCGACGACGATCCAGGCTGGCATGAGGTGCCGCAGGGCAGCGTGCTCGAGGCAACGCCAGCGGCCGTACAGATACATCCGTTGCTCACGGTGCCGCAGAGAGCCGAGTCGGCAGTCCGCATCGACCGGCGACTGCCCGAGCACTTCTTCGAAGCGGCGTTGCGCGGCGACGCGCTGGCTGGTCTGTCCGCCACGCCGAAGTCGCTGCCGCCCAAGTGGTTCTATGACGAACGCGGCAGCGAGCTTTTCGACAAGATCACCAGGCTCGATGAGTACTACCCGACCAGGGCAGAGCGGGAGATCTTGGCCGCCAGGGCGGCAGAGATCGCGGCAGCTACCAGGTCGACCACCCTTGTCGAGCTTGGTTCGGGTACGGGGGACAAGACCAGGCTGCTGCTCGACGCGCTCCGCGATACCGGAAGGCTCAGTGAGTATGTGCCTGTGGACGTCAGCGAGGCAGCGCTGACGACCGCGGCCCGTCGCATGCTCGCCCGTTATCCGGGGCTGCGGGTGCAGGCAGTGCTCTCTGACTTCACCGAGCATCTCGGCTTGCCTGAAGCAGGCGGGCCTCGGCTCATCGCGTTCCTTGGCGGGACGATAGGTAACCTGCTGCCCGCCGAGCGCGCCGATTTCCTGGCCAGCCTGCGGGCGAAGCTGAGGCCAGGCGACGCGCTGCTGCTCGGCACCGATCTGGTGAAAGATCCCGGCGTGCTGGTCAACGCCTACGACGACGCCGCCGGCGTCACCGCCGCGTTCAACAAGAACATACTCAGCGTTCTTAACGCCGAACTCGGCGGCAACTTTGACCTGGACCAGTTCGAGCACGTCGCGCTCTGGGATGCCGACGCCGAGTGGATCGAGATGCGGCTGCGCTCATGCGCCGACCAGATTGTGGAACTGACCGGCATCGGCCTCCAGGTACGGTTCTGCGCGGGGGAGGAGATGCGGACCGAGATCTCGGCGAAGTTCCGCCGCGAGGGCGTGGCCGCCGAACTCGCCACGGCCGGCTTCCGTATGGAGCACTGGTGGACCGATTCGCTCGGCCGGTTCGGCCTCTCGTTGTCCGTGCCGGTATGACAGCGGCTAGCACGCGGCTGGCGATCGCCGTATCGTTCGGACGTGACCAAAACAGATAAGCCGGACCTGGCAGGGTTGTATCGGGATACCAGGGAGAGGCTGAGCGACCTGGTCGCCGGGCTGGACGCGGCGGCCCTGCGCTCGGAGGTTCCCGCCTGCCCAGGATGGAAGGTCGCTGACGTCATCGCCCACCTGACCGCGGTGGCTGAGGACGTGGTCGCCGGGCGCCTGACCGACCTCCCGACCGATGAGATCACCGCCGACCAGGTCGCCAGGTTCGCCGACGTACCCGTGGCCGAGATGCTGACTCGCTGGTCGGCCGCCGGGCCCGCGTTCGAGGAGGCAATCCAGGCCTTCCGGGTCTGGGCTGCTGTCGTCGACGTCGCCAGTCACGAGCAGGACATCAGGGGGGCGCTCGGCCTGCCTGGCGCGCGGACATGTGCGGCCATCAGGCACACGGCGCCGCGCCTGGCATCCTGGCTCGATCTGCCCGTCCCGGTGCGGATCGTGACTGAACACGGCGACTATAGCGTCGGCACCGCGGATGGCCAGCCGGAGCTGACGCTGTCGACCAGCGAGTTCGAGATGTTCCGCTGGCGGATGGGCCGACGCAGCCTGGCCCAGCTCGCCGCGATGGACTGGTCAGGCAACCCATCGGCCATCCTGGCCAAACTGACTGTGTTCGGCCCAGCGACAAGCGACATCGCGGAGTAAACCGACCCGGGGCGCTGGCCGCGTCACTAGGCTCGCTGGGGCGGTCCGCCGCTGGCACCAGCCTGAGTACCTGGCGCGTGCGCCTCTACCGCCCTGAACCGCCACCTGGCCAGCTCCCTGCCGTCAACTTCGAGCAGCGCCAGGTAATCTCCTGGGCCCTCGAGCACGAAGTTTGTGGCATGCGCCGCGACGGGCATGATCGTGAAGTCACCGACCCGCATGTGGGGCGCGGTTCCGACCCGGAACTGGCCGTCGAATCTGGCCGCCAGCGGCCTGCCATCCGCGTCCTCGAACGTGATCGCGAACGCGTGCTCGTGATGATGCTGATGCCACGGGACGTGCAGCACCGCCGCCACGCCGAAGGCTCTGGCGACCGGGTAGGCAGAGCTGTGCACCTGGTTCCAGAAGCCGCCGTTAACGTAAAGCTTGCCGTTCTCGACAACGGCATGATCGGCCAGGAAGAAAGCGCACGCCTGAATCTCGGCTGGCATCGGCTGCTCGCCGATCGGCTGTGCGGTCATAGCTCTAACCTATGAGGTCGGCAGGCAGCCGACGAGACAGTAGGAGGCGGCAGTGGCAGACGGACTTACGAGCGAGGGACTCGACCGGCTCCACCACACCGTCGTCGAGCATGTGGGCGACGAGCGAGTGCCCGGGCTCGTCGCCCTCGTATCCAGGGGAGACCAGGTCCACGTCGAAGCGGAAGGCAGCTTGTCCATCGGTGGCGCGCCCGTCGCCAGGGACTCGCTCTTCCGCATCGCGTCCACGACCAAGCCGATCACCGCGGCGGCGACACTCGCCTTGGCCGACGAAGGCCTGCTCCGGCTGGACGAGCCCGTCGACGTTCTGCTGCCCGAGCTCGCCGACAGGCAGGTGCTGCGGCGGGTAGATGGGCCACTCGACGACACCGTGCCATCCGACCGCGCGATCACGACCAGAGACCTGCTGACGTTCACTTTCGGGTTCGGCATGGTGATGGAGATGTTCACGGCGCGGCAGCCCCTGCCGGTGGTCGCCGCCGCCGACGCGCTGCAGCTCGGCACGTTCGGGCCGCCGGCGCCAGACACGCAGCCTGACCCCGACATCTGGATCGCCGGGCTTGGCTCGCTGCCGCTCATGGCACAGCCAGGCGAGCGCTGGATGTACAACACCGGCGCGTCGGTACTTGGCGTGCTGCTGGCAAGGGCAGCGGGTCAGCCGCTTGCCGACGTCATGCGGACCCGGTTGTTCGAGCCGCTTGGCATGCGCGACACGGCGTTCTGGACCAGCCAGACTGGCCGGCTGGCGACCTGTTACCAGCCGACTTCTGACGGGCTGGTGGTGTATGACCCGGCTGACGGCGCCTGGAGCCGTCCGCCAGCTTTCTGCGACGGCGCCGGGGGGCTGATCTCGAGCGTCGACGATCTGCTCGCGTTCGCCCGGATGCTGCTGGGCGGCGGCGGCTCGGTGGTGTCCAGGCAGGCGGTCAGCGCCATGACCTCCGATCAGCTCACCGGTGAGCAGAAGGCGCGCGGGGGATTCGGGTCAGACTTCTTCGTCGGCCGGTCTTGGGGATTCTGCCAGCAGGTGCTCGACGACGGCGTGTTCGGCTGGGACGGCGGCCTCGGCACCTCATGGGTGGCTGACCCGAACAACGACCTCGTGATCATCGTGCTTACCCAGCGTATGTGGGAGTCAGCTCAGCTGCCGAGCGTGCACACCGCGATCCAGAAAGCTGCCTACCGGGCGCTCGCCTAGCCAGATGTTGACGGCGGCATGTTGACGGCAGCGCAGCGCAGGACGGTGGCTCAGATCGACGCCGACCTCGCCAGGTTGATCAGGTACGACGACGAGTCGGTGGTGCACGACACCTGGATCAGGCAGCGCTACGACTGCGGCTGCTACCCGACTTATGGCCCAGCCAGGCGCGCGGTTGTCCGTACCGCGTGGCACGAGGCAGGTCACGCGCTGGCCGCGCTCGCGATCGGGGCGCAGTTCAGCTCCGCCAGCATTCACCACGGCAGGGACAGCGAAGGCCGAGTGCACCGGATCAGGGGAGCGGGCGACCGCGCATTCGTGATCGACGCGGCGGGCCAGATCGCCGAGCGCCTGAGCGGCTGGACGATGCTCGAGCACGATGATGAACTCGCGCGCTGGCTGCCGACATGGCGAGACGACGGCGGCGACGCTCGGCATTTCCGGCGCTCAGTCCGCCAACTCGGCGCCGACGAGATCGCAGCGTGGCGGCACAGCGAGGCCGTGCTGGCACCGATGCGTCCGCGAATACACCGGGTCGCCAGGGCTATGCTGATCCATCCGCGCCACCTGCCCTACGCCGTCGTTGACGCCCTGGCCGCAGGCGCATAGCCGAGACTCCCTATCGCCCCCGAGCCCTGGCGATCGTGGTAAAACTATGTCGGCGACCATTGGTATCCAATCGGGTGAAAGGCGACGAAGTGCGCGTACGGACACTAGCCACGTTGGCGGCGGCAGCCGTCATGCTGACCTTCGCTCTGCCCGATGCCGCAGCCACCGCGACGCCAGCCGCTCCGGCGGTCGTACTCGTCAACCAGCCGGTCCACTCCATCTGCTCAGGACACCGCTTCACGGTCGGGGTCTGGTACCAGTCGTTCTCCGGTGGTTCGCGCGCCTACCAGGTCTCCATCTGGGGGCCACGGCGCCTCAGGTTCTTCTTCCGTCACGGCCTCGCGTCGGCCAAGCACTGGCGGTTCTGGAAGGTCAGGGCAGGCCGGCGCGGGCGCTATCGCGTCGTGTACTCCGGGCACAGGCCCGGCTCCAAGAAGTGGACGAGGTTCCAGATCATCATCCATGCCAGGCGCTGCTCCCGGCGCTGACGCCGCCATGCCAGGCTAGGAGAATGGCAACAGAAGGCTCGACGCACCGCAGCGTCACCATCAGCAGGATCGCCAGCACGAAGTTTTCTGTCACGAACGAACGCGGCGGCGAGATGGTCATCGCCGCGGGAGAAGGCGCCGATTTCACGCCGATCGAGTTGCTGCTCGCCGCGATCGGCGGCTGCACAGCCATCGATGTCGACATCCTTACTGGCCGTCGATCCGAGCCTGACGCGTTCACGGTGCGGGTCGATGCGGATAAAGTGCGCGATGCCCAGGGCAACCACCTGTCCGACATCGTCGTCGCCTTCCACATCGCGTTCCCTGACACGCCCGCAGGTGACGACGCTCGGGCGATACTCCCCGACGTGGTGAGCAAGTCGCACGACCGGCTCTGCAGCGTCGGCCGCACGGTCGAGATTGGCACGCCAATCGCGACCAGGATCAGCTAGCGCGATGACGCCGACCGCCGGCCTGGTTGATTCACACCAGCATTTCTGGGACCTGTCGGCCAGAGATCAGCCGTGGCTCAGGCGCCCTGGCAACGAGCCGCTGCTCAGGAACTTCGACGAGGCTGATCTCCGCCCGCTGGCGGCCGCTGCCGGGGTGACCGCCACGATCGTCGTGCAGACCGTGATCGAGCCGGGTGAGACACCCGACCTGCTGATGCTGGCGGCGGGCAGTGACCTCGTCGCTGGCGTCGTCGGCTGGGTGGACCTGCAGGCCGACGACGTCGGTGACGCACTCGCCGCGCTCCAGGACCGGCCCGATGGGGCGTACCTGCGCGGGATCAGGCATCCGGTACTCGTCGAGGCCGATCCCGACTGGCTGCGCAGGCCGGCGGTGCACCGCGGCTTGTCCGCTGTCGGCGCTGCTGGACTCTGCTACGACATCGTCGTGCCACCCGAAGTGCTGCCGGCCGCCGCCGACGCCGTCGCCGCCTGCCCCGAGGTGACCTTCGTGCTTGACCATCTCGGCAATCCGGACGCCGGCGATCGGCCGGACGAGCGATGGGTGGCGGCGATACGCCGGCTCGGCGCGCTTCCCAACGTCTTCTGCAAGCTGTCGGGCATTCTCGGAGTGCCCGACGCCATCGGCCTAAGACGCCACTACGAGACCGTGCTCACCGCTTTCGGCCCTGACCGGCTCATGTTCGGCTCAGACTGGCCGCCCTGCACGCTCCAGGCCTCATATGCCGCCGTCGTGGCGGCGGCGAGGACGCTGGTGGCTGACCTCAGTGCGGCGGAGCAGGCCGCAATCCTGTCAGGCACGGCCATCCGCGCGTACCGGCTGCCTTAGCTGGACTGGGGCTTACCTGGACTGGGGCCTACCTGGACTGGGGCCACCGGGCGTCAGGCGTCGGCGGCGAGGTCAGGTAGGTGGCCAGGCCGCGCACGATGACATCAAGACCCCACTCGAACCTGTCTTCGGCGTTGCCGGCTACCAGCTTGTCGGCCAGCTCGACGGTGTTCGGGTACTGGTCAGCCGGCAGCGACCTTAGCCAGTCAGCGGCCTGCTTGACGAAGTCGGCTGGCTCGGTGATCGGGGTGACCTCCTGCTCGAGTGCCACCGCGCCGACGTACAGGCCGCCGAGGTCGCCGACGAACGCGGCGACTTGATCGGGCAGGCCGGCGGCGCGGAGCTGGCTCAGTATGTACTCGCCGCCCGCGAGCATGCTCGGCCCGAACGGGACCCGCCCCATGGTGAGCGCCGCCACGCCTGGATGGCGCTTGAAGATGCCGAACATCTCGCGTGCGAACTTCTTGACCACGTCCTGCCAATCACCGCCGGGGGGCGGGATCGGGACCTCGGAGATGATCTGCTCGAGGACGAGCTGCACGAGCTCTTCCTTGTTTGCGACGTATCCGTACAGCGCTGATGCCGAAACGCCGATCTCGTCGGCGAGCCGGCGCATGGTGAGCGCATCCCCTCCCTCCGACCCGATGACCTTGAGCGCGGCGCCGACGATCAGCTCCCGGCTGAGCTGCGGCCTGGGCGCGGACCGACCACGTCGGGGCGACGTTCGCCATGGCGGCTCATGCGTCATGCCAAACAGCGTACTTGACGAGAACGTCGTTCTCTAGTAAACGTTGTTCTTGTACTAAACATCGTTCTCTAGTAGAACACCGTTAGGAGCAAGTGATGGTAGATGAGGCCGCGGACGCCATCGTGGCGCAGGACCTCAGCAAGATCTACAAAGGCGCCGCACGGGGCTCGACGGCAGTGCGCGCGCTCGACGGGCTCAGTTTCCGCGTTCAGCCAGGCACTGTCTATGCCCTGCTCGGGCCGAACGGAGCTGGCAAGACCACGACCATGCGGATTCTGACCACGCTGTCCAAACCCGATCGCGGCCAGGCCACGATCGCTGGTATCGACGTGCTGGCCAGGCCTGGCCGGGCCAGATCCGTCATCGGGGCGGTGAGCCAGCACAGCGGCGCGGTCGGCCGCCTTACCGGTGAGGAGAACCTGCTGATGCAGGGCGGGCTGCACGGCATGAGCGGCAGGAAGTTGCGTCGGCGCGTTGCTGACCTGCTTGACTTGTTCGGGCTGGCAGAAGCGTCGAAGCGACAGACGCGCACGTACTCGGGCGGCATGCGACGACGGCTCGACGTCGCGACCGTTCTCGTCCACCGTCCGGCTGCGCTCTTCCTCGACGAGCCAACGACCGGACTCGACCCGCAGGCCCGCGCGGACCTGTGGTCCGTGCTGGCTGACCTGGTTGCCGCCGGAACCACGATCCTCGTCACGACCCATTACCTCGAGGAAGCCGACCAGCACGCGGCCAAGATCGCGATCGTGGATCGCGGCCGGATGGTCGCCGAAGGCACAGCGGACGAACTCAAGGCCGGACTGCGCGGCGACTCGATCGTGATCGAGCTCGACGGACCTGAAGGGGCCGAGCGAGCCGAGAAGGTGCTGGTCGAGGTTCCCGAAGTCACCGCGTCATCGGTGAACGGCAGCGTGGTCAGGGCACGGGTCGCCGACGGCCGGCGGGCGCTGCCAGCCGTGCTCAGCGGGCTTGAGGCCGTCCGGCTCGGCGTCCGGTCCGTCACCGTCGCCAGGCCGTCGCTTGACGATGTCTACCTGCACCACTCCGGTCGTTCGTTCCGTCAGGCAGAAGGGATGTCAGCCGCATGAAAGCCACACGTCAGGCATGGGTGATCTTCACCGGCCGGTACCTGCGTGAGTTGTACCGGCAACCCACAGTCATCTTCATCGCGCTGCTGCAGCCGATCATCTGGCTGCTGCTGTTCGGCGCGCTGTTCAAAGGTGTATCGCGGATCCCCGGCTTCGGCTCGGGCAGTTACATCACCTACCTGACCCCCGGTGTGGTGATCATGACGGCGATCTTCGGATCAAGCTGGACCGGCATGTCCTACATCGAGGACATGGGTAACGGCGTGCTCGACCGGTTCCTCACCGCACCGGTCAGCCGTGGCGCGCTCACCGCGGCGATGTTCGCCTACCAGGCGGTCACCACGATCGTCCAGTCAGCGATCATCATCGGGATCGGCTGGGCGCTAGGCGCCGACTTCCCCGGCGGCCTGACTGGCCTCGTGGTCCTGATCGGCATCTCAGTGCTGATCGCTATGGCCATGGCCGGGCTGTCCAACGGCTTCGCCCTTCTCACTAAGCAGCGCGAAGCGCTGATAGGGGCGTCGACCACGCTCGTGCTGCCGCTGACCTTCCTTTCCGGAGCGTTCTTGTCGCTGCGGCTCGTGCCGTCCTGGATCGCTGATGTCGCGAGGTTCAACCCGGTGCACTGGGCCGAGAACGCGGGACGAATCGCGGCGGCTGCCAGCCCAGCCTGGGGCACCGTCGGCTCCTACGCAGGCTTCCTGGCGACCGCTGCCGCAGTCACGGCCTGGGCAGCTACCAGGGCATTCCGCACTTACCAGCGATCGATGTAAACGGACTGCGCGTGGCTATCCCGGGAACTGGCCTGCCTCCTGATCTCTCAGGGCAACTGCCAGGACTGGTTGGCGTTCCCGGTGCAACTCCAAATCTGCGACTGGGTGCCCGGCGTGGTGGAGAAGCCGGTGTCGTCCAGGCACTTGCCTGACTGGGGGTTGACCAGGGCGCCATTCGGTTGCGGCTGCCACACCTGCGCGCCGGTGCCGTTGCAGGCTGACAGATCGACTAGCGTGCCGTTCGCCGTGCCACCGCCGGGGATGTCCAGGCATTTGCCGAGAGCTTGCAAGGTGCCGTTCGGCTCGGTCGTCCAATTCTGAGCGCTCGTGCTGTTGCAGGTATAGACCTGCACGGGCGTTCCGTTCGCGCTGTTCTCGCCGCGCACGTCAAGGCAGAGGCTTACGTACCCGGTGACCGCGCCAGTCGCCGAAGCGGGCGAGACCCATGACTGGTTGGAATTGCCCGAGCAGCTCCAGATCTGTACCTGAGTGCCTGGCGTGGTGGAGAAGCCGGTGTCGTCCAGGCACTTCCCCGACTGGGGGTTGACCAGGGCGCCGCCCGGCTGCGGCTGCCACACCTGCGCGCCCGTGCCGTTGCAGGTGAACAAGTCGACCAGGGTACCGTTCGCGGTCCCGCCGCCGGCCGCGTCGAGGCACTTGCCGTCAGCCTCGATCGTGCTGTTCGATTCGAGTGTCCACTGCTGACCATTTGTTCCATTGCAGGTATAAATGTCGACCTTGGCGCCATCGGCATTGCTATCGCCGGCCAGATCCAGGCAGAGGCCCTGGTATCCGACCAGCGGCGTGGCCGCGATGCCGTCCGACGCTGGTTCGACCGTCCAGAGGAATGAGGCAGTCGCGAACGCGCCGGTGCCGTCCGTCGCGGTGACCGTCACCGTGCTCGTCCCTGGCGTCGTCGGGGTCCCGGTGATCGTGCCGCTCGTCGGCGAGATCGACGTACCGGCCGGCAGGCCGGTCGCGGAGTACGACAGCGTCTGCCCCGAGGTCGAGTCGCTGGCGGTCACCGGTACCGACACCGCGGTGCCAGCCAGGCCTTCCTGCGGGCCAGAGGCCGTCACAGTGACCGGCTGGCCAAGCTGTCCCGAGCCCACGGACAGGGTGCCGGCCAGCGGAAGGTTGCCGTCGGAATCGCCGACCTCGATGCCGTAGTTGCCGGTGGCGGTGGCCCAGCCGTTGCTCGCCGAGTTCCAGTACCGCAGGTTTCGCTCGGTCAACTGGAACGTCACCGTCTGGCTGGCACCGGGTTGCAGGCTCACTCGGGCGAAACCCTCGAGTTGCCTGGGCGGCTCGCCAGCGCTGGCCGGGTCGGTCACGTAAAGCTGCGCGACGTCAGCGCCGGCTCGGGCGCCGGTGTTGGTGACCTTGGCGGTGACTGTGCTGGCACCCCCCGCGACCAGCGATCCCACCTGCAGGTTGCTGAAGGAGAACGTGGTGTAGGACAGGCCGTACCCGAACGGGAAAAGCGGCGTCAGGTTCTGGGTGTCGTACCAGCGGTACCCGACGTCGACTCCCTCCGAGTACTGCACTGTTCCGTTCGTGCCGGTCCACTGTGCGGCTGTGCTGGCCGGTACCTGCGATAGGGAGGTCGGGAACGTGACCGGCAAGTGCCCGGACGGGTTGGCGTTGCCGAAGAGCAACGCCGCGATCGCCGTGCCGTCCTCCTGACCCGGATACCAGGCTTCGAGTACGCCCTTGACCGACGACAGCCACGGCATTGTGACGGCCGAACCGCTGTCGAGCACGACGATCGTGTTCGGGTTGGCGGCGGCGACCGCGGAGATCAGCGAGTTCTCCGCGCTGGGAAGGTCGATGCCAGAAAGGTCGCTGCCCTCGGTCTCGAAGTTGCTGACGAACACGATCGCGACGCTCGACGAAGCGGCGAGCGCCGCGGCCGAGCTGTTTGATGAGCCGTCGTTGTAGCTGACCGTGATCCCGCTGCCTGCCCGCGTCGTGATCCCCTGCAGCGGGGTGACCGTGCCGCTCGATGTGACCGACGCGCTGCCGCCGCCCGCGGTCAGCGGGCTGGTCGAAGCATCGGCGCCGATGACGGCGATCGATGACGTCGAAGGGCTAAGTGGCAGGATCCCGCCGCCGTTCTTGAGCAGTACGGTGCCTTCTTCGGCGAGTTGCAGCGCGTCAGACTGGTCGGCTTGGCTCGTCGCTGGCTGTGCGGGAGAACCAGCGGTCGGCTTGTCGAACAACCCGAACGCGAACATCTCGGTCAGTACGGCAGACACCATCGAGTTCAGCGTGGCCATGCTGACCGAACCCGACGAGACCGCTGACTGCAGCCCGCTGCCATAGAAGCCGTCGTTGCCCGGCATGTCCATGTCGAGGCCGGCGTTCGCCGACGGCGCGGTGGAGTGGGTGGCACCCCAGTCGGAGGTGACGAATCCATCGAAGCCGAACTGCTGCCGCAGCACAGTGCTGAGCAAGAACGGATTCTGGCACGCAAACGTGCCGTTGACCGTGCTGTACGAGCACATCACCGACGAGGCGGCGCCTTGCTGAACGGCCGACTGGAAGGCTGGCAGGTAGATCTCCTGCATGGTCTTGGTGCTGACTACGGCGTTATCGGACGATGTGTTGCGGTTGGTCTCCTGGTTGTACACCGCGAGATGCTTGACCTGGGCCATCACGCCGGTGGACTGGACGCCCCTGATGTAGGCGGCGCCCATCTGACCGTTAAGGTACGGATCCTCACCGACCGACTCGAACGCGCGACCCCAGCGCGGATCGCGAACGATATTGATCGTCGGCCCGAGGTCGACCGTGGTGCCCTTGGCTGCCTGCTCGGCGCCTATGACCTGGCCGTAGAGCTGTTCGGCTGAGCTGTCCCAGGTCGCGGCCACGTCGACGGGCGCTGGAAGCTGCGTCACGCCAGTCATCCCGTCGGCTACTCCCGCAGGCCCGTCTTCCAGGTTTATCGCCGGGATGCACAGCGAGCCTATGGCCGGAATGAGGCCGACGTAGCTCGACCCGCCGGCCCCGGTCAGCATGCTGACCTTCTGCGCCGTAGTCATCTTCCCGAGCAATTCGCTGACCCGCTGGCTGATCGGCGCGGTCGAGCCAACCCACGGACAGGCGGTGGATGCGGCATAGGAGGGTGTGGCGGCGACCAGCGTGCTCGCGCTGGCGAGTACGACGGCGACGGCTGGCGCTAAGGCAGCAAGGGAGAAAATTCTGCGACGAGAAGCCACGACGCCTCCAGATGCCAGGACCGGACAAATCGAGCATAAACGCCTGACGAGCCCTGTCAATGAGTCTGATCGCCCAGCTCAGCGCCGTTACGGGGGAGCGGGCCGTTGGAGGGCCGGGAGTGGGCGATCAGGAATCGCGGTACGGGAAGCGTCGCGGCCAGAAGCCGTGCGACCAGCCGAGTACCACCACGGCCGCACCGGTGACGAAAAGCAGGGGATTGCGACGGTAAGCGCCGAATCCCATGAGCGCGTCACCAGCTAGCCGGGCAGCCTGGGCGGCTGGCGGCATGTGCGCCAGCACATACCGACCCCGCCTGGTCCGCGCCAGCGCGTCAAGATCGGCCAACGTGAGCACTGCTGCCGACCCAGCGATCGGGAGCGCGCATCGCACCGCGACAGCGGTCACTGGCCTCGCGCGCCACAGCAGGAGGTTGGAGATGACCGAGGCGGCCAGGTCCGCACCGATCTTGGCCAGGTGAACCTGGTGCAGCAACGCCCCTTCAGCCATCCGCATATCTGCCATTGTTCTACGCCAGGTAGGGCAATGGATAGCTTAAAGTCACTGCCCCTGGCAATTCTTGCGATCGCCACCGCTTGTCCGCAGTGCGCTTGCCGGTGTCTAAAACAGAGTGAGCGCGTCTGCTGCGGCATTGTCGGCTGGGTTGCTGATGCTGAGCTTTCTGGGCTTCTGGGCGGTGGGTCCGGGCGACGCTGTTGTAGTCACCGCCGATCACCGCGTGCCGGAGGCCGCTGCTGGGCGCCGTTCTGACGGCCCGCTGCTAGGTCAGGTCGGGGTGCTGCCTGAGCCTGCAAGGCTGGTGGGTCATACGGGGTACTTGTCCGGTGTGACGGTATAACTACGGCCGTGAGGTGCGGTCCAGACGAAAGTGCCTGGCTGGGGCTGGGTGACGTGCCATCCGGGTGCCTGTTTGGTGCGGTGGTGTCGCCTGCATAGAGGCCCTGTGTTGCATTCGCAGGTGCGGCCGCCGTCCTGGAAGGGCGTGGTGTGGTCGATGTCGCAGTGCTGG
>DATNEK010000266.1:0-15246 GCA_035553055.1 Streptosporangiaceae bacterium | reverse complement strand
AACAAGTCCCTCACGTTCACCATCCGCAAGGGCGTGAAGTTCACCAACGGCGACCCGATGACCGCCGCCGATGTCGTCTACACATTCAACTTGCTCAAGGCGAATAAGACTCTCGACATCAACTCGGTCTGGTCGGTGCTGTCCAGCGTCACGCAGAAGGGTGCGAACCAGGTCGTCGTCCAGTTCAAGGCGCCCGCGGTGACGTACTTCTACTACATCGCCGACCAGATCGGCATCGTCGACCAGAAGGTCTGGTCCAAGATCTCGAACCCGTCCAAGTACCCGGACACAAGCCCGGTCGGCACTGGTCCATACAAGATGGACAAGTGCACGCCGCAGAACATCGAGTACCAGGCCAACGCGCACTACTGGCAGCCGGGCGTGCCGAAGGTCGAGACCATCAACTACCCGGCGTTCCTCACCAACGACACGGCCAACACTTTCCTTGCCAACGGCCAGGCTGAGTGGGGCAGCCAGTTCATCCCGTCGATCACCAAGTTCCTCTCCGCACAGCCGGCCATCAAGTGGTGGTTCCCCGCGATCGCCAACGTGTCGGTGTTCATCAACTTGACCAACCCGATACTCAAGAACGTCGCGGTCCGTGAGGCGATGGCGTACGCGATCGACCGGGCCAAGGCTTCCCAGCTCGGCGAGTTCGGCGAGGAGCCGGCGTCGAACCAGTCGGGAATCGTCACGCCGACGTACTCGAGCTGGCTCGACACCTCGCAGGCGGCGGCATTCGGCAACGATTACGCCTTCAACCCGAGCAAGGCGATCTCGACCCTCGAGAAGGCCGGCTTCACCCGCGGCGCTGGCGGCATCTTCGCCAAGGGCGGCCAGAAGCTCTCCTTCGCGATCATCAACAATGGCGGGTTCTCCGACTGGGTTAACGCGGTCAGTGTGATCGTCGCGAACCTCAAGGCCGTAGGCATCCAGGTCACGCCGCAGGACCTGTCGCAAACGACGTACCAGAACAAGCTGTACGCCGGCCAGTACCAGCTCGCTTACGGCTCAGAAAGCGGTGGGCCGAGCCCGTACTTCGAGATGCGGCAGTGGCTGTACTCGGCCAACTCGGCACCCATCGGCACGCCAGCCGGCTCGAACTTCGAGCGGTACAGCAGTCAGGCGACCGACGCGCTGATCAATCAGTTCCCCACCACGACGGACCAGGCACAGCAGCAGCAGATCATCGACAAGCTGCAGCTGGTCATGCTTAAGGACGTGCCGGTCATCCCGGTCACCGAGTCGGTCGACTGGTTCCAGTACGACACGAGCAAGTTCTCCGGCTGGCCGACGCCGGGCAACCCGTACGCCCAGCCGGCCGCCTACAACTATCCCGACTGGGGCCAGGTGATGATGCACCTGTCACCGGCCAAGTAGCAGCTGATCGGCGACGGGGATCGGGCTGCCCGATCCCCGTCGCGCCGGGCGCGGGCCGGTCACGACACGCGGACTAGCCGAATGCCCCAGGCGGCAGGACCATAAGGGGTGGGCGGCGGGATGAATGGGTGGGGCGGAAGGGTAGGCGGGGCGGGATGAATGGAGTCGGGACATGAGATTCGCGCTTCGCCGTTTGGGCTTCTTCCTGCTGACGCTCTGGGCGGCGCTCACTCTCAATTTCGTGCTGCCGAGACTGATGCCAGGCAACCCGGCGATCGCCATGATCTCCAAGTTCAAAGGCGGGGTCTCGCCCCAGGCATTGCACACACTCGAGATCCAGTTCGGAGTGTTCACGCACAAGCCGCTGCTCAGCCAGTACTGGACTTACCTGGGAAACATGGCGACGGGAAAGTACGGCGTCTCCCTGTCAGAGTATCCCGCGACCGTCGGTCACATCATCAAGCAAGCCATTCCATGGACGCTCGGCCTGGTCGGACTGACCACCATCCTGGCGTTCCTGCTCGGCACGGGGATCGGCATCGTCGGCGCCTGGCACCGTGGCGGTACGCTCGACAGCGTCATGCCGCCGGTGTTCGTCATCACCTCGGTGATCCCGTACTTCTGGCTCGGGCTTGTTCTGATCCTCATCTTCGGCGTGAAGCTGCACTGGCTGCCCTACTTCTTCAGCTACAGCTTCACGGCGACGCCAGGCTTCACTGTCTCGTTCATCTGGAACGTGATCCAGCACGCGATCTTGCCGGCCGCCACTTTGCTGATCACCACTATCGGCACCTGGATCCTCACCATGCGCAATACCATGATCACCACGCTGGCCGAGGACTACGTGCGAATGGCCAGGGCCAAGGGCCTGTCGAGCCGCCGGATCATGTTTGACTACGCCGCGCGTAACGCGATCTTGCCCAATCTCACCGGGTTCGCGATGTCTCTCGGATTCGTGCTCGGCGGCGCGATCCTGATCGAGTTCGTCTTCAACTATCAGGGTGTCGGCTACTGGCTGCTCAACGCCGTTGACAACGAGGACTATCCGCTGATGCAGGCGCTGTTCTTGCTGATCACCGTAGCCGTGCTGGTGGCGATCCTGATCTCGGACATCGCCACGGCGATTCTTGACCCACGGACCAGGGACGCGATCTAGCTATGGCATTCCGCATTCCCTCAGGGACTACAGAATCGGCAACCGTAGCGCCGCTCGAAATTGCCGAACTACCCGGCCTTGACCATCCTTCCGGCCGCCGCCAATCACCGGCCATCCGCGCTCTGCGGCGCATGGGCAAGGCGATCAGGTCCAACAGGAAAGCGTCATGGGGCGCTGGGCTGCTCGCGCTCTTCTGCCTGCTGGCCGCCTTCCCTGAGCTGATCGCTCGCGACAATCCGAGCGCGATCATCTACAAGGTCAGTCTCGGGCCATCGTTGCACCACCTGCTCGGCACCACCGGCCTGGGCCAGGACATGTTCGCCCAGGTCATCTGGGGCACCAGGCCGGTGCTAGAGATCGCGCTCGGCGTCGGCCTCGCGTCGACGGCAATCGCGGTGCTGATCGGCGTAGCGGCCGCATACCTGGGCGGGTTCTGGGATGCCGCGCTCAACCTGCTCACCGACGTGCTGCTGGTCATACCGCTGTTCCCGTTGCTCGTGGTGATAGCGGGATACCTGCACAGCGCGGGCACGGCGGTGATGATCGCGGTGATCACGCTCACTGGCTGGTCCTACACGGCCAGGCAGTTGAGGGCGCAGGCGCTATCGCTGCGCAAGCGAGACTTCCTCGAAGCCGCCCGGGTGCGCGGCGAGCGCCCGTTCTACATCATCGTGGTCGAGATCATCCCGACGATGACATCGCTGCTGGTCGCCAGCTTCCTGACCAACGCGCTCTACGCGGTGCTGTTCTCCACCAGCCTGCAGTTCATCGGGCTCGGAGACCCGAGCCAGGTGAGCTGGGGCACGATGCTGCGCGCCGCCGAGAACAACGAGGCATTCCAGACCGGCCAGTCGCTGTGGATCATCGCACCTGGCCTGTGCATCGTCGGGCTCGGTGCCGCGTTCGCGCTGCTCAACTACGCGTTCGACGAAGTAGGCAACCCGGCGCTCCGACCACTGCGGTTGTCGCAAAAGCGAGCACAGCGGAGGAAGATTGCCAAGCAGACCACGTAGCCGGGAGACTCTCGTGGCCGATCGGGCACCGACGGCAGGGACGATTCTCGACGTCAGGGACCTGTCGGTTGAGTACCTGCTAGAAGGCGGCATCGTGCTCGCGGTCGACAACGTGAGCTTTTCGCTCGAGCATCGCGAGTTCCTCGCCATCGTCGGCGAGTCTGGCTGCGGCAAGTCGACCTTGCTGTTCGCGATCGCGCACTTGCTTTCGCCGCCAGCCGAGATCGTCGGCGGCAGCGTCACGTTCAAAGGGCGCAATTTGATCAGGCTTACCGACGAAGCGCTCAACGCGATTAGGTGGAAAGACCTGTCTGTCGTCATGCAGAGCGCGATGAACGCGCTCAACCCGGTCAAGTCGATCGGCGCGCAGTTCAAGGATGCGATGCGGGCGCACGGGGTGACGTCCAGGCAGGAGATCGCGAGCCGGTCTGCCGAAGTGCTCAAGATGGTCGGCATTGACCCCGTTCATCTGCAGAGCTACCCGCACCAGCTATCCGGCGGGATGCGGCAGCGATCGATGATCGCGATGGCACTGCTGTTCACCCCCGAGCTAGTGATCATGGACGAGCCGACGTCCGCGCTCGACGTGGTCGCGCAACGGTCGCTGATGGTCCAGATCAAGGAGTTGCAGGAGCAGTTCGGGTTCGCCGTCATCTTCGTGACTCACGACATGTCGCTGGTCAGTCACTTCTCTGACCGGCTGATGGTGATGTACGCGGGCCAGGTCGCTGAGGTCGGCTCGACCAGGAATCTCTTCGACTCGCCCGCGCACCCGTACACGGCAGGCCTCATGGAAGCGTTCCCCTCAATCAGGGGACCCAGGCAGGCGCTCAGCGGCATTCCTGGCAGCCCGCCTAACCTGACCAGGCGGGCGGAAGGTTGCTGGTTCGCGCCACGATGCCAGAAGGTGTTCGAGCGGTGCCATGCCGAGCGCCCGGACCTTTACCCGGTCGATGGCAGGCAGGTGCGCTGCTTCCTGTTCGACGGTACCTCTGCGCCGCCACGGGTAGCTGGCGAGGACGAAGGCGGGGAGCTGACATGACCACCGCCCAGCCGGGGTCCGCGGATCTCGAAGTGACGACCGAGCCGCTACTGCGCACCGAGGGTCTGACCAAGCACTTCCAGATCGGCAATACGCTGACCCGGCGGCGCACGCTACACGCGGTCGACGATGTCTGCTTCACGATCGGGGAGCGTCAGATCGTCGCGCTGGCTGGCGAAAGCGGCAGCGGCAAGTCGACCATCGCCAGGCTGCTCGCCAAGATCTACCGCCCGACCAGCGGGGAGATATTTTTCGAAGGAAAGCGCATTTCCTCGCTGCGGTCGCGCCATGACCGCCTCCGCTATAGCGGCCTGGCGCCCATGGTCTTCCAGGACCCGTTCGCGTCGCTCAACCCGGTCTTCCGCGTATCGCACGGAGTGCTGCGCGGGCTTAAGCTGCATCGCCCTGACCTGGACAGCAAGCAGCAGTACGAGGAAGCGCGCCGGGTGTTCGACGTGGTAGGCCTGACGCCGAGCGCCGACGTGCTCGACCGCTACCCGCACGAGCTGAGCGGCGGCCAGCGGCAGCGCGTCGGCTTCGCTCAGGCGCTGGCGATGCGGCCGAAGTTGATCCTGGCTGACGAGCCGGTCTCGATGCTCGACGTCTCGATCAGGATCGGCCTGCTGAACCTGATGATGACGCTGCGCGACAGCGAAGACGTCTCGATCCTGTTCATCACCCACGACCTGGCCAGCGCCAGGTACATCGCCGATCGCCTGATCGTCATGTACGCCGGGCAGATCGCCGAGACCGGGCCGATCGATGAGGTAATGACCAATCCCAAGCATCCCTACACCCAGCTGCTGCTCTCGGCCGCACCTGATCCGCGGGCACCGCTCGGAGTGGACGCCGAGACCGACCGAGGCGAGCCGCCGAAGGTCATCAACCCGACGCCCGGCTGCCGCTTCAGGTGGCGCTGCCCGATCGCGATCGACGTCTGTCACAGCATCACACCGCCGCTAGAACCCATCGCCGACGGCCATGAGGCCGCCTGCCACGTCGCCCAGTCAGGGGCCGAAGTAAAGGCATTCGGATGAAACTCGCTGTCATTGGCGGAGGCTCAACCTACACGCCCGAGCTTGTCGACGGGATCGCCAGGCTGGCCGATCAGGTGAAGGTGACCGAGCTTGTGCTCGTCGACCCCGATCAGGGGCGGCTCGGGGTTGTCGGCCCGTTCTCGGCCAGGATCATGCGCTCTTACGGGCACCCGGCGCAGGTCAGGTGGACATCAGACACCGACGACGGGCTAGATGGCGCCGGAGCCGTGCTGCTCCAGCTTCGGGTCGGCGGCCAGGCGGCCAGGAACAGGGACGAGACCTGGCCGCTCGAGTGCGGCTGCGTCGGCCAGGAAACGACCGGGGCAGGCGGGCTCGCCAAGGCCCTGCGCACCGTTCCCGTGGTCCTCGACATCGCCGAGCGGGCCCGGGCGCGGGCCGTGGCCGACGCCTGGATCATCGACTTCACCAACCCGGTCGGGATCGTGACGAGGGCGCTGCTTGACGCGGGTCATCGCGCCGTCGGCCTCTGCAACGTGGCGATCGGCTTCCAGCGGATATTCGCCGGCTGGCTTGGTGTCACGCCCGAGCAGGTCAGCCTGGGCCACGTCGGGCTCAACCACCTGACCTGGGAGCGGTCGGTGGTAGTCGACGGAACCGACCGGCTTCCTGAGCTGCTCGCCGAGCGGGGCGGCGACATCGCCGCGCTGATCAGGCAGCCAGAGCCGGTGCTGGCGTTGACCGGAGGCACGGTTCCCTCTTATTACCTGCGCTATTACTACCAGCACGACGAGGTCGTCGCCGAGTTGCGCAACGGTCAGAGCAGGGCGGCCGCCGTCGCCGAGATCGAGCGCAAGCTGCTCGACATGTACACCGATCCCACGCTCGACCGCAAGCCTGAGCTGCTCGGTGAGCGAGGCGGCGCGTTCTACTCAGAGGCGGCGGTCGCGCTGCTGGCCTCGCTGGTCAACGATGCCGGTGACGAGCAGGTGGTAAACCTGCGCAACGACGGCACGATGCCGTTCCTTTCCGACGAGGCGGTCATCGAGGTTCCCGCGGTCATCGGCGCGTCCGGTCCTGTGCCGGTACCCGTGGCACCGCTCGACCCGCTGCTTGCCGGGCTGGTCGCCCACGCGTCGGCTTACGAGGAGCTGGCGATCGAGGCGGCGCTGCACGGAGGCAGGGACCGGGTCGTGCGCGCGCTGCTCGCCAACCCGCTCGTCGGACAGTACGACCAGGCCAGCAAGCTCGCCGACCGGCTGATAGCGGAGAACGCCAGTTTCCTGCCCTGGGCGGGAGGCGAGTGACTAGCCAGCTGCGTGGGGATCCGGCCGTCGTTGCCGTCGACGGCGGCAATAGCAAGACAGATCTGGCGCTCATCGCCGCCGACGGCACGCTGCTCGCTTCCGTGCGCGGCCCGGGCATGCCGAACCGGCTGTCCGAGGAGAACGTCCAGATCATTGCCGACTTGCTCAAGTCGGCCGTCGACGCGACCGGGGGCGCGTCTTCCCTGGCCGGCATCGCCAAGGACACAGTCGCTTGCGTGGCGAACGTCGACCTGCCCGACGAGGAGCGTCAGCTCGAGCAGATGCTCGCCGACCAGGGGTGGACGCAGACGACGCTGGTCGCCAACGACACTTTCGCGGTGCTTCGCGCTGGCCTTGACGACGTGCCAGCGGCCGGGGCTGACCGGCTGTGGGGCGTCGGCGTCACCTGCGGCGCCGGGATCAACTGCGCGGGGATGGCGCCAGATGGCAGGAAGGAAGGGTTCCTGGCGCTCGGCCAGATTACCGGTGACTGGGGCGGCGGCCTTAGCCTCGGCATGGATGCCCAGTGGTGGGCGATCAGGGCGCAGGACGGGCGCGGTCCGCGGACGGTGCTGCGCCAGCTCGTGCCGCGTCACTTCGGCTTGGCTGAGCCCACCGACCTAGGCGTGTCGCTGCACCTGGGCAAGATCGGGTTGGAACGGCTCGTCGAGCTCGCGCCGCTGGTGTTCGACGCCGCCGACAGCGGCGATCAGGTGGCACGCGATCTCGTCCGCAAGCTCGCCGACGAGATCGCGCTGATGGCGTCCGCGGTGATCAGGCGCCTCGACCTCACCGACGCGGCCGTGCCAGTGATACTCGGCGGCGGCGTGCTCGCCGCGCGCGGCCCGTTGCTCATCGACGCGATCACCGCCCAGATCGCGGCCGTGGCACCCGCCTGCACGGTGCGGGTGATCGAGGCCGCACCGGTCGCCGGGGCGGCCCTGCTCGGCCTCGACAGGATCGGTGCGCCAGTCACGGCGATGCACCGGCTGCGCGAAGAGTTCGGCCGCCAGCACATCAGCGGTTAACCGCCCGAAAGAGCCGTAATTCGGTAGAGTTGGGAACCTAGGCTGCTGTAGCACCCTCTGCGCTCTCTCCCCGTCGAAGGATGCCGTGACCACCCCGCCGCCCCCAGGCCGAATCAAGGCGACCAGGCGCCGCAAGCGCCGCCTGCGGACGAAAACGCTGGTCAGCATCGCGGTGGCCGCGTGCGTGCTGCTGATGATCGGCCGAGGCACCGCCCAGATCGCGAACCACTATTCCTGCGGGAGCGACCCGCTGGTCATCACGGTCGCGGTGAGCACTGACATCACCCAGCCGGTCGAGGCGATCGCCCAGACCTTCAACCACGAGCAGCACCAGGTCGACGGACACTGCGTCGCCGTGCAGATCGACTCGGGCTCGCCGGCGCAAGCCGCCGCGCAGATCGACGGCCAGCACCCCAACGCTACCGGCGGGCAGATCAACGCCTGGATTCCCGACTCAAGCCTCTGGGTCGACGTTGTACGCGGGTTCGCGGTCGGAGCGCAGGCGGTCAACCCGGCTGGGTTCAGCGTGGCCAGGTCCCCGCTGATGATCGTGATGCCGGCGACCGCCGCCGCCCGGACCCCGGCTTTTGCGAAGTACGGCTGGCGATTGCTGCTTCCGCGTTCGGCTGGTGGCCCGCGTCTACCCGCTGACCTGCGCGTCGACCTTCCCGACCCCACTCAGACCGCGGCCGGGCTCGCCACGTTGATCGAAGAGAACAGGCTGCTCGGGCCCGGTCAGGCGGCACAGATTAAGTTCACCCAGTTCGCTCATCTCACCTCGGTCACGTCGTATTTCGACGATCCGGCGTCGCTGGCATCGCTCGTCAGCCTGGCGCAACCACCGCTCGACCAGAATCCGGTCACGGTGACGACCGAACAGGCCGTCATCGCCTACGACGCGGCGAACCCGCGCCAGCCGCTAGCCGCCACCTACCCGTCGGGCAGCAGTGTGTCGCTCGGCACCCCGGAACTCGACTACCCGTACGTACTGCTTGCCACGTCAAGCCCGGCCCAGCTCGATGCGGCCGCGGCATTCGGCCAGATGCTGCGCGGGAAGTACGCGGCCAGCGTGATCCGATTCGCCGGGTTCAGGTCGGCGAGCCAGGTGCCAGGCACGCCCGATCATTTTTCCAGCTCCTACGGCCTCGACAGCCAGCTTCTCCAGGTCGCGCCGCCGGGCTCGGCGGTTGAGGCGCCGGCCGCCCTGCAGTCGTGGAACAAGCTCGCGCTCGGGTCGAGGGATCTGGTGGAGGTCGACATCTCGGCCAACATGGCCAAGTCATCGTCGCCAGGCACGCCGACCTTCGAGAGCGAACTCGGCAAAGCCGCCTCTCTCGGCCTCGCGCTATTCGCCGACTCGGCGAATCTCGGCCTCTGGCAGTACGCCGATCACCTCAACGGCGCTTTGCCGTACAAGCAACTGGTGTCCATCGGCCCGCTGCCACAACGGCTGGGCTTGCTCACCAGGCGACAGCAGCTTGAGCGCATCAATGCTGACCTCAAGCCGAGCAACATCAGCGATTCCGCCTTGTACGGCACCATTCTGGCTGGCTACAAGTACATGCTGAGGACCTACAAGCCGAAGTACTTCAACGCGCTTGTCGTGCTCGGCTCGGGGATCGAGAATTCTCCGACCGACATCACCGGACAGCAATTGATCAAGGATCTGACCAGGCTCGCGAGCCCGGCGCGCAGGATCGCCATCGTCATGGTCATCTTCGGCCAGCCGCCGAATTTCCCCTTGCTGCAGCAGGCTGCCGCGCTGACCGGCGGACAGGCGTACGCGATCACCAAGCCAACCTCGGTCTACCAGGTCTTCTACGAAGCGCTAGCGCACCGGCTCTGCGGCAACAACTGCGGCTGACCTGATCTAGTCGGCGTCTAGCAGGCGGTGGGCCCGCTCGATCAGCCTGGGAACGGCAGGACCCTCGCGTTCGAAGCCTTCGCCGACGGTTTTTTTCTGCAAAAATCTGGCATGTATGCCCTCGAGCACGACCGCCAGCTTGAAGCAGCCGAACGCCATGTAGTAACCGATGGCGGAAATGTCGCGGCCGGTCAGCTCGGCGTACCGGTGCGCGGCTTCGGCCCGGCTCATGAAGCCGGGGATCGTGGTCACCGAGCCGCCTTCAGAGGCCCGCAGCCAGTCCTCGTCACCAGGGTCGGTCCAGTACATCAGCGTGAGGCCGAGGTCGGCGAGCGGGTCGCCGAGCGTGGACATCTCCCAGTCGACCACGGCGGCAACCTGCGTCGGTTCGAGCCTGACGAGCATGTTGTCAAGCCGCAGGTCTCCGTGGACCAGCGTGCCGTCGGCCGACTGCGGGAGCTCGGCGGCCAGGCGGCGCACGAGTTCGTCGTAGCCGGGGACCTCCCGTGAGTTCGACAGCTCCCACTGCCGCTGCCAGCGGGCAAGCTGCCTGGTCATGTAGCCCGCCGGGCGGCCGAAGCCGACTAGGCCGACGGCTTCGATGTCGACGCCGTGAATCGCGGCGAGCATGTCGATCACGCACTCGGAAAGCTCGCGTGCCTGCTCGGCGGTCACGTTGGCGCCATCTTCCCTGGTACGCAGCACCCGGCCGGCGACGTACCGCATCAGGTAGAACGGCGCGCCGGTGACCTCGGTGTCCTCGCAGAACGCGACCGGCGTCGGCACCGGGATGGCGGTACCGGCCAGCGCGGAAAGCACCCGGTACTCGCGGCTCATGTCATGTGCCGTTGGCAGCACGTGCCCGAGCGGCGGCCGCCGCAGCACCAGCGCCTGGTCACCCGCTTGATCGCCGAAATCGAGCCGGTAGGTCAAGTTCGAGCGACCGCCGGAGATCAGCGACACCCGGGTCAGCCTTCCTGGGGCTGGATCGGTGTTCGCGCTGATCCAGGCGTCAAGTGTAACCGGATCGGAGATTCCAGGAACGCTACGCACCCCGCTACCGTAGGGCATTATGAACCCCTTCCGCGCCCTGTCGACCACTGAACGAACAACCTTGCACCGGCTGCGGGAACGCGGCGCGACTGACCGGTCCGCGCTCGACGACGTGCTGAACGCTGGACTGATCTGCCATTTCGGCGTGGTCATCGACGGTTCGCCAGTGGTGCTGCCGACCGGTTATGGGTGGATCGGTGACACATTGTACCTGCACGGGTCGTCCGCGAACCGGTCCTTCCAGTCCGCTGACGGCCAGGAGATCTGCGTGACGATCACGCTGCTCGACGGGCTCGTGTGCGCCAGATCCGTGTTCAACAACTCAATGAATTACCGCAGCGCGGTCATCTTCGGTACCGCTCGGCTGGTCACCGACGCCGGCGAGCGTCTCGCCGCCATCCGGGCGATCACCGAGCACCTGATCCCTGGTCGCTGGGACAACTCACGGGGGCCAAGCAAGAAGGAGCTCGCGGCCACGTCCGTGATCGCGCTGTCGCTCGGTGAAGCGTCAGTCAAGATACGCAGCGGCGAAGCCAAGGACGAGGATGAGGACTACGACCTGGACTACTGGGCAGGCGTGCTGCCGATCACCCAGACCATCGGTGCCGCCGAGCCAGATCCGCGGCTGCGGGAGGGTATAGAGGTGCCTGCGCATATTGCCGCGCTTGAGCAGAGGCTGCTCGAGGCGCGCGCGGCGGTCCCTGACAGTGACTAGGCTGATATGGTGACTGACCGACTGGTCTGGATTGACTGCGAGATGACCGGCCTCAACATCACTAGCGACGCGCTGGTTGAGGTTGCGTGCGTGGTCACCGATGGTGATCTGAAGGAACTTGACGGCGGCATCGACTTGGTGATCAAGCCTCCGGCCGAGTCACTCGATCAGATGCCTGAGCTGGTGCGCCAGATGCACACAAGCTCCGGCCTCCTTGACGAGCTTGCGAGCGGCATCACACTGGCCGAAGCGCAAGACCAGGTTCTCGGCTACATCCGCGGGTACATCGCCGAGCCGAGGAAAGCGCCGCTGTGCGGGAACTCGATCGCCACCGACCGGGCGTTCATCGCGCGCGACCTTCCGAAAGTGGACGATTACCTCCACTACCGGATGATTGACGTGTCCAGCGTCAAGGAGCTGGCAAGGCGCTGGTACCCGCGCGCCTACTTCGCGAGCCCGGCGAAGATCGGCGGGCACCGGGCGCTGGCCGACATCAGGGAAAGCATCGCCGAGCTCAGGTACTACCGCGAAGCGGTCTTCGTGGCGATGCCCGGGCCAGACACGGCCACCGCTCGCGAGATCGCCGCCAGGTTCACCGCGCGAGTGCCCGACGCGGGCGTCCATGCTGCGGATTCGGGTACTGCTGAGTGAGCAATGACCTGTATGCTTGCGATGCCGCAGTGCCTTAGCGTGCGGTCATGGTGGGCGTAGCTCAGTTGGCAGAGCGCCAGGTTGTGGTCCTGGATGTCGTGGGTTCAAGTCCCATCGTCCACCCCATGCGTCTTCGCAGCTAGAAGGCTCGGCCGTGGTGACGGCCGGGCCTTCGTGCTTAACGGGTGTCCGACTTGGGAGTGAGCTGGTGATCAGGCAGGAATTGCTGGATGAGTTGTGGGACTTCGGGGATCCCGCTGGGTCGGAGCGGCGGTTCGCCGGCGAGGCGGCGTCGCAGGCGCACACGGACGCCGAGCGGGCCGAGCTGGTCACCCAGCAGGCCAGGGCGCTCGGGCTGCAGGAACGGTTCGGTGAGGGAAGGGCGCTGCTGGAAACGCTCGGCCAGGTTGACGACGCGGCGGTCAGGACGCGCATCAGGCTTGAGACTGGTCGGCTGCTGAATAGCGCGGGAAACGCCGGTGAGGCCGTGATCGAGTTCGAGGATGCCGCGGCGCTGGCCGAATCTGGGGGCCTGCTGTTCCTCCAGATCGACGCGCTGCACATGCTCGCCATCGCCGACAGACCGCGGTCCCGCGACTGGGCGGTTAAGGCGATCGACCGGGCTCTGGTAGCACCGGATGACCGGACCCGGCGTTGGCTCGTGTCGTTGTACAACAATCTCGGCTGCTCCTGGTCTGATGCCGGGGACCTTGACCGGGCACTGGCAGCGTTCCAGCAGGCGCAGCAGTGGGCAGAGCTGGTCGGCACCGAGCAGCAGCGGGTGTGGGCGCGCGAAGCAGTCGAAGAGTGCGCCGCGGCGCGGCAGGCCCGCGATACCCGGTGACGATCACCTATCGATGGTGCGGCGAGATCGACAACGCCGCCGTCAGCAAGCTGCACGCCGAAGGGTTCGGGCACCCCTACCTGAACATCGACTGGCACACCCAGTTGCACCAGCACAGCCTCGGCTGGGTCTGCGCCACCCAGGACGGCGAACTCGTCGGGTTCGTCAACGTCGCCTGGGACGGCAGCGTCCATGCCTTCATCCTGGACACCCTCGTCGCCGCCCACGCCAGGCACCGCGGCATAGGCACCGTCCTGGTCGCCACCGCCGCCGAGCACGCCCGGGCAGCCGGGTGCGAATGGCTGCACGTGGATTTCGAAGACCACCTCACCGGCTTCTACTTCCAGTCCTGCGGCTTCACCCCAGTCCACGCCGGACTCATCGCCCTCGCCGGGCAAGAAACCCCGCCCATCGATCCGGGCTTGGTAGCAGCGTGGGGCGGAGGGGATCGCACTTCGTAGGAGCGCCACGGCAGCCTGCTATGGGCTGACCTGGTCGATGGCGACGTCATAGAGCGTCGCGAGGAGCCGCGCGGCAAGGTAGACGGCACTGCGAAGATCAATATCCGCGACGGTCGCGCTGCCTCCCTGGCTAGATGCCGCCAGGACTGCCCGCTCCAGGTCAGCAATCTCACTGGCGAAGACGTTCCGCCAGCGAGCCAGCCGCTGGCCGGCTGTCTCGCCTGAAATCGACGGTACCGCCCGCAGCCTGGCGGCTTCCCCGGCGGGCCACTGTGCTTCCGGGACGCCGGACAGCCTGGTCAGTTCCTGCAGCGACTCGGTCCGCCGTAGCAAGAGCTGCCAGTCAGCGTCCTTGTCGGCTGAGCTCGCGTAAGGCCGTGAAAGGTCAGGCGGCGTCAGCGGCATGGAATCTCTCTACGTCGGCGTCAATCCGGCCTACGCCACGATGAACCAGAGCGAATGCGGCATGAACATCCTGCTGGAAATACTGTCCCGCAGCATCGGCATCGGCATCGGCATCGGCCGGAGTCCGTAGATCGGCGATCGCGATAGCTGCAGCTAGCCCGTCCGGAAAGACTGCACGCAGCTCAAGCTCGCCGCCCATCGCCTGCACGTAGCTGCGCAGCGTCGACAGATACAAGTCCGCCTGGTTCTCCACACGGCTGACCTGAGCCTGGCTCACGCCCAGAACGCTCCCCAGCTGTGCCTGCGTCAGCCGACGGGCATTTCTGAGCTGGGCAAGCGTCTTCCGGTAACCCTCATCAAGGCGGGCGAGCTCAGCATGGGCTGCCGCGGCTCGCTGCGCAACCTCCGGTTCCGCCAGCCGCGCCCTGCGGTCGGCGGTCCAGGAACGATGACCAGTCATGGCAGCAGCCCCTCCTCACGAAGCTCAGCGAGGTACATGTCATACAGGCGATCCGCCTCGGGAACTGCCGTGCGATACCAGGCATTCCATATCGAGCCCTCGCTCTTGTCCCCGCCTAAAAGCAAGATCGCCGTGCGGCGCGGGTCGAAGCAGAACAGCACCCTCAGCTCCATCGCGCCCGCTGGCACCAGCAACTCCTTCATGTTGCGATGGCGGGAGGTCACGATCTCCCCGACGTAAGGGCGGCGCATCAAAGGCCCTTTCTCGGCGAGCATGTCAATCACCGCGTCGAGCATCGCCCGCGCCCCAGGGTTGGCTTGGTCCAGCTCCCCGGCCCAGGCGAAGAACTCATCGGTAGCTTCGACCTCCCAGTCCACGCCACCTGATCATACGCCAACACGTATACACGCTCAAACACATGACTGCGGCTTGCGAAACCGTGCACCAGGCCGTCTGCGATGGCCACCCTCCCGATGTGCCGCCAGGAAAATGTGCCGGCAACCTCGCGAGCTTGCACATGGCCGTCGACGAATCCGCACTGCGCAGGACCACGCTCTCTTCTCTCTGCACTGGAATGGTTCGTCGAGCTGCGCGGCGCACTCCGCCAGCAATGACCACGCGCTCATGCCGATGAGCGGGCACGCCGCTGTCCCGTCCGCCGAGAAAACCAGTTGCGAGTGGTCGGCATCGGTTCATCGCGGCTTGCCGGCAAATGGCAGAGGAGGGCACCGGGGCGCGGCTGGCCGTGGATCGTGCCCGCAACGGGGCGTTCATCGGTTGGTGCAGCCTGAACCGGTGGAATCCGGACTACCGCAGTGCATCGCTGGGCTACTGCTTCGACGATGCAGCGTGGGGCCACGGCTACGCGACGG
>DATNEK010000265.1:0-20151 GCA_035553055.1 Streptosporangiaceae bacterium | reverse complement strand
GAGAACACTGACCCGTGATATGCCTCTTCATCCCGGTCGGGGCGGCTGCGGCGGGCGGAAATCCGGCCCGTGCCGGCCGGCGGCGTGCTGGCGCGCGACAGCGTTGTGCACCATGCTGTCGTGGGAACAGCAGCGTCGGACCGTTGCTGCTGTCGCCGGCCGCGCGGACCCGGTCGGCGTTTCATCCAACCTTCCTAGCGGCTCGCTGCGGTCAGCCGGTGGTGAAGCGCCGCATGCTTACCGCGTAGTCGCAGCCGGCGCCTAGTCCGACGTAGCCTGCCATGTCGCGAAGGAACTGGTCGGGATCGAACTCGCCGCCGAGACCCTCGATGTAAGCGCGATGCTCACGAAGAGAGGCGATGCCAAGCTCGATCGTGTCGGTGACGTCCACGTAGTGCGTCGGCTCGGCATTAGCGATCACGTAGGCAGCCGGGATGGGCGGGCAGGATGGCCCGGCGTCGGGGAACACCCATTCGTTGGACGCGTCCCTGCAGGCGTCCAGTACCGCAAGGCCAACGGCGCGATGGTCGGCGTGATTGACCGGACCCTCTTCGCCCCAGGTGAGGTCGAAGCTCATCGTGATCACCACGTCTGGGCGCAGCTGGCGGAACGCGGCAGCGAGGTCGCGACGCAGCGGGATGCCGTACTCGACGAGCCCGTCGACGTGATCAAGAAACTCAACCTGCGTGACACCTACCACCGCGGCGCTTGCCTGCTCTTCGGCGACTCGCAAGGGCCCGACCTCGGTCGGCGGCCGGCCGGCGATGCCTGCCTCGCCCCGGGTGGCAAGCAGGTAGCTGACCTTCTTTCCCTGCCGGATCCAGCGTGCGACGGCCGACGCCGCGCCGTACTCGAGATCGTCGGGGTGGGCGACAACCGCGACGGCTGTCTCCCAGTCTTCCGGCATTGGCTTCATGGCAGTACTCCGAATCACGGGGCTTGGCCCGTCAGAAGCAAGGGGGACCTGGTATGGCCGGCGGCAGGTTGCCCCGGCGGTCGCGCAGCAGGGCCGCGAGCCCTGATACGTTGCCCTGCTTGCGCATGGTCGATCCGGCCTGGGGGCGCCTGAGCACGTAACGGTTGAAGAACGCGAGCGTGACCCTGGCCACTACGCGCTCGTAGCGGTTGGTCCCCCAGTATGGGCCAGTGTGGCTGGCGCCGAACAAGTCAAGGTAGAAATTAGCCTTGGCTTGGTCGGCGTGGTACAGCGTGACGCTGCAGCCAGCCGGGTTGATCGTGTCCGCGCTGCCCTGGGAGAACAAGATGGGCATCGGATGCCTGATGAAGCGCCTGGTGAAATAACGGCCGCGCATCTTTGGCCACACCGAGCCCGACTCGACGGCGACGGCCTTTACCCGGCGGTCGGTGCAGCAGGTGTTGGCCGCGATGGCCGCGACCGTGTCTCCGCCATCGGACTGGCCGGCGACCGCGATCTGCTTCGGGTTGAGCAACCGGGCGAACAGGCCTCGCTTGGCCCGGCTGAGCTCGAGCATCCGGGTGATCACATAGGACATATCGCGCGGCTGGTTGAGCATGTCGTCCTCGGTTGGGTTGCCGACCAGGCAGTCCGAGTTCGGGAAGTTGACAACGACGACCACGTAGCCGGCTGTCGCCCAGTAGCCGAGCAGCTTGGAGTAAGGGGCGCCGCACTGCATGAAGCCCGGCGCGAAGACGATCATGGGGAACGGGCCCTTGGCTGGCCGGGTCGCGGTCGAACGTCGGCCGGCGAGCGGGTACCTGATCTGGGTCAGCAGCCGCCTGGCCGCGACCACAGAGCCGTCGACCGTGTAAGCGGGCTCGTCGAACGTTATCCATCGCGAGCCGACCAGGTAACTACCCCGGACTCCGACACCAGGCGGATCGGCGACGCGATGACCCGCCGAACACCCCGATCCCGGGCAACCCGATCCGCGATTATCTGATCTCGGACTATCTGAATTGCGATTACCTGAACTGCGATTACCTGATTTCGAGTCATGGCCGGAGGCGGGTTGGGTGCCGAAGGATACGCACGCCGTTGCCAGCATCGTCACCGCGGCCATGCTAGCCACCGCCCGGATGAAGGTGCCCACCCTGCCTGCGCTGACGCCGCCACCTCGGAACACGGTCAGCCTGCCAGGATGTCGGCTAGGTTGAAGCTGACCGGCTCTTCTAGCTGGGCAAAGCCACAGGAAAGCGGCTCACGGTCGGGGCGCCACCTGACGAACTGCGCCGTGTGCCTGAACCTGGTGCCCTCCATGTGGTCGTACCGCACCTCGACCACTCGCTCAGGCCGCAGCGGCACGAACGACAGATCTTTGCCAGCGTTCCACCGGCTGTGCTCAGCTTCGCGCGGATGCCTGACGCCTTCGGGCAGCGCCGCCCAGTTCCACGGATGGTGCTCGAACGTCGTCACCAGCGGCCGCATCTCGGCAAACAACTCCTTGCGCCTGGCCATCGGGAAGGCACCGATGACCCCCACGCTGGCCAGCTTCCCGTCGTCGGAGTAGAGGCCGAGCAGCAGCGACCCGATGGCGTCGTCACCGGACTTATGCGGCCGGTACCCAGCTACTACGCAGTCGGCTGTCCGCTCGTGCTTGATCTTGAACATCGCGCGCTTGTCTGGCTGGTAGTCCACGTCAAGCGGCTTGGCGACGATTCCGTCCAGGCCGGCACCCTCGAACTGGCTGAACCAGACCTCGGCCAGGCCGGCGTCCGTGGTCGCCGGTGTCAGGAAGATCGGCGCCCTGGCGTCGGTCAGCGCCGCCTCAAGAACCTCCCTGCGCCGGGCGAATGGCTCGGCCGTGTAGTCATCGTCCCCGAGAGCGAGCAGGTCGAAGGCGACAAACGCGGCCGGGGTCTGCTCGGCTAGCAGGCGGACCCGGCTATCGGCGGGATGGATGCGCTGCAGCAGCGCCTCGAAGTCAAGGCGGCGGCCCTCGGCGTCGGGAATGACTATTTCTCCATCGATAACACATCGCTCGGGCAGACTGGCCCGCACAGCCTCCACGATCTCGGGGAAGTATCGAGTCATCGGCCGTTCGTTCCTGCTGCCGATCTCGACCTCGTCGCGGTCGCGGAAGATGATCGAGCGGAAGCCGTCCCACTTGGGCTCGTAGCTCATCGCGCCATCGGGGATCTTGGCAACTGACTTGGCCAGCATAGGCGCGACCGGCGGCATGACGGGAAGGAGCATGGCAACCATCCTGCCGTAAGGAGGGCAGTAGCACCTGGCAACCGCCGGGTCGCATCGCGTTGGCACGACCCGCACCTGGCGCGCCGGTCACCAGCCACTAGGTTGACCGCCGCCGTTCTAGTAATGTCCGCATTGCACTATGTCGGGCAGCCGTGGAGAGAGGCTAGGCCAGTGACAGATGCGAGCGATGTTGTGACATCGGAAGCCACAACGCCATCTATCGCGACCCTCGAACGTCGCGGCATCGAGTACGTAACGCTCGGCGAGCGGTGGGGCAAGCCAGCCCATCTGTTCTGGATGTGGGCAGGAGCGATCTGGAACGTCGAGTTCCTGGTCTACGGAGTGCTCGGGATCGTCGTGTTCGGGCTGTCGTTCCCCCAGGCCGTCGCCGTGATCTTGGTGGGCAACCTGTCCTACGTGCTGACCGGCCTGGCGAGCCTGCAGGGACCTCGCGCGGGAACGACCACGTTCGGGGTAAGCCGCGCCCCGTTCGGACCGAACGGGAACCGGGTGCCTTCCCTGTTCAACTGGGTCACTCAAGTCGGGTTCGAGATCGAGGGCATCGCCTTCGTAGTCTTCGCCGGGATAGCGCTGGCCGGCGAGGCGGGAATGAAGTCCGTCCCGACCGGTCTGAAGGTCGTGTTCCTGATCGTCGCGGTCGCTATTCAAGCGGTACTGCCGCTGCTTGGCCACGCGGCCGTGCTGAAGGTTCTCCGGTTGCTCGCGTTTCCGTTCGTCGTGCTGTTCGCGATCATGACGGTGCTGGTCGCGCACAAGTATCACGCTGGGCCGCCATCGGCGAGCTGGGGTCAGATGACGATCTTCCTGGCGCTGGTGATCGCGGCTGGCGGTCTCGGCTGGACCGAGAACGGCAACGACTACTCGCGTTATCTGGCGCCATCCACAGATAACAAGCGCATCGTCCTCGGGGTCATGTTCGGCGGGCTGATCCCCTCTGTGCTACTCGAAGTGCTCGGCGCCGCTCTCGGTACCGAGCTGCCCAAGGTGACCGTCAGCAATCCCGCGACCCTGACGGCCGGCTTCCCGGCGTGGTTCGCGGTCACTTACCTGATCTTCGCGATCTTCCAGCTGTTCGCGATCAACACTCTTGACTTGTACTCATCGGGCGTCACGCTGCAGTCGATATTCCCCAAGCTGCACCGGATCGCGTGTGTCGGCATCGACACCGTGATCTGTGCCGCGATAGCCGCCTACGCGATCTTCTCTAACCGGTTTTTCGAGCTGCTCACCGATTTCCTGTTGTTCATCATCTTGTGGCTCGGTCCTTGGTGTGCGATCTACCTGATCGACTCGTGGCTTCGCAAGAACCGCTACGACTCCGAATCGCTGCTCACCACGACGGGCGGCCGCTACTTCAGGAACGGCGGGGTTCACTGGCCGGCCTTGATAGCCCAAGCGCTGGGGATGATCGCCGCCGCGCTCTGGCTGAACGCCTTCCCTCCCTACGTCGGACCGCTGGCCAGTCGGCTAGGAGGCTCGTTCGGCTCTGACTTCAGCGTGTTCATCGGCCTGATCGTCGGCGGTCTCGTCTACGGGCTGCTGGCTGGCCGCGCCGTGCGGGCCGAGGCGGCAGCTACTCCGTAAGCCTGGAACACCTTGCTCGCGGGTCGGTCGCTGGCATGCTTGGGGCATGTCTGAGATAACTGCCGAGATGACGCTCGATGAGCTGAATCAGATGCCCGCCCCGGCGGCTAGCCGGGTGCTGAGCGGTATCTGCGCGGCCGAGCGGTGGGTTGGCGCCATTCTTGCCGGGCGACCGTACCTGTCAGTTGACGCGCTGATCGCACGGTCCGACGCGGCGGTGGCCGCAATGACCGAGGCTGATCTGCGAGGGGCGCTGGCCGGGCATCCCCGGATCGGCGACCAGCAGGCCGCGGCGAGCTGGTCGGACCAGGAGCAGACCGGGGTCCGCGTTGAGGATGCCGAGTTCATGCGGGCGCTGGCGGTGGCTAACACCGCCTACGAGCAGCGGTACGGCCACATATATCTGGTTTGCGCGTCGGGCAGGAGCGGGCGGGAGTTGCTTGAGCTGTTGCTTGAGCGGCTAAGGAACGACCGGGCGACCGAGTGGCGGGTTGTGGCGTCCGAGCTGGCGAAGATCAATCAGATCAGGCTGCGCAAGCTGGTGGTGGCGCCCGCCGAGCCGGTCAAGCAGGAGGTCTCTGCTCCGCAGGCTCCGCCGGTCGCTCAGGTCGCTCAGGTCGCGCAGATCGCGCAGGGTGCTCAGGTTGACCAGAGTGCGGGTCGTCGGCCCGCGTCCGCGGAGAGCCGGCTGAGCACGCACGTGCTCGACACTGCCAGAGGTGAGCCAGCGAGCGGCGTCGTGGTAAGGCTCGAGTCTGAGGGACGCGAACTTGGCCGGGGGACCACCGACGGCGACGGCCGGATCTCGGACTTCGGGGTTGGTCTGCTTGGCGCCGGCGTGTACCGGCTGGTCTTCGAGACCGAGACGTACTTTGGCTCTGGCCAGCCCGCGTTCTTCCCTGAGGTTGTCGTCGCGTTCCGCGCTGACGGCCACCGGCCGAGGTATCACGTGCCTTTGCTGCTCAGCCCGTATTCTTACTCGACCTACCGGGGGAGCTGACGCATGGCGATCGAGTTGAGCGAGAATCAGTACGGCAAGGCCGAGACTCGGGTTGTGCGAATCTACCGCGACACGGAGCGGCATGAGATCAGGGATCTGAACGTATCGACGGCGCTGCGTGGCGGTTTCGACGCCGCGCACCTCACCGGTGACCAGGCGAATGTGCTGCCGACCGACAGCCAGAAGAACACGTGCTTCGCCTACGCCAAAGAGCGGGGCGTCGGCTCGATCGAGGACTATGCGCTCGCGCTTGCCGGGCACTTCGTGACCGATATCCCCTCGGTCAACCGAGCTCGGGTCGATGTCGATGAGTACCGGTGGGAGCGAGTCGAGGTCGGCGGCACCGGCCACGCGCACACGTTCGTCAGGGCTGGCCACGAGGTGCGTACCGCCGCTGTGACGGTCGAAGCCACGGGCGATTTTTCCGCCTCTCGGGTTGTCGCTGGCATCAAGGACCTGATTGTGCTCAAGTCGACAGGCTCAGAGTTCGCCGGGTTTTATCGTGACCGCTACACCACACTCGCCGAGACGACCGACCGTATCCTGGCGACGTCATTGACAGCACGGTGGCGGTACGCGTCACCCCGCGCCAGCACCGCGGGGGGTTCCGGGGGGTGGGACGAGGCGTTCTGGCGGGTGCGGCAGATTCTGCTCGAGCGGTTTGCCCTGGTGCACAGCCGGGCGCTGCAGCAGACGCTGCAGGAGATGGGTTCGGCCGTGCTGGCTGAGCGCGAGGACGTCGTTGAGGTCAGGCTGTCGGCGCCGAACAAGCACCACTTCCTTGCCGACCTCGCGCCGTTCGGGCTGGACAACCCCGGTGAGGTTTTCCATGCCGCCGACCGGCCCTACGGGCTTATTCAGTGCGCGGTGCGGCGGGACGACGCGCCGCCTGCCGGAGCGGCGTGGGAGGCACCAGATTCGTTCGTTTGACCTGGTTGATGCTGATCGGCTCGAAGGGGGTGTTCATGGAGTTCCTGCGGCCACGTGATCTGAGCGAGGCGCTCTCGGCGAAGGCGGCGAACCCTGACGCCGTGCCTATCGCCGGCGGCACCGACGTGATGGTCGAGTTGAACTTCGCGAGGCGGCGTCCGCCTGCGTTGATCGATCTGTCTCGCGTGACCGAGCTGACGGGCTGGAGGGTGGTCGGCGATCGGTTGCGGGTCGGGGCGAGCGTTACCTATGCGGAGCTGACCGGCGAGCGCTCGAACGGTGGCGCCCGTGGTGAAGGTAACAGCGAGCTTGGGCGGAGGCTGCCTGGCCTGGCGATCGCGGCCCGCACGGTCGGATCGCCGCAGATACGCAACCGCGGCACGATCGGCGGCAATCTCGGTTCGGCGTCGCCCGCCGGGGACTGCCATCCTTCGCTGCTCGCGGCCGGAGCTGAGGTCGAGGTCGTCTCGGTGCGGGGGTCGCGGATCATCGGCATCGATGAGTTCTTTACCGGCGTCAAGCAAAACGCGCTGGCCATCGACGAGCTCGTCGCCGCGGTCTGGATCAGCCAGCCGACCGGTCCCGAGCAGTTCGCCAAGAACGGTACGCGGAACGCTATGGTGATCGCGGTCGCGGCGTTCGCGCTGGCGTTGCATCCCGATCGTTACGCCGTCGGCACCGGTATCGGGTCGGCGGCACCGACGCCGGTGCGGGCAGGCGAGGCTGAGGCGTTTTTGGGCGGGGCGCTGGATGAGGCTGGGTTGTGGGAATCGCGCGGGCCGCTTCCAGACCGGGTGGTTGCCGAGTTCGCCTCGCTGGTCAGCGCGGCGGCGCGGCCGATTGACGACGTCAGGGGCACGGCAGCGTACCGGCGGCACTCGCTCGGGATACTGGCCAAGCGCGCGCTGACCTGGGCGTGGCAGGACTACCGCGAGGGCAGGGAAGAGGGCAGGCTTGATGCGGGGAGGCAGGACAGCTGATGCGAGTGACGGCGACGGTCAACGGGGTCGAGCATCAAGCCGATGACGTCTGGCCGGGTGAGAGCCTGCTGTTCGTGTTGCGCGAGCGGATGGGACTGCCTGGCTCGAAGAACGCCTGCGAACAGGGCGAATGCGGATCATGCACGGTCTACCTCGACGGGGTGCCGGTGTGCGCCTGCCTGGTGGCCGCTGGGCAAGCCGACGGGTGCGCGATCGTCACCGTCGAAGGGCTCGCCGACGCCGACGGCGGGTTGCACCCCGTGCAGCAGGCGTTCATCGAGGCGGGCGCGGTGCAATGCGGATTCTGCACGCCGGGGCTGCTTGTCGCCGCCCATGATCTGCTGGCCAGGGAGCCGGATCCGGCCGACGCCGACATCAGGGAGGCGCTCGCCGGGAACCTGTGCCGGTGCACCGGGTACGAGAAGATTCTCGACGCGGTCAGGCTCGCGGCCTCGCGGCTGGGGGAAGGTCGATGACGTCTGTCCTGCTCAGCGGCTGTCACGTGGTCACGATGGACGGCGACCGGGCCGAGTTCGGCTCCGGGCACGTCGCGATCGAGGAAAACAAGATCACCTCGGTGGGAGCGGGGCCGGCGCCCGCTGACCTCGATATGGCCGGAACGCGCATCGTCGACGCCAGCGGTTGCCTGGCGACTCCTGGCCTGGTGAACACGCACCATCACCTGTACCAGTGGGCCAGCCGGGGGATGGCGGTCGACTCGACCTTGTTCGGCTGGCTGACCGAGCTCTACCCGGTCTGGGCGCGGATCGATGAGCAAGTGGTGGCCTCCGCCGCGACCGCCGCGCTGGCCTGGCTGGCCAGGACCGGCTGCACTACGACGACCGATCATCACTATGTGTTCCCGCGCGGCGGCGGTGACGTCCTCGGTGCCACCGTAGCGGCGGCGCGATCGGTCGGGCTGCGGTTCCACCCGACGCGGGGGGCGATGGACCTGGGCGCCTCGTCCGGCGGCTTGCCGCCGGACGAGGTAGTCGAGGACATCGACACGATTCTTGCGGCGACATCGGAGGCGATCTCGGCCTTCCATGACCCAGAGCCTGGGTCCATGGTCAGGATGGGCGTCGCCCCGTGCTCTCCTTTCTCCGTCACGGGCGATTTGATGCGGGCGGCGGCCAGCCTGGCTCGGGACCGGCGGGTGCGACTGCATACCCACGTGGCCGAGACGGCCGACGAGGACAAGTTCTGCGCGGAGCGGTTCGGCTGCACGCCGGTTGAGTACCTCGACTCGCTCGGCTGGCTGGCCGACGACGTCTGGCTGGCCCACGCGGTGCACCTGGACGACGCCGCGATCGCTCGGCTGGCGGCAACGGGGACTGGTGTCGCGCACTGCCCGTCGTCCAACGGCAGGCTCGGGGCCGGGATCTGCCGGACCGCCGATCTGCTGGCTGCCGGCGTGCCGGTGGGGCTCGGGGTCGACGGGGCCGCGTCCAATGAGGAAAACTCGCTGATCGGCGAGGTGCGCCAGGCCGTGCTCATGGCCCGCGCCTCGGGCGGTCCGCAGGCGCTGTCGGTGCGGCGTTCGCTTGAGCTGGCAACTCTGGGCGGGGCGAAGCTGGTCGGCCGAGTCGATGAGATCGGGTCACTTGAGGTGGGCAAGCTGGCCGACGTCGCGTTGTGGCGGCTTGATGGACTGCCTCACGCGGGCATCACCGACCCCGTGGCCGCGCTGGTACTCGGCGCGCGGCCGCCTCTTGAGCTGCTCCTGGTCAACGGCGCCGTCGTCGTCGAGCACGACGTAGTCCAGAGGGTGGATGAGACGGCAGTCGCCCAAGCCGCGGCCGCGGCGACCGCCGCGCTCCGCTAACGCTCAGCGGGTGAGTGAACGTAGGCTCAGCGGGGTGAGCACACCAGCGCCAGTGCGACCTGGCCGCAAGCCGGGCGTCGACCCCGCGGACGCCGGCATCGCAGACGTCGGCATCGCAGGCGAGAACGGCAAGATCGGGGCCAGCCCCGCCCGTCCAGATGGGCGGCTGAAGGTCACTGGTGAGTTCGCCTACGGCAGTGATCTGTGGATGGACGACATGATCTGGGGCGTGACGTTGCGCAGCCCGCACCCGCACGCGAGGATCACGTCGATCGGCATCGGCGAGGCGCTGGCTACCGCCGGTGTCTACGCCGTGCTGACCGCCGACGACGTACCCGGCCAGAACGTCTGCGGGCTCGAACACCCCGATCAGCCGGTCCTCGCAGCCGACCTGGTCAGGTACATCGGCGAGCCGGTAGCCCTCGTCGCGGCCAACCATCCGGAGGTCGCGAGGCTCGCCGCCAGCAAGATCGTCGTCGGCTACGAGCCGCTGCCTCCGGTCACCGACGCCGAGGCCGCGCTCGACCCGGCCGCCCCCCAGCTACATCCCGCCGGCAACCTGCTCAGGCACCTCAAGATACGCAAGGGCGACCAGGCACCGAGCGCCGATGTCGTGATCAAGGGCAGCTACCAGATCGGGATGCAAGACCAGGCGTTCCTCGGCCCTGAGGCCGGGCTGGCGGTGCCCGACGGAACCGGTGGCGTTGACCTCTATGTCTCGACCCAGGCGCTGCACGTCGACCAGCAACAGGTCTGCGCGGCGCTCGGCCTCCCGGCTGACCGGGTCAGGCTGACGTTGGCCGGCGTCGGCGGTGCTTTCGGCGGGCGCGAAGACTTGTCGATGCACGTGCACGCCTGCCTGCTCGCGCTCTATACCGGCAAGCCGGTCAAGATGGTCTACAGCAGGGAAGAGTCGTTCTTCGGGCACGTCCACAGGCACCCGGCGCTGATCAGGTACGAGCACGGTGCCGACAACGACGGCACGCTGAAGTACGTCAAGGCGGCTATTTATCTCGACGGCGGCGCCTACGCGTCGAGCACCTCGGCCGTGGTCGGCAACGCCGGCACGATGGGTGCCGGGCCGTACGTCGTGCCCAACGTGCACATCGACTGCTACGGCGTCTACACCAACAACCCGCCGTGCGGCGCGATGCGCGGATTCGGGTCGGTGCAGGCAGCGTTCGGCTATGAGGCGCAGATGGATAAGCTCGCGGCCGCGCTCGGCCTTGACCCGGTGGAGTTCCGCTGCAAGAACGCGATGGAACAGGGCAGCGCCGGCCCGACCGGCCAGATCATCGACAGTCCGGCGCCGGTCGCCGAGTTGCTGCGGCGGGTCGAGCAGATGCCGCTTCCCGCCGCCCAGCCCAGCCCCACCTCCAACGGCACCGACCTGCGCCTAGTGCCCGGTGGCGTCGGCAACACCACCCACGGTGAGGGCATCGCGCGCGGTGTCGGGTACGCGGTCGGCTACAAGAACGTCGGGTTCTCCGAGGGCTTCGACGACTACTCGACCGCGCGGGTGCGACTAGAGGTCGTCGCCGGCCAGCCGGTCGTGACCGTCCACACAGCCGCCGCTGAGGTCGGCCAGGGGCTGGTCACGATCGAGCAGCAGATCGCCCGCACCGAGCTTGGCGTCAGCCAGGTGGTCGTCGTCCCCAAGGACACTGGCGTCGGCTCGGCCGGATCGACTTCGGCGTCAAGGCAGACCTACGTCACCGGCGGCGCGGTCAAGCAAGCATGCGAACAGGTGCGCGACCGGCTCTTCGTGCTCGTCAGGCAGCGGCTTGAGCAGCCAGCCGCCCAGTTCCGGCTCGCCGACGGTCAGGTCTGGCCGGCGAGCGCGGACGCCGGCCCGCTCGGCCCGATTGGCGGCTTCCTCGGCGACACCGTGATCGAGCAGACCGTGCAGTGGCGGCACCGCCCGACCGAGCCGGTCGATCCGGAGACCGGTCAGGGTTCCGCCCACGTGCAGTACGCCTTCGCCGCCCACCGCGCCGTGGTCGACGTCGACACCGAACTCGGCCTCATCAAAGTCATCGCACTCGACTGCGCGCAGGACGTCGGCCGGGCGCTGCACCCACAGGCGGTGGTCGGCCAGATCCAAGGCGGCAGCGCGCAGGGACTCGGCCTGGCGGTCATGGAGGAGATCCAGGTCCGCGACGGGAGGATCAGGAACCCGTCGTTCACCGACTACCTGATCCCGACGATACTTGACGTCCCGCCGATGCGGATCGACGTGCTCGAGTACCCAGACCCGCACGCGCCCTACGGCGTGCGCGGAGTGGGCGAGCCGCCCACGATCTCTTCTGGACCGGCGATCGTGGCAGCCATCCGCGCGGCGACCGGGCTCGATCTCGACCGGATCCCCGTAAAACCAGAACATATAACGGGAACACCGTGACAGATCGCCCTCAGCTCAGGCCGGCGTTGTCCAGCCTGGCCGCAGACCTTGACGATCTGCTCGCGGTATCGGACGCCGAACTGGCCACCGGTTACCCAGGCGACGTCGGCGGGCGTCAGCCTGTGCACACCGCTTACGTTCCCGCGCACCAGTTCGGCTCGGGCACGGTCAGGTTGTGGGGGAGCCAGGCACTCGCCGCGCTGGAAGAATTCGCCCCCGACCCGGCCAGATTCGCCGAGATATTCGCCCTCAGCCCCAAACTCGCCGGCCAGGTGCGGTCGCTCGTTCAGGCCAAGCTGGCCAACGAGCCGATCGAAGACCTGCGCATCGATTTCGAGGACGGCTACGGCAGGCGGAGCGACGACACCGAGGACGCCCACGCCCGCGCGACCGCGCGGTCCCTGCGAGCCGTGCTCAGCGAGGACGGCGCCCCGCCGTTCGTCGGCATCCGGTGCAAGAGCCTGGAACCGAAGACCAGGCGCCGTGCGATCGGCACAGTCGCCGCCTTCCTTGACGCCTTCTTCGAATCCGGCGATCCCCTACTCGACTTCCTGGTCACGCTGCCCAAGGTCACATCTGCGGCCCAGGTCGCCGCGATGAACGAGCTGTGCCAGCGGTTCGAGTGCGCCTACCGGCAGCCGCCGCACCGCAGGTGGCTCTCGTTCGAGGTCCAGGTCGAGACGCCGCAGCTCATACTCGGCGCCGACGGCACGGCGACGATCGCGAAGTGCGTGCACGCCGGGCGGGACCGGCTGCGCGGCCTGCACTACGGCACCTACGACTACAGCGCCGCGCTCGACGTGAGCGCCGCCTACCAGAGCCTCGAGCATCCGGTGGCCGACTACGCCAAGGCCGTCATGCAGGTGGCTGCCGCCGGTACCGGCATCAGATTGTCAGACGGGTCGTCTAACGTGCTGCCTGTCGGCACGGGTGCGGAGGTCATCGCCGCCTGGCAGCTGCACGCCCGGCTGGTCAGGCGATCCCTGGAGCGAGGCTTCTACCAAGGTTGGGACCTGCACCCAGCCCAGCTAGTCAGCCGGTACGCGGCCACCTACGCGTTCTACCGGCAGGGATTGGCCTCGTCAGCTCGTCGGCTGCGCCTTTATGGCGAGCGGGCGGCCGCCGGGCTGGAAGAGCCAGCCACCGGCCGGGCTCTGGCTAGCTACCTCAGCCGGGCACTGGACTGCGGCGGGGTCACCGAGGCCGAGGTCGAGGCTCAGACCGGGCTGGATCGAGCGCGGCTGCGCTCGGCTCGGCGCACAGGCGTCGTGCCGTCATGACCGGCGTCGCGGCGCCCGATCTGGTCATCAGGGCGCGCCGGGTGCTGACGCCGGATGGCGTGCAGACGGCCGAGGTGCTGGTGCGGGACGGCACGATCGCCTCGGTGACCGAGATCCCGATGGGCACGCGGGTTTCCGGCAGCTCGCCGGCGGAGACCAGGCTCGTGGTGCTCGATGATGACGAGGTGCTTTTGCCCGGGCTGGTTGACACCCATGTGCACGTCAATGAGCCTGGCCGGACCGACTGGGAAGGGTTCGCGACCGCGACGGCGGCGGCCGCTGCGGGTGGCGTCACCACGATCATCGACATGCCGCTGAACTCGGTTCCGCCGACTGTTGACCGGGCAGCGCTGATCGCCAAGCGAGGCGCCGCGGCTGGCCAGTGCTCAGTCGACGTCGGATTCTGGGGCGGTGCCGTCCCTGGCAATCACGCAGGCCGGCAGGAGTTGCATGAAGCCGGGGTCTTCGGGTTCAAATGCTTCACCGTTGACTCGGGAGTGCCCGAATTCCCCCCGCTCGACGAAGCCGGGCTCGCCGAGGCGATGCGGCAGGTCGCCGAGCTCGGCAGCCTGCTGGTCGTCCACGCCGAGGACGCAGCCAGCATCGAGGCGGCTGCCGGGCGGCGCTACTCCGACTTCGTTCGGTCAAGGCCTGATGCCGCCGAGGTCGCGGCGGTCTCGCGGGTGATCGAGCTTGCCAAGGAAACCGGGGCGCGTGCGCATGTCCTGCACCTGTCAAGCGCCGACGCCGTCCCGTTGCTGGCGGCCGCTCAGGCCGCTGGAGTGCGGGTCTCGGCCGAGACCTGTCCGCACTACCTGGCGCTCGCGGCCGAAGACATCGAACCGGGCCAGACGCAGTTCAAGTGCTGCCCGCCTATTCGCGGAGCGGCCAACTCCGAAGGGCTGTGGGACGCGCTGGCGAGCGGCGTGATCAGCTGCGTCGTATCCGACCACTCGCCCTGCCCGCCCGAGCTGAAGCGACTTGAGGCCGGAGATTTCGGGGCAGCCTGGGGCGGGATCTCGTCCGTGCAACTCGGGCTGCCCGTGGTATGGACCGCGGCAGCGGAGCGCGGGTTTTCGCTGGCTGATGTCGCCGGCTGGATGGCAGGCAACTCAGCGCGGCTGGTTGGGCTCGGCGGCAAGGGAGCTATCACGGCTGGGCGGGACGCCGACCTGGTGGCGTTCGCGCCGGACGAACGCTTCGTCGTCACGGCTGACCGGCTGCTGACCAGGCACCGGCTGACGCCGTATCTCGGTCGGGAGTTGCGCGGCATGGTCCGCAAGACGTGGTTGCGCGGAGTGCGGGCCGGAGCCGGCCAGGGCCGGCTCCTCACCAGTGAGTCGTTCGCATGACCGACGCCGGATTCACCTCTATGCCCGATCTGGCGTCCAGGCGGCTCGGCGGCAGCGTGGTAGCCGCCAGCGACGAGTTCTTCGCCGAGAAGGAGAACTTGATCAAGCCGGACCTGCCCGTCTTCGCGGCCTCGGAGTTCGGCCACAAGGGCAAGGTCTACGACGGCTGGGAGACCAGGCGTCGCCGCGAGCCCGGTCACGACTGGGCGATCGTCAGGCTCGGCTGCCACGGTATTGTGCACGGCGTCGTCGTCGACACGGCGTACTTCCGTGGCAACTATCCGCCGGAGATCTCGGTCGAGGCCACGAGCGCGGACGGCTACCCGTCCCCACCCGAGCTGACCGGCCTGGGCTGGCACGAACTGGTTCGGCGATCACCGGCTCACGGTGACGCGGCCAACAGTTACCACGTGGTCGACCGGCGCCGGTGTACGCACGTCAGGCTGTCGATCTATCCAGATGGCGGCGTGGCGAGATTCCGGGTCCACGGCGAGGTTGTGCCCGATCCCGCGTTCCTGACCGGCACGATCGACCTCGCCGCGATGGAGAATGGCGGGCGGGTGGTCGGCTGTTCAAACGCCTTCTACTCTTCTCCCGAGCACCTGATTCTGCCCGGGCTGCCGAGGGTGATGAGCGACGGCTGGGAGAACGCCCGCCGCCGCGACGACGCGGGCGACTACGTCGAGTTCCGCCTGGCCGCCGCCGGCCTCATCAGCCACGCCGAGATCGACACCTCCTACTTCGTCGGCAACGCCCCGGGCTGGATAAGGCTCTCAGCTACCGACCAGCCACCGGACGGCTGGCGCGAGCTGCTGCCCAAGACGCGAGTCCAGCCCGACACCAGGCACCGATTTCGCATCGACGACGGCCGGCCGGCCACTCACGTCCGGCTGGACGTAATCCCCGACGGCGGCCTGGCCAGGGTGCGCATCTACGGCGAACTGACCGAGGAGGCGTTGATGACGGCCACCGGCCGGTGGACTGGCTAGCTCGTGGACGGCGCTGGGCTTTCCGCGGCACCGGCGGGAGGGAAATTTTCTGCTTCTGAGGGCTTGGGCAGCGTGAATTTCGGCAGCGGGCCTGGCAACAGCAGCGTGAAGCCGAGCACGCCGCCTATGGCGGCGATCCACAACGTCGTCCTGGTGCCGATCAAGGTGCCGAGCAGGCCGCCGGCCAGGCCGCCTAGCGGCCTTGTGCCGTAGTTGACCGCCTGGAACGCGCCGCTGACCCTGGACCGCAGCTCGTCGGGTATCACCGATGCGAAGATCGCGCCGATCGTGATGTCCAGCGTCATCACTCCGAAGCCCGCGATGAACTCGGCGGCTGCCAGCATCCCCAGGATGACCGGCCTTGGCCCGGCCGCCGCTGGCACAAGCGCGATCGGGGCGGTGAATAGCAGGCACCCGATCGTGTAGACGCGGCCGGCGCCGAACCGGTCGGCGAGACGGCTGGTGACGAGCGCGCCGAGCACGCTGCCGACGGCGCCGACGCCGAGTACGAGGCCGAGCACACCGGGCTTGACGTGCAGCGACCTGGACGCGTACAGCACGAGCAGCGCGTTGAAGACGAAGTTGAAGAAGTTGACCACCGACACCGACTGCAGCGATGACCTGACGATCGGCGAGTTCTTGATGAACTTCGCGCCGGCCAGGAGCGAGCCGTCGCCCTTATCGGCAGTTGGCGGCTCGGTCGGCCGGATGCGGGCGAGGAAGAACGCCGAACCGATGAACGACAGCGCGTCGGCGAACACCGCGCCCGGCGCGGTCAGCAGCTGGGCGAGCACGCCGCCGACGCTCGGGCCGCCGACGAAGGACAGTGCGCGGCTGCCGTAGATCAGCGAGTTGCCGGTCACGTACTTGCCTTCTGGCACGAGCGCCACGAATAGCGTCGGGTTGCTGACGGTGAACAGCACGCCGAACGCGCCGACCGAGAATGCTACGCAATACAGCTGCCACAGGGTGAGCACTCCGAGGAAATAACAGACCGGGATGCTGGTCAGCAGCGCCGCCCTGCCGACGTCCGCGGTGATCATCATCGCGCGCCGGTGCCCGCGCCGGTCAACCCAGGCGCCGGCGTGCAGGCCGAACAGCAGGTTCGGCAGCCAGAACAGCGCGGCAAGCACGCCCATCTGCGCCGGGCCGGCGTGCAGCGCGAGCACGGCGACGAGCGGCAGCGCGATCGAGGAGATCTGGTCACCGAACATCGAGATCGTCTGGGCGCTCCAGTAGCGGCGGAACGTGGTTTCGCGCAGCAGCTCAGGTATCCGGCCGGTTAGCTGGCGGCGAAGCGACCCGTTCATCGAGCACCGCCTTCGCCCTCGCTGCGGCCGCAACGGCCGCGCGGGTCGTCAAGAACAGGGAACGCGAGCCGCACGTAGCTGATCAGCCTGGATCCGGGCGGACGGAGTTCTGGATTGGTCAGGCGGTCCGCATAACGCTCGTGCAGCGCCTGTATCCCTTGGCTCAGTTCCTCGAGTTCTGGCGCGGTGAGGTACAGCAGCAGGTCGTTGAACTGGGCGGCGCGCTGCCACTGCTGCGGCTCATCGGCCTGGGCGTCGAGCCAGCGCATCGCGCCCTCGAAATTGCGCTTGAGAACGATCGACCGAAAGAACTGCGCCGCCGCGGCCAGCTCCGGGTCGTCCGCGACTTCTGGCACGTCGGTGAGCGTGGCCGTTGCCCGCCACGGGCGCTCACGGCCATGGCCGCCGCCCGCCTCTTCGGCCAGCCCGTACTTGGCAAGTTGCCGCAGGTGAAAAGAACAGCTCGCCGAGCTCTCGCCGAGCAACTCGGCGGCCCTGGTAGCGGTAATCGGGCCTTCCGTCCGCAGCAGCCTGAGCAAGGACAGCCTCATCGGGTGTGCCAGCGCGCGCATTGCCTTCGGGTCGGTCAGCCTCACCGAACGAGGCTGCGACGCTGACGTAGTCTCGTCTCCCACACGTCCAAAGATAACTTTGCAAAGCTATCTTTGCAAAATGTTCTTTGCATTCAAGGACCCCCCGGCTAGTACGTGTTGCGTATATATCGCGAGACGTAGTATCGTACTGCGTACTAGTAGACGAGTAACTGGCCAGGAACCTGGAGCGGAACGTGGACTTCACAGAACCGGTCGTGCTGGTGCTCACCAGCCTCGCAGACGGGCCTAAACACGGCTACGCGCTGGCCAAGGACATCGAGGACTTCGCCGGAGCCAAGCTCGGCCCCGGCACCTTGTACGGAGCGCTCAGCCGGCTTGAGGACAGGGGCTGGATCGAGGCGCTCCCATCGGATGACCGCAGGCGGCCGTACCGGATCACTGCCGCTGGTGCTGACTGCCTGGCCAAGCACCTCAAGGCCGCGCAGCGGGTCGCGACCACCGGGCTCAGCCGGCTCGACCTGAGGCCGACGATATGAGGAAAGACCAGCCGTGGCCGGTCGCACTGCTCAGCGCCTACCCGGCTGACTGGCGTGCCAGGTACGGAGACGAGCTTGAGCTGCTGATCGCCGATCTGCGGGCCGGCGGGCGCGCGCCGATCCCGATGGCATTTGACCTGTTGTGCGGCGCTGTAGCCGCGTGGGTGAGAATCGAAAGGAGAACCTTGATGTCGCAGCGGTCGCGTAACGCGCTGATCAGCGTGCTATGGAGCTGGGTTGCTTTCGCCGCTGTCGCGGCCTGGTTCGGCCACGACCTGGCGATCTATCCGTCCGCGCTTAAGGTGGCGCAGATCGACCCGAGCCACCCGGCGGTGCCCGACGCCTACCATGTGCTGCTGGCGGCCGGCGCGGTTGGCGTCGCGGCGACGGCGCTGGCCGCGATCACGTTCGCCATCAACGCGATCGGCTATGCGCGCCGGTGCGGCCGTCGCAGCACGTTCGTCCTGATGGCCGTGCCAGTGGTGATCGCCGGCGGGTGGCTCGGCGGGCTGCGGCTGCTTCCCGCCGGCAACTTCACGGTGGGGAACCTGACCCTGGCAGTCGGCTGGCTGCTGCTCGGGGTGGCCGGAATCGCCGGGTCTACCCAGGCCGTCGTCACCGTGATCAGGTCGACCGAGTTCTCCGAGCGGACCTGGCGGATCGGCGGCGTGGCCGCGGCGGCGGTGACCGCGGTGATGGTGGTCGCCACCGGCGCGACGATTACCTGGGGCGTCGCCGAGCGGGCAAGCCAGGTTCACCGAGGCGACGCGAGCGGCTGGCTTATTGTGACCGCGATCATGGCGGTGACGACCGCCAGGGCCGTCATAGCGCTGATCGGCGCCCGCCGCGAGCCCGCCGGTAAGCCGGTCGCTGCCTGATGTCTGTGCGCAGCGGGAAGGTAGATGCGGAAGGTAGTGCCCTGACCCTCATGCGAGTCGACATCTATGATGCCGCCGCCGTCTTTGACGATGCCGTACACGGTCCATAGCCCGAGGCCGGTACCCTGGCCTGCCGGCTTGGTCGTGAAGAAGCGCTCGAAGATCCTTTCCCTGACCGCCGCGCTCATGCCATTTCCCGTATCGTGGACCTTGAGTTCAACGTAGTGTCCTGGCCGGTGCCTGGGACGCGCGCGAGCCTCCTCGGCGCTGAAGCTGACCTGGTTCGTGCTGATGGTGAAAGTGCCGCCGTCTGGCATCGCGTCCCTGGCGTTGACGGCCAGGTTGACCAGCACTTGCTCCAGCCGTCCCGGCTCCGACACCACCGCGGGCAAGGCCGGCGAAGGCTCGAAGACTACCTCAGCGCGGCCGCGCATGCTGACGTTCAGCAGATCGATGATGCCGGCGATCAGGGCGTTAAGGTTGATCGGCTCTGGCTTGGCTCGCGAGCGTTCGCTGAAGCGAAGCAGGTCGTTCGAGAGGTGAACGGCGCGGTTCGCGGCACCGCGGATCTCGCCAAGCACGCGGTGCAGCTCAGAATCAGCTTGATCACTAAGGTCTTCCGCCATTTCGGCATAGCCGACGATGATCGCGAGCAGGTTGGCGAAGTCATGGGCGATACCGCTGGTGAGCTGCCCGACCGTCTGCATGCGCTCAGACCGCCGTAGGTCCATCTCAAGCTGCCGGCGATCATCTTCGGCGCGGATGAGTTCCGACGTGCGCTGGCGGACCCTCTCATCGAGTTCAGCGTTCAGAGCCATCAGTGCCTCATGAGCACGTGTGGCCTCAGATGCCTCGCGACCACCGGGTACCCGGTCGTGGCTGCCACTCGTCGCCGCATCGACGAGCTGAGAGACTTGATTAAGCTCGCCTCGATTCCGGAGCTCACCTACCAGGTCACCGGCTTGCAGCAGGAACGCGAGCCGCTCTTTCGCGGTCTCGGCTTCCCGGCGGGCGTCTTGCACCCGCTCAAGCAGCGCGGTTCGTTCCTGCTCCCTGCGCTGGTGGGCGGTGAGGTCAACGACAAACGTCACAGTGAGGAGTGGGTGGAGGCTGATCGCGGCTGACCCGATCACGATAGGGAAGCGATGCCCGTCCTTGTGCACGTACTCCTTGTCATAGGGCCGGCACGTTCCCGTGAGCCGCAATTGCTCGATAGCGTCGTTGTCACGGGACGCCCACTCCGGCGGAGTAAGCATGCGCCAGGAGATCCGCCCGGCTTCTAGATCTTCCCGGCTGTAACCGATGATCTCGAGGTAAGCGTCGTTGGCTTCATGCA
>DATNEK010000264.1:0-11646 GCA_035553055.1 Streptosporangiaceae bacterium | reverse complement strand
ATGACCTTCGCGAAGGCGAGGCCGTAGAGAGCGTTGTGGCCCTTCTTGCTCTGCCCGACCTTCCGCTTGTGTATGGTGGCCGGCCGCTCGGCGTACTTATAACCGTGCGTGATCACGCCGATCAGCAGCTCGGCCGCCTGGTACTGCGGCTGTCGCAAGCTGACCGCGCCGGTGACCTCGGCTCGCATCGCACGCAGTCCGAACGAAGGGTCCGTGACCCGCTGGCCAGTCAGCAGGCTAATCGTGAGCGCGAAGACCCTGACGCCTAGCTTTCTGACCGGATCCTTGGTTTCCTCGCTCCCCTGGGTGCGCGAACCCGACACGAAGTCGGCCTGGCCGGCCAGGATCGGGGCGAGCAGTTCTGGGATCTCGGCGGGGTTGTACTGGCCGTCGGCGTCGGTCGTCACGATGTACTTGGCGCCGCCCTCGCGCGCGAGCCGGTATCCAAGGCGCAGGGCTGCGCCTTGACCGCGGTTTACCGGCACATCGCAGACCAGCGCGCCGGCCGCGTCGGCCTCCTTGACCGTGCCGTCGGCGGAGCCGTCCGACACGACGATCTTGGCAACCGGCAGGTCGCTGATGACAGCTGGCAGCGCCTCGATCACCGGGCCGATCGAGCCTTGCTCGTTGAACGCCGCGATCACGATCGCCAGCGGAGGCAGCGCGGTCGCCCGCGACCCATACTGGTTCGTGAAAGCCCCGACCGCCGCGACGTCGATCGCCTCGTCTTCGGCAGGCGTACGGGCGGCGGTGTTGCCCTTGCTCTGGCCCGATGTCACTTCGCTGTCTCCGAGAACTCTGGCCACACCGTGGCGATGCCTGCCTTCAGGTCGTACCTGGGTTGGTAGCCGAGCGCTTTCGCCGCCGAGATGTCAATGATGACCGCTGGCATCTCGCCGGCCTTGGCGGGAATGTGCTCCGCGGGTATCTCTGCGCCCGTGACGGCACGCGCCGCCTCGAGTATGTCATTGACGGTCACCGACTCGCCCGATCCGAGAATAAGTGGTCCGTTGTGACCTGCCCGCCAGGCCGTAAATATGCCGGCCACGATGTCGTCGACGTGCACGAGGTCACGTAGCTGAGTACCGTCCCCGTAGATCTGTACGCCCTTGCCGTCCCTGGCTGCCCGCATCAGGCGCGGGATGAAGCTGTCCTTGGCTTCCATGCCTGGCCCGTACACGTTGGAGAACCGCAGAGCCGCGCCGGTCATGCCGTAACTGCCGACGTAGCTGGAGAGCAGCATCTCGCCGGCGGCCTTGGTCGAGCCGTACGGGGTGAGCGGGCGCAGCGGCTTCCGCTCGGTGATGGTCGCCGTGCCGACGTCGCCGGTGACCGCGTTGGTCGAGGCGAGCAGGAACGTCTGCACGCCGGCCTGGCGGGACTGCTCGAGCAGGTTGAACGTCGCGTCGACGTTGAGCTTGTAGGTGCCGACCGGGTCTTCCATTGACAGGAGTACACGGGTAATGGCTGCGAGGTGGATCACCAGGTCGGTGGGCTGGCTCAGTGCCTGGCCGATCGTCGCCGGATCGCACAGGTCCCCGACGACCGAGCGCACCCCAGAGTCGGGGAATTCCTGCCGATCGATCACGGTCACCTTGTGATCGGCGTCGAGCAGGGCGCGGACAACCCGCCGCCCGATGAAACCGGCGCCACCGGTCACGAGAACTTGGGATGGACTCCCATCCGACATGAGCGCTCCTACCCGCTACGAATCCTGCGTGCGACCACTTGTGGGTATTTAGCAGAATTTCCGATTCTTACACAAAGCTTCATGAACCGCCCCTGGCTGTGACTGCGACCCACCGCTTCGCGGTCGGACATCATCAGGTCATCGCGGCCGACGGTTGGATGACGAACTCGTGGTTACCTCGGTCGGCCGACTGCGGGCAGCCGCATAGATGCCACGTCAGTGTATCGGCCGGCCGTCGCGGTATTGCCCAGGATGCGTAGCCCGGTAACCTCGGTCCTGTCTCGCGAGGTTCGATCGGGTGCCGCGCATGCTGCAGAATCGTACGGTGGGTAGTCGGGCGAACGCTCGGCGAGATTGACCCGGTTGTGATGTCTTGCCGCAGTGGGCCATGCTGTCGTCTGCGTCGGGTTGTCGACCGGGCAAACAGGCCGGCCCTGTTTTGCGCAATGTCGGCGGCACGGTGCGTTCGCGGCGCACAATTGGCGCCATAGCCGCGAAGTTTCGCAAGCGGCTCACATCCGACGTGAGTTGCCGGCAGCGGGGTAGTGACCTGGTTGGATTGGAGTGCGCAGGTCAGCAGTATGTCTAGCGGAGGCCCGAAGGCATGAAAGAGGGTCAGGGGATCGCTCCCGCGTCGTTGCCATGGGGCAAGGCCGACGACGCGGCGCCTAACGCTGGGCTCGTCGATGCTCCCCGGGCTAGTGAAGCGGCCACAACCGGCCAGGGCCAAGTCGAGATTGCCGAGCCGCACGTCAGGGTTGACGCGCGAAAGCTGGAAGGCGCGCTGATCGATCTGCGGAACGCGATCAGGCGGCTACCGCTGCTGCTTGAGTTCCCGGGCATCGACGAGGTCAGGACTGAGCGTCAGCAGTTGCTCAGCCAGATCGACGACTACCTGCTGCCAAGGCTCAGGCAGTCAGGTGCGCCCATCCTCATCGCCATGGTCGGTTCGACCGGCGCGGGCAAGTCGACTCTGCTGAACAGCATCGTCGGCAGTCAGGTGAGCGCGACGGGCATCAGAAGGCCGACCACGAACAGTCCTGTGCTTGCCTGCCATCCAGAGGACGTGAAGTGGTTCGCTGAGAACGTATTCCTGCCCACCCTGCCGAGAGTCAGGCAGCAGGGCCTGGCCATGCCTGGCCGCGACGGCCTGCTCGTGCTAGCGACCAGTCCGGGCATGCCGCGCGGAGTGGCCTTGCTCGACACCCCGGACATCGACTCCGTGGTGGCGGCGCACCGGCAGTTCGCCAGGCAGTTCCTCGACGCTTCCGATCTTTGGCTGTTCGTGACGACCGCCCGGCGCTACGCCGACGCGGTGGTGTGGGAGTTGCTCAAGGACGCGAGAGACCGGGGCGCATCGCTTGGAGTTGTCCTGTCGCGAGTGCCTCCCGCGGCCAGCGAGCAGCTCGCCGCTCACTTCGACGCGATGCTGCAAGCCAATGGGATTGGCGAGGTCCAGCGGTTCGTCGTGCCTGAGACCACCGTCACCGATGCCATGCTGCCGGCCGAGGTATCCGAGCCGGTCAGGCTCTGGCTGGGCGACACCGCCCGCCTTGACGAGCGCAAGGTGGCGATACTGACCCAGACCATGTCGGGCGTGCTCGACACGTTCACCGAGCGAATCCCTGCTCTTGCCGCGCAGGCAGAGATGCAACTCGCGTTGCGCAGAGAACTTGGCTCGGCGGCGGACGCCGCCTATGCGGCGGGTCAGGCCGAGTTCGACGAGGCGATCAGGAACGGCTCGCTGTTGCGCGGTGAAGTGCTGGCCAGGTGGCAGGACTTCGCGGGAACCGGAGATCTGCTGCGCACGCTCGAGATACGCAAGGGACGCCAGTCTGGTCGCCGGGCGAAACGGCATTCAGCGGGCACGAGCCGGGCGCAGACGCTCAAGGCCGCGTTGCGGACCAGCCTGGAGGCACTGGTCTGCTCGGTCGCCGGGCGGGCCGCCGAGGATGCGATGGAGCGGTGGCAAGCCAGCCCGGCCGGCGTGGGCCTGCTTGGGCAGGCCGCGCAGGCCCGCGCCGAGCGCGGGTTCGACGGCAAGGTAGCGTCCGGCTCGGCTGGCACGTATTCGTCGCTGCGAAAGTGGGAGGGCGAGCTCAAGTGGAGTTCGTTCGGCAGCCAGATCGAGCTCGCCGCCGCGTTGCCGGCCGGCGGCATCGGTGCGCTCGCCAAGTCATCGGACGACCTTCCGGCGAGGGCAGCGACCGCGGTGGCTGCCTGGCAAGACCACTTGCTCCATCTCGTGCAGACCGAGAACGTCACTAAGCGGTCGATAGCCAGGATCGCATCATTTGATCCTGACTCACTCGCCCTGGTGCTTACGATTGGCGTGCTCGGCTACGGAGCCGGTGACGTCGAAATAAGCGACGGAGCCAGCGCCGTGCCGCAGCAGCTGCTGACCTCGCTGTTTGGCGCCGGGCTCATGCGGGACATCGGCGGGCAGGCAAGGCAAGATCTGCGCGAGCGGATCGGAGTGCTTTACTCCGATGAGGCGCTCAGGTTCAAGGCTCTCGTCGACGCGGTTGGCGCACTCGACGAGAACGCACCGGGCGAGTTGTATCAGGCCAGTTATTCGTTGGAGTCCGCGCGATGAGTGCACGACGGCAGGCAACGCCAGACCGTGCGGCTGACGTCGGCCAGCATGATCACCTGAGCGAGATCGCCGAACCAGCCCAGGCGGCTCAGCCTGCCCAGGCCGGACAGCGTCGGCGGCCGTCAGGCCAGGCTGGCAACGGTGAGGCAGCCAAGAATGCGTTGCCGACCAGAGTTCCCGCTAACCGGGCACGGAGTCTTGGCCGGGCATTGTCGGGCAGGGCACCGGCGGCTAGGGCGGCTCTGGCAAGAAGCGCGCTGGCAGGAACCACTTCGGGGGGCGCCGCTTTGGCTGGGCCCGTCCAGGCGAGCGGCGGAACCACTTCGTGGTCGCCTGGCCGGGCGAACGAATTGACCGAGCAGACGCAGACTCTGTCGACGCGCCTGATGGCACTGTCGAGGATGGTTCAGATCGGCAACGCGCGCAGCGGCCGCGATGGCTTCAGCAAGAAGTTGCTCGGCCAGGCTGAGGATGTGCTCGGCCGGGCAGGGGAGCGGATGCGCCTGTCATCGGCGCACACCGTGGTCGTGCTGGCAGGTGGCACGGGCAGCGGCAAGTCTTCTCTGTTCAACCGGTTGGCTGGCGCCGACTTCTCCACCGTCGGAGTGACCCGTCCAATCACCAAGGACGCCCACGCGTGCATCTGGGACGACGCGGGTTCTGGCGCGCTGCTTGAGTGGCTGGCCGTGCCGCAGCGGAACAGGTATTCGCGGGCAAGCGCGCTCGGCGGAGCAGACCCTGGTCTGGCCGGGCTCGTGCTACTTGACCTGCCCGACCACGACTCGGTCATGGGCTCATCCACTGGCCAGGTCGATCGGCTCGTCAGCTTGGCGGACGTGATGATCTGGGTGCTTGACCCGCAGAAGTATGCGGACGCGGCCGTGCACCTGCGCTTCCTCATCCCGTTGGCTGGCCACTCCGAGGTTCAGGCTGTCGTGCTCAATCAGGCTGACCTGCTCACCTCGGCGCAGATCGATGACTGCGTGGCCGACCTGCGACGGCTGCTCGACTCGGAGAACCTGCATGATGTGCCGATTCTGGTCACCTCGGCGGTGACCGGTTCCGGCCTTGATGACCTGCGCGCGCTGCTGGTCAAGGGAGTGGCCGCTCGCCGGAGCGCGGCGGCGCGAATCTTGGCCGATGTAGACACCGTCGTCGGCCGGTTCGCGCACTACGCTGGCCCCAAGGACCGCCCGTCCGGTTCCGGTGAGGTGCCGAGCGAAAGCCGAGCCAAGCTCATCGGCGAATTCTACGCGGCGGCCGGAGTGACCGCTGTTGGCGACGCCTTGCGCAGCGCGAGGGAGTTGCGCGCGATTGACTTCGTCGGCTGGCCGGTCGCCTGGTTCGCGCAGCGGCTTAGCGGACGCGACCCGCTGAGGAAAATCCGCCTCGGCCTGCTCTGGAACGATCTCAAGTCGGTATCGGCCGGGCCCGCCGGAGCGCAGCAGGCGGCGATCGACAACGCGCTGAACGAGTTCGGCGATCAGCTCGCTGGATCTCTGCCCAGGCCATGGTCGCACACGGTCAAGGCCGCCGCTAAGTCTCGGGCAGAAGACGTGCCGAGAGCGGTCGGCGAGGCGATTGGCGCGGCCCTCCCGGCCGAGGACAGCGTTGAAGCGTGGTGGCGGCTGGCTGGACTGTGGCAAGGGGTGCTGCTCGGTGCGGTCGCGCTCACGCTCGCCTGGCTGATCCTCGTCATCGTGTTCGGTGTGTTCGGCGTGGCGAAGGGACTGCCGAGCCTGCTCGCCAACCCGACGTCGATAGCGTGGGCGGCTCTTGCGGTCGCTGTCGCTCTCGGGACTGGCGCAGCGACGGCCTCGGCATGTGTCTGGCTGGTCAGGAAGCAGGCACTGGCGGAGAACACACAGATCGCCGCGGACATCGCGAGTCGGATCGAACAGGTCGCCAGGGATCTCGCCGTCATTCCGGCCGAGCAGGAGTTGTCAGAGTTCGAGCGTTATCGTGCCGAGTTCGTGGTCGCGATGACCGGGGTCGCGGCTCATCCAACCGGATAACTCGATCCGCGTTCCAGCCTTTCGTCCACAGCCCCGCCTGACAGACTCCGTTCGACTTCGCTCGTCCACAGCCGGAAAACGAGTGGCCGCACTTTCGCGCTGCCGCTGCGATCTTAGGGGCAGCAAGCCGGCGGCAAGGGCCGCCGGATGCGGCAGATCATGGCGCGACAGGCGCGCTGCTGCCGCTCAGCCCGGGAGGATCGCGATGTTTTTCAACGAAGCGCAGGTCTGCCTGACCGGCTATGTAGCTACGCAGCCGGTCACGAAGACGGTCAAGTCGGGTGCCATCACCGTGACCATGCGGGTCGCCTGGACGCCTCGCTGGCAGGATCGAGTCTCTGGCGAGTGGGTCGATGGGAACACCTCGTACGTCACGGTGAACTGCTGGCGCAAGCTGGCCACCAACGCCGGTCTGTGCGTGCGGAAGGGAGATCCCGTCGTCGTCAAGGGCCGGCTCTCGATCAGGAACTACGAGGACAAGCAGGGAGCGCAGCGGATTGCCGTCGAGGTCGAGGCGAGTACCGTCGGACACGACCTGTCACGTGGGATAGCGCTGTTCCAGCGGGTCAGGCCGCAGACAGGGTTGACCGCCTCTGAGTTCGCTGCCGCCAACGGCGGCCAGCCACCGGGCGAGGGTGGTGGCTACGAGACCGGCAGTGACGGTGACGGTCAGCGGGCACCGGAATTCTCGACCAACGGCGCGCTGACTGATGCGGGTGATCAAGCGGTCGCCGGGCTGAACGAATACCTGCTTCCTGAGGAGCCGGGTGCGGCGGATCCGTTCTTCGAGGACTCAGGCAGCGAGGACGTGGCTCAGGAAAAGGAGCAGGTGGCCGCGCCGTTCTAAGCTGGCGGCGTCGAGCCGGGTGGCCGGGCAGGCTGGTGAGTGCTTGGATCGCCTGCAGCCACCCGGCTGCGCTCCGCAACGGCCTGCGTGCAAAGCGCGGTCGCATTGCCCCTACGCTTGAGGCATGCCCGAGTTCATCTATCAGATGCAGGCCGTGCGCAAGGCGCACGGCGACAAGGTCATACTCGACGGCGTCACGCTCGCGTTCCTGCCAGGAGCGAAGATCGGCGTCGTCGGTCCTAATGGCACAGGAAAGTCCACGCTGCTGCGGATGATGGCGGGCGTCGAGCAGCCGTCCAACGGCGACGCTCGGCTCATGCCCGGGTTCTCGGTTGGCCTGCTCGACCAGGAGCCCAAGCTGGACGAGACCAAGACCGTGCTCGGCAATGTGGAAGAAGGCGTTGCCGAGACCAAGGCTCTGCTCGACAGGTACAACGAGATCGCCGAGCAAATGGCGACTGACTACTCCGACGACCTGCTCGAAGAGATGGGCAGGCTGCAGGAGCAGCTTGACCATCGCAGCGCCTGGGACCTGGAGAGCCAGCTCGATCAGGCGATGGACGCGCTGCGCTGTCCGCCACCCGATGCCGACGTCAGCGTCCTGTCGGGTGGCGAGAAGCGTCGAGTGGCGCTGTGCAGTCTTCTGCTGTCCCAGCCCGATCTGCTGCTGCTCGACGAGCCGACGAACCACCTTGATGCGGAGAGCGTGCAGTGGCTTGAGCAGCATCTGGAGAAATATCCGGGCACGGTCGTGGCCGTGACTCACGACAGGTATTTCCTAGAGAATGTGGCGGGCTGGATCCTTGAGCTTGACCGCGGCCACGCCTACCCCTATGAGGGCAACTACTCCACCTATCTGGAGACCAAGGCCGCGCGGCTGAAGATCGAAGGCCAGAAGGACGTGAAGCGCCGCAGGCGGCTTGAGGACGAGCTCGAATGGGTGAGGTCAAGCCCGCGGGCACGTCAGGCGAAGAGCCGCGCGAGGCTGCAGCGATACGAGGAGATGGCGGCCGAAGCCGACCAGAACAAGAAGCTCGACTTCGAAGAGATCCAGATTCCGCCAGGCCCACGGCTCGGCAACGTGGTTGTCGAGGTAGACAAGCTCAGCAAGGGTTTCGGCGACCGGATGCTGATCGAAGACCTCAGCTTCAGCCTGCCGCCGAATGGCATCGTCGGCGTCATCGGGCCGAATGGGGTCGGCAAGACCACTCTGTTCAAGATGATCATCGGTGACGAGGCGCCAGACAGCGGCACGGTCAAGGTCGGCGAGACGGTGCGGATCGCCTACGTGGACCAGAACCGGTCGAGGATCGATCCTGACAAGAGCGTCTGGGAGGTGATCTCGGACGGCGAGTCCTACATCCGCGCAGGCAAGCTGGAGATCCCGAGTCGCGCTTACGTCGCTGCCTTCGGCTTCAAAGGCGGCGATCAGCAGAAGCTGGCCGGAGTCATGTCCGGCGGTGAGCGCAACCGGGTCAATCTCGCGCTCACCCTGAAGCAGGGCGGCAACCTGCTGCTACTCGACGAACCCACCAACGACCTGGACGTGGAGACGCTCTCCTCGCTCGAGAACGCGCTGCTCGAGTTTCCTGGCTGCGCGGTGATCACCAGCCACGACCGTTGGTTCCTTGACAGGATCGCGACGCACATCTTGGCCTGGGAGGGCGGGTCGAGCTGGTTCTGGTTCGAAGGAAACTTCGAGTCCTACGAGAAGAACAAGATCCAGCGCCTTGGTGCCGAGGCAGCCCGCCCGCACCGGGTCACCTACCGCAAGCTCACCCGAAGCTAGGGGTGGCGCCGCGTCTTCGACCCGGTTCACGACAGCTAGAGATTGATGTGGACGCTGCTATCGGTTGGCGAGGCTGGCCGGTCTGGTGATGGTCAGGAACGTGGCGCTCACGTCGAGGTCGGGGTGTTCCCTGGCGCCCTGAGCCAGCCGTTCGTTGATCACGTTCAGCAGCGGCAGGTCGAGCCCGCGCGTCTTCGCCGCTTCGAGTACAAGCGCGGCGTCCTTAGCCGCGAGTGACAGCCTGAACGCCGGCTCGAACTGCCGCTCGATCATCGTCATGCCCTTGATCCGCAGATAGGGGAGATCCAGGTTGCCTCCTTCCAGAGCGTCGAAAATTAGCTGCGGGGCAAGCTCGCAGGCCTCGGCCAGCGCGACGATCTCGGCGCAGGCCTCGACCACGGTCAGCACCCAGGCATTGAGCGCCAGCTTGAGGCGGCTTCCGGCGCCGGCATCGCCCAGCCACACGGTTCGCTCGCCGAGCACGTCGAAGATCGGCTGGACGTGATCCCGCACCCGGTCGGGTCCCGAGGCGAGCACGACGAGCTGGCGTTGCTCGGCCGGCTCACGGGAACCGAGGACCGGCGCGTCGACGAAGCTCACGCCGTGATGATCGGCGAGCGCCGCACAGGTGGCCGTGCCAGCCTCGCCAATCGTGCTCATCTGCAGCCAGATCGAGCCCCTGGTCATCCCGGCCAGCGCGCCGGTCGTGCCGTCCATCGCGCTGACCACCGCGTCGGTGTCTGCCAGCATGGTGATCACGATGTGAGCTCCGCACGCGGCTTCGGCGGGCGTCCCGACGACACGCGCGCCGACTGCCGTCAGCGGATCGGCCTTGGCGTTCGATCGGTTCCAGCCAACGACGTCGACTCCGGCGCGCGCCAGGTTTGCCGCGATCGCCTCGCCCATAAGGCCGCCGGCGCCAAGCACAGCGACAGTCCGTCGGTCGGCCTGTACGTACGCGGCCCTGTCTGTCGGCTTAGCTACCGTTCGCATATCTTTCTCCCCGCAGGGCGATGCGTTCACTCTGCTGTTACTCCCATGCGGCTGCCACTCCTAAGCCTGATCAAGAAGAACTAAGCAGGTCGCAGAAGCGCAGGTAAACGACGGCTGACCAAGCCGCGGAGACAAATTCGGCAGTTCGGGACGGAAGATCCCGTCCAGATATGCTCTCGGATCGAGTGCGCACTACCGAGCGCCTCATCGAACCACACTCGGGAGTACGCCGATGATCACTGAAGGTTACGACCGCCCACGCGGAGGTTCGCTGCCAGCCAGGGCGCAGGTTGTCGTGGTAGGCGGCGGGATCATCGGGACGTCCGTCGCGTACCACTTGGCGCTGATGGGCAGCTCGGACGTGTTGCTGCTCGAGCGCGACCGGCTCACCTCGGGTACCACCTGGCACGCGGCCGGCCTGATGGCGACATTCGGCTCGACGTCGCAGACGTCAACCGAGCTGCGCCAGTACACCTGGGATCTTTACAGCCGGCTCGAAGCCGAGACCGGGCTTGCCACCGGCCTGCGGCAATGCGGGCTGATCGAGCTGGCGATCGAGCCGGGAAGGCTGGAGGAGTACCGGCGTGTCGCGGCGTTCAACCGGCACCTCGGCGTCGAGGTCCACGAGATCACGCCGCGTGAGGTCGCTGAGCTGTGGCCGCTCGCTAAGACCGATGACGTGCTCGCTGCCTTCTACATCCCTGCCGACGGCCGGGTCAACCCGGTCGACGTGACCATGTCGCTGGCCAAGGGAGCGCGGATGCGCGGCGTCACGATCATCGAGGGAGTCGCGGTTACCGGGTTCACCAAAGAGCGCGGCGCGGTGACCGGGGTGCGCACCACGCACGGCGAGGTCGAAGCCGAGTACGTGGTGAATTGCGCGGGCATGTGGGCGCGCCAGCTCGGTGAGCTGGCCGGGGTCTCGATTCCGTTGCAGGCGGCCGAGCACTACTACCTGCTCACCGAGCCGATCGAAGGCGTGGACGGTTCCTGGCCCGTACTCGAGGACCCCGCGTCCTACGGCTACTACCGGGAGGAGGGTGGTGGCCTGATGCTCGGCATGTTCGAGCCTGTCTGCGCACCCTGGCGGGTCGAGGGCGTCCCGGAAGACTTCTCCTTTGGCGAGCTGCCTCCGGACTGGGATCGGATGGGTCCCTACCTTGAGACCACCATGGCGCGAGTTCCCATTACGGAGCAGATTGGCATACGCAAATTTTTCTGCGGCCCGGAAAGCTTTACCCCGGACCTACTTCCTATCGTCGGCGAGGCGCCCGAGCTGAAGAACTACTTCGTGGCCGCGGGCCTGAACTCCATTGGCATACTGACCGGCGGCGGGATCGGCCGGACGATCGCGCAATGGATCACTGCGGGCACCCCGGACATCGACGTGACCGGTATTAACATCGACCGGCTGCACCCGTACCAGTCGAACCCCGATTATCGGGCCACCAGGACCGTCGAGTCGCTAGGTCTCGTCTACGCGACCCATTACCCGAACCGGCCGACCAAGACCGCGCGCGGTGCGCGTCTGTCGCCGATTCACGCGCGGCTGACTGAACAGCGCGCCTGCTTCCGCGATGTCAGCGGCTGGGAGGGCGCTGACTGGTACGCACCCGATGGGGTCCGGCCAGAACCGGGCGAGCTGTCGTGGGGGCGCCCGCACTGGTTCGACTACTGGGCCGCCGAGCACCACGCGGCCAGAAACGGCACCATCCT
>DATNEK010000263.1:0-21577 GCA_035553055.1 Streptosporangiaceae bacterium | reverse complement strand
GGCGGCGCACCGGCCGCGGATCACGATCGACAAGCTGGTGCTGAGCCGGGAGCAGTGGACTTTCCAGGTCGCGGACACCGGCTGGGCGTTCGTGAAGGACGAGCGGGAACGGTATTACCAGGCGCGGCGCTGGCGGCGCGTCCATCAGCTGCCCGAGCGGGTGTTCTACCGCGTTCCGGTCGAGCTCAAGCCCACCGCCGCCGACTTCCGCAGCATCGTGCTGGTCAACCTGCTCGCCAAGCACGTCCGCCAGACCGCGGCCGCCGGGCACGCCGAGTACACCATCACCGAGATGCTCCCCGACCTGGGCCAGCTCTGGCTCACCGACCGCCAGCACCAGCGCTACAGCTCCGAGCTGAGATTCGTCGCCTACGACAACACGGCCGAGGATCCCGCTCTGGCGCTGATCGAGCAAGGTCAGAGAAGGAATGTTCCGCCGCGGCCCTCATCCTGAATCTATTAACGGGCTTGAATGTGAGGGCTTCTCATGGTCGATGTGATCTTGCCTGCCAGGGATTCGGGTAAGGCGAGCGCCTTACCCGGCCTCACCCGCCTGATGGGTTAATCCTACCGACGATTAATCAGGAGCTGACTGTGAGCGCAACTGCGCCCAAATCCACTTCCCGTCTTTATAGTGTGGTGCCCGGCGTACTGGCTATAGCCGTGATTCTGGCGTTGTTTAATGCTGCGCGACAGCCACCGAACTTCGACGGTGATATCAAGAAGGTGGCAGCGCCCTATAAGTTCGTGCAAATGCCGATCGCGCTGCCCCCCGGCTACCACCCCACCCAGACCATACGCCAGGTGAATCCCGCCTATTATCACCTGCGTTCATGGATCTCATCGGTCGGTGCAGGCACCGCGCTCGCCGACGTGACCGGCCACGGCCGGGACGATGGCATGTGCATCGTCGACCCGAGGACCGACGACGTGATCGTCACGTACGCGCCGACGGCGCCACCGCAGGATAGGTTCACACCGTTCGTGTTGAACCCAGCACCGTTGCCGATGACGAGTGCGATGGCGCCGATGGGTTGCGCGCCGGGGGACTTCAACGGTGACGGGCGGACCGACTTCCTCGTGTACTACTGGGGCCGTACTCCGATCATGTTCCTGGCGCGGTCCACTGCGACAACGCCGTCCCCTGGCGCCTACAAGCCGAACGAACTTGTCCCTGAGCACGTGACGCAGGGATATGGCGGACCAGACTGGAACACGAACGCCGTGGCGATCGCCGACTTCGACGGAAGCGGTCATCCGGACATTTTCCTAGGAAACTACTTCCCTGACTCGGCCGTACTCGACCCGCACGGCCTGAACAACGTGGTGATGCCGTCCTCGCTTTCGTTCGCCAAGAACGGCGGCGGTGACCACATGTACCTGTGGGCAGGCGCCACCTCAGGCCCGAATCCGACAGTCAGCTACGTCGAGCAGCCCAAGGCGATTCCGTACACCGATGCCACCGGGTGGACGCTGGCGGCCGGCAGCGCCGACCTGACCGGCAACGGGCTACCGGACCTGTACATCGCCAACGACTTCGGCGAGGGCCACTTGCTCTACAACCGGTCCGCTCCCGGCCAGCTCAGGTTCACCGAGGCGATCGGAGTGCGCGCGCCGTTCACACCCAAGTCGTTCGTGGTCGGCAAGGGCTCGTTCAAGGGGATGGGCGTCGACTTCGGTGACCTGAACGACAACGGCAAGTTCGACTTCATGGTGAGCAACATCACCACGCCGTACGCGCTTGAGGAAAGCAACTTCGTGTTCATGAACCAGGCCGTCAATGACGCCGCCATGAAGAAGGACCTTTCCAGTGGCATGGCACCGTTCTCCCAGCAAGCCGAGCAAGTCGGCATGGCGTGGACGGGCTGGTCCTGGGACGTTAAGTTCGGGGATTTCCTCAACAGCGGTCATCTGGACGTTGTCCAGTCGGACGGATTCGTCAAGGGAACGATCAACCGGTGGCCGTGGCTGCAGGAAATGGCCATGACAAATGACGACCTGCTTTCCAACCCGGCTAACTGGCCGCTGGTGCAGCCGGGCGATGACCTCGCCGGGCACCAGTGCATCGCCTTCTACGCCTACTCGCCCGGGCACTACGCGAACATCAGCAAGAACCTCGGGCTGTGCGTCCCGACCCCGACCAGGGGTATCGCCATCGCCGACACCCGCGGCGACGGCAGGCTCGATTTCGCGGTAGCGCGCCAGTGGGGACCGCCGGCCTTCTACGCGAACGAATCGCCGCAGGTCGGCAACTACCTCGGCCTGCACCTGTACCGGCCGGTCACAGGTGACCAGCCCGGCCACGGCCTTCAGGACATCGGCACCCCCGCCTACGGGGCGACCGTCCAGATCGATACGCCAGGGCACACCCAGATCTCACAGCTCGACGGCGGCAGCGGCCATAGCGGCAAGTCAAGTCTCGAGGTCCACTTCGGCCTCGGCAGCTACAGCGGCATGGTCACCGTCCATATTCACTGGCGCGACCCGAGCGGCCAGCTGCACCAGCAGACCTTGCAGCTCAGTCCAGGCAACCACGACATCTACCTCACCACCACCGCACAGGAGGCTCAGAGCCGATGACCACGACTGTTAAGCCGGTGGCCAGTGTCCCGGCAGCACAACAAGCAGGGAAACCGGGCCAGGCTGGCGAGGTCAGCCGCTGGAAAGACCCGCGCTACCTGGCGCTTCGCAACTTCGCGATCTCGATCAGCGTGTTCAACATCTTTGGGTACACCGTGCTCGGCTGGGAGCAGCCGTACCTGTGGCCGATATTCGCGGTCATCACGGCTTACGCGACCGAGGCGGTCTTCGAGGTGATCAGCGCGCGGGTCGAGCACCGCAAGCCGGGATTCCTCGGCGAAGGACCGAAGGCCGGCATGACGTTCTTCCTGCCCGCTCACATCACCGGGCTGGCCGCCAACATGCTGCTCTACGCGAACAACCAGTGGTGGCCCGTGATGTTCTGCGTCGTGGTCGCCGTCGCACAGAAGCACGTGCTCAGGGCGCCGATCAAGGGCAGGATGCGGCACTACATGAACCCGTCCAACCTTGGCATCGTCGTCAGTTTGCTGGTGCTAGGCAACTGGGTCAGCATCTCGCCGCCGTACATGTTCACCGAGTGGGCGAACTCGTACTTCCGCTTGATGATCCCGATGATCATCCTGACTGCCGGCACGGTGCTGAACGCGCTGCTCACCAAGAAGACTCCGCTCATCGTCGGCTGGATGGGCGCGTTCGCGATCCAGGCCTTCCTGCGGCACCTGATCTTCGGCGTCCAGCTCAACACGGCGCTGAGCGTCATGACCGGAGTCGCGTTCGTGCTGTTCAGCAACTACATGATCACCGACCCGGCGACCACCCCATCCAAGCCGATGGCCATGTTCATGTTCGGCAGCGCCACCGCATTCGTCTACGGGATCTTGATGGCGTTCAACATCGTGTACACGCTGTTCTACGCCCTGGCGATCGTCTGCGCCGTCCGCGGGATCGGCTGGTGGGTCGCCAGCTTCATCAGCAAACGGTCGCAGCGGCAGGCGACTACCGCGGTAGCCGCCGTCGGCCAGGTCGATGCCCGGGTCGGCGAGCAGGCGGTGGCCTCGTGACTGAGGCAATCGCCATCGTCGGAATGGCCTGCCGGTATCCCGACGCAGCTAATCCCGACGAGTTGTGGGCCAACGTGCTCACCGGGCGCCGCGCGTTCCGGCAGTTGCCAGACGAGCGCATGCGCCTGGCGGACTACTGGTCGCCTGACCCGGCCGCACCCGACCGGTTCTATAGCCGCAACGCCGCCGTGATCGAGGGCTTCGACTTCGACCGGGTGCATTTCAAGATCGCTGGAAGCACCTACCGAGCTACCGACCTGACGCACTGGCTGGCACTCGACACCGCCTCAAGGGCGCTGGCCGACGCCGGGTTCGCCGATGGCGACGGGCTCCCAAGACAGAGCACGGCCGTCATCATCGGCAACACCCTGACCGGGGAGTTCGCTCGAGCGAACCTGATGCGGCTGCGCTGGCCCTATGTCAGGCGCGTGGTCAGCGCCGCGCTGCGAGAGCACGGCTGGGGCGACGGCGACCTCGCGGAGTTCATGCGGGACCTCGAAGGGCGGTACAAGACCCCGTTCCCGCCGATCGACGAGGACAGCCTGGCCGGAGGTCTTGCCAACACGATCGCCGGTCGCATTACCAACCAGTTCGACTTCAAAGGCGGCTGCTTCACCGTGGACGGCGCGTGCTCGTCCTCGCTGCTCAGCGTCATCGTGGCCTGCAACGCGCTCGCTTCCCATCAGATCGACGCGGTCATCGTCGGTGGCGTGGACCTGAGCATCGACCCGTTCGAGGTGATCGGGTTCGCCAAGACCGGCGCCCTGGCGACCGGCGACATGCGGGTATACGACAAGCACTCCAACGGGTTCTGGCCGGGCGAGGGGTGCGGCATGCTCGTGCTGCTGCGCCAGGCGGACGCGGACGCCAAGGGTCTGCGCAGCTACGCGACGATAGCCGGCTGGGGTTACGCCTCGGACGGCCGGGGCGGGATCACCAGGCCGGAAGTGGAGGGGCACCGGCTCGCTGTCGAGCGGGCCTACCAGGTCGCTGGCTTCGACATCGGCACGGTTGGTTACCTGGAAGGGCACGGCACTGGCACCGCCGTCGGCGACGCGACCGAACTGCGCGCGCTGAGCCAGGCGCGCAGGCAGGCTCGCCCGGACGGCGACCCGGCCGCCATCGGCACGATCAAGGGCAATATCGGTCACACCAAGGCGGCCGCCGGAGTCGCCGGGCTGATCAAGGCCACCTTGGCCGTGCACCACCAGGTGATTCCGCCGGCCACCGCTCACCACGACACACACCCGGAAATCGCGGGCCCGCGGCCGGCTTTGCGGGTGCCGCTCACAGCCGAGCTGTGGCCAGCTGATCATCCGGTCAGGGCAGGCGTCTCGGCGATGGGATTCGGCGGGATCGACACGCACGTAGTCCTCGAGAACCGGGACGGAACCCGCCGTACCAGCCTCGACCCGCGCACCGTGGCGCTGCTCAGGTCGCGGCAGGACTGCGAGATCCTGCTGCTCGACGCCGACACGTCCGCCGACCTGCGGGAACGGGCAGTCTCCCTGGCCGCCCTGACCGCCAAGCTCGCGTTCGCCGAGCTTGGCGACCTGGCCGCCACCCTTCAGCAGGATCTGGCCGGCCGGGACGTTCGCGCGGCGATCGTGGCCGCGTCACCGCAAGACGCGACGCGACGTCTCACCGCACTTGCCGCCATGCTCGAGCAGGACGTCGAGGCCGTCGTCGACCCGGCGGCCGGCATATTCTTTGGCCGGGGTGCCGCGCCACCCAGGATCGGTTACTTGTTCCCTGGCCAGGGATCGGGCAAGCGCAACGACGGCGGTGCGCTCGCGCGCCGGCTCGATCCGGCGCGCGAGCTTTACCAGGCGCTCGCGCTGCCATCGGATGGTGACTTGGTCGCCACCGCCGTGGCACAACCTCGCATCGTCGCCTCATCGGTGGCCGGCCTGCGGGTGCTCTCCCTGCTCGGGATCGAGGCAACGGCCGCGGTCGGCCACAGCCTCGGCGAGCTGACCAGCCTGCACTGGGCCGGCGGGATGAGCGAGTCCGCGCTGCTTGACCTCGCGGCGGCGCGCGGTCGGGTGATGGCGCACGCCAGCGCTGGCGACGGCACCATGGCCAGCGTGGCGGCGGGTCCGGCAGACGTCGAGCCGATGCTGCGCGGCGAGCCCGTTGTCATCGCGGGCTACAACGGCCCGCGCCAGACGGTCATATCCGGTCCGGTCGACGCCGTCGACCGGGTCTGCGGCGCGGCAGGGCGTCAGGGCATGACCACGACCAGGATCAACGTGTCACACGCGTTCCATTCCCCGTCGGTGGCGCCCGCGGCTGAAGGGCTCGGCACCTACCTGGCGGACGTGACGTTCCAGCCACTCGCGCGCCGGGTGCTGTCCACGGTCACAAGTGACGCCTTGCTACCCGACACTGACCTGCGCGACCTGCTCGTCCGGCAGGTGCTCGAGCCGGTCCACTTCCACGAGGCCGTGCGCCTGATGGCAGCCGACATCGACCTGCTGCTTGAGGTCGGGCCCGGGCGGGTGCTGTCTAGCCTGGCGGCTGACATCGCGCCAGGCATGCCGTGCGTCGCGCTCGACACGGACAGCGCGTCGCTCACGGGCCTGCTCTCCGCGGTCGGGGCGGCCTACGTGCTTGGCGCGCCGGTGCGGCACGACATGCTGTTCCGCGACCGGTTCACCAGGCCATTGCCGCTTGACAAGGAATTCAGGTTCTTCGCCAGCCCATGCGAGTTCGCACCAGCCGAAGACGACGCTAGCTACCGCGCAGACGATAGCGCGGCGGACGGCCAGCCGACCAACGGCACGGCGGACGGTCAGTCGGCGGGCGGTCAGGCGGAGCCCAGTATCGATCTCTTGCGACGACTGATGGCTGAGCGAGCCGAGCTGCCGATCGAGGCCGTGCGGGCGGACAGCCGACCGCTTGACGATCTGCACTTCAGCTCGATCACGGTCGGGCAGGTTGTCAATCAGGCGACGCGCGAGCTCGGCATATCCGCGCCAGCGGCGACCGCGAGCTTCGCGACAGCCACCCTGGCGGACCTGGCTCAGATGATCGACGACCTCGCGAGTACTGAACTGCCCGGCGATGCTGAGCGCGGGCTTCCCGAGGGCGTCGGACCCTGGGTGCGTGCCTTCGCTATCGATCTGGTGCAGGAGGTGAGGGCACCCCGCGTGGTAGCGGCGATGCCGGGCGACTGGCGCGTTTTCGCGACACCAGGACATCCGCTTGCCGGGCCGCTGGCCGACGCGTTGCGCGGGTCCGAGCTCGGTGACGGGGTGCTGCTGTGCCTGCCCAGTGACTGCGACGAGCGGCACGTCGGGCTGATGCTGGATGCGGCGCACGCGGCGCAGGCCGCACAGGCGCGGTTCGTGGTCGTGGGTGACCGGCGCGGTGCCGCTGGCCTGGCCAAGACCATGCACCTAGAGGCTCCCGCAGTCTCGACGTGCGTCGTCACGATGCCGATCCAAGCGGCGATGTCGGCAGAGGCGGTCAAGGACGCCGTCGACCGGATCGCCGCCGACGTGGCCTGCACCACGGGCTTCAGCGAGGTGCACTATGACGAGGCAGGCACCCGCCGGATACCCGTTCTCCGGCCGATCGCCAGCGCGGGCACGCAGAGCACGCCACCGCTTGGCACCGACGACGTCCTGCTGGTCACCGGCGGAGGCAAGGGCATCACTGCCGAATGCGCCCTCGCCATCGCCGCCAAAACCGGCGCGGCGGTCGGGCTGCTTGGCCGATCCGACCCGGCAGCCGACGCCGAGCTGGCCGCCAACCTAAGCCGGATGGAGGCTGCCGGGGTCGCCTACTGCTACGCCAGGGCCGACGTGACATCCCGGGCCGACGTCAAGGCGGCGGTGGCACAGATCTCGGCCACCCTAGGGCCGGTGACGGCTCTGCTTCACGGGGCCGGCCGAAATGAGCCCAAGCCAATCGCGCAGCTCGACGAGGCGGCGTTCGCCGCGACGCTGGCGCCGAAGATCGCCGGCCTGGACGCGGTGCTCGACGCGCTCAACCTCGACTCGCTGCGGCTGCTCGTTACGTTCGGCAGCATCATCGGGCGGGCCGGGCTGCGCGGGCAGGCGGACTACGCCACCGCCAACGACTGGCAGACGGAGCTGACCCGCCGGATTTCGCTGGCGCAGCCGCAGTGCCGTTGCCTGGCCCTGGAATGGTCAGTATGGGCCGGCGCCGGCATGGGCGAGCGGCTCGGGGTGCTTGAGTCGCTGACTCGCGAGGGCATCAGCCCGATCACGGTCGACGAGGGCATCGCCACCTTGCTCGAGCTGATCTCGACGCCGGATCTGCCGGTCGCGCTGGTGGTCATGGGCCGGGTAGGTGGTCTGCCGACGATGGCACTTGAGCCGCGCGAGCTGCCGCTGGCTCGGTTCCTTGACCGGCCGCAGGTCTACTACCCGGGCATCGAGCTGGTCACCGACGCGGAGCTGTCCACCGACAGCGACCTGTACCTGGCCGACCACGCGCTCGATGGCGAGCTATTGTTCCCCGCCGTATTCGGAATCGAGGCGATGACGCAGGCCGTGTCAGCGCTGGCGATTTTGGGTGACGATTCCTCGCACGCGTCGGCGGCCGGTCGGCTGGTGCTCGAGGATGTCGAGTTCCGTCGCCCGATCGTCGTCACTCCCGGCAGTTCGACCGGGATCAGGGTGGCGGCGCTCAATCGAGGCGGCAGCGCTGACGTGGTGATTCGTTGTGGTGACACCAGCTTCGCCGTCGATCATTTCAGCGCGACGCTGCGCTGGCTGTCAGAAGAGCAACCCGATCCCGAGCTGAGCTCCACGGACGCCGGGACTACCGGGTCCGAGCGGGTGGCGGGGTCTGGGCGGGTGGCGGGGTCTGGGCGGGCGGCGGGGTCTGGGCGGGCGGGGCTAGGGAGCGACCTGCCAAGCGTGCCCATCGACCCTGGGCGTGACCTGTATGGCGGGATGCTGTTCCAGGGAAAGCGGTTCCAGCGGGTCCTCGGGTACCGGGCCATGGCGGCGACGTCCTGCGTCGCGGAGATCTCGACGGTTCCCGCCGACAACTGGTTCAGCGCGTTCCTCCCCGCCAGCCTCCTGCTTGGCGATCCGGGGGCGCGGGACGCCTTCATGCACGCGATCCAATGCTGCGTGCCGAACGCGACGCTGCTGCCCGAGGGCGTCGCCAGGATCTACCCCGGCGTGCCGCGTGACGGCACCATGAAGGTGGTTCTCGACGCGAGGGAGCGTCATCACGATGGCGACAGCTACACCTACGACCTGGACGTTCGCGACCCTGACGGAACTCTCGTGGAACGCTGGGAGGGCCTGCGGCTGCGCGCGGTGCGCAAGCAGGACGGCAGCGGCCCCTGGGTGCCCGCGCTGCTCGGCCCGTTCCTTGAGCGCCAGCTCGCGGAGTTCTACCCGCAGGTGCCACGGGTCGTAGTAGAGCCTGACGGGCCACAGCGCGCGCGCAACCGCGACGGGCGGCGCAAGCAGACTGAGATCGCGCTGAGCCGGATCCTTGGCCGGCGAGCCGTAGTCAGGTACCGCCGCGACGGCAAGCCAGAGGTAGACGCCGATCTCAGCGTCTCGGTCTCGCATAACGCGGGCCTGACCCTGGCGGTGGCCATGGCCGGCCAGGTCGGCTGCGACGCCGAGGTTGTCGCGAGCCGGACGGCCGACGAATGGCAGCTCTTGCTTGGCGCGGAACAGTTCGCTCTCGCTGAGCTCGTGGCGCGGGAGCGCGGCGAGGATCTCGCGGTGTCGGCGACGCGCGCCTGGGGCGCCATCGAGTGCCTGCGCAAGGTCGGTCGGGCTATGCCAGGTCCGGTCACGCTCCGCGAGTCGCCGCCCGGCGGGTGGGTGCTGCTCAGAGCAGGTACGGCGAGTATCGCGACATTCGTGACTCACGTCCGTAACGAAGCGGCGCCAGTCGTCTTCGCCATCCTCACAGAAGCGGAGATTTAAGTGAAGTCGTACTACGAGTACCGACACATCGTCAGCTTCGAGGAAACCAATCTCGTCGGCAACGTCTACTACGTCAACTACCTGCGCTGGCAGGGCCGTTGCCGGGAGATGTTCCTGCTGGATCATGCTCCGGACGTACTGATCGAGCTTCGTAACGACCTCAAGCTGTTCACGCTCAGCGCTGAGTGCGAGTACCTGGCCGAGATCTCGGCCTTCGACCAGCTGTCGATCAGGATGCGGCTGGAGGAACTCACCCAGACCCAGATCGCGTTCGCGTTCGATTACGTCAGCCTGGCAGGCGGGATGGAACAACTCGTCGCGCGCGGCAAGCAGCGGGTCGCCTGCATGCGCGGCAAGGCAGGCGAGGTCACCCCGGCGCGCGTGCCGGAGTCGCTAAGGGCGGCGCTGGAAGGGTACGCGATCAAGGCGCCGCAGCCAGTGAGCCGGGCCGAGGGCTCGGCCCGGGTGCGCGTTGGGGACAGGCCATGACGGTCAGGGGGTTGCCGCGGTACGGGCCAGCTCGCCGCGGCCAGGACGGCCAGGCCGGCCCGGACGGCCAGACCGCGGCCGTTCCGCTGCGCACGGTGCTCGGCCAGTTCGCGACCGGCGTCACGGTGCTGGCCGCCGAGAGCGACGCGCCGCAGGGCATGACGGCCAACTCCTTCACGTCGGTCTCACTGTCGCCCCCGCTGGTGCTGGTCTGCGTCAAGCGGACGGCGGCCATCCACAAGACCATTCTGGACAGCGGATCTTTCACGCTCTCGGTGCTGGCCGGGCACCAGGAGCACGTGGCGCGCTACTTCGCCGACCACTCGCGGCCCCGTGGGCGAAGCGAGTTCGACATCGTCGGCTGGTCGCCAGCGCCCCACACCGGTGCGCCGCTCATTCACGGGGCGCTTGCCTGGATCGAATGCGAGCTAGCCGCTACCTACGACGGCGGCGATCACTCGATCTTCCTCGGCGCCGTGCTTGCCAGCGGCCATGAGCCGACCCGCGACGCCCTGCTCTTTCATGGCGGCCGCTTCCATCGCCCGGCCCTGCGCCGGCCTGGCAAGTGGGACATAGCGGTCTACCAGGAGGTATCGTGACCGCCGAACAGCCAGCGGGCGCGACGGTGCGGCAGGCTCTGGACGACGCCGCCCCCCGCCGCTCTATCCCGGTAACCCCGATGCGGGACCTGCCGTCGCTGATGGGCAAGCTCTGGCGGGACCGGCTGAGCCTGATGTCCGACGCCGCCGACGAATACGGCGACGCGGTGCGCTTTCGGATGGGCCCCAAGAACCTGTACTTCTTCAACCACCCAGATCACGCCAAGCACGTGCTGGCTGATAACGCGGCCAACTACCACAAGGGCATGGGGCTGACCGAGGCCAAGCGGCTGCTGGGAGACGGCCTGCTGACCAGCGAGGGTGAGCTCTGGCGCCGGCAGCGCCGCACCATTCAGCCGGCCTTTCGGCGTGACCGCCTCGGCGCTTTCGCCGGGCTGATCGCCGATGAAGCCAGCGTGCTAGTGAGCAGGCTTGAGTCCAAGATCGGCGAGGGACCCGTCGACGTGGTGGCGGAGATGACCCGGCTGACGCTCAGCGTGCTCGCCAAGGCGCTGCTCGATGCTGACCTCGCCCCGTTCTACAGTCTCGGCGAGGCGTTCGAGGAGGTGCAGGACCAGGCCATGTTCGAGATGGTGACGCTGCGCATGCTGCCGATCTGGCTCCCGATCCCTCGTCACCGCCGCTTCCACGCCGCGCTCGGCCAGCTCGAAGACGCGGCTATGGCTCTTGTCGACGAGCGCGAGCGAAGCGCTAAGCCGGGCGCGGACGACGTTATCACCCGGCTGCTCGACGCCTACCGCGACGAGCCCGACCCGAACGTGCGGCGGCGTCGGCTAAGAGACGAGCTGCTGACCATACTGCTGGCGGGTCACGAGACCACGGCGAGCACCTTGTCCTGGGCGTGGTACCTGATCGACCAGCATCCGCAGGTCGCCGAGCGGATGCGGGCAGAGGCGGCGGAGGTGCTCGGCGACCGGCTGCCCGTGCTCGATGACCTGCATCGGCTGCCGTACACGACGATGGTCATCCAGGAGACGATGCGCCTGTACCCGCCGGTGTGGGCACTCACCCGCCGCGCGGTCGCCGCTGATGAGGTCGGCGGGTACCGGGTACCGGCCGGAGCGGACGTCATGATCTGCCCGTACACGCTGCACAGGCATCCGGGATTTTGGCCCGAGCCGCAACGATTCGACCCGCTGCGGTTCGAGCAGGCCATGGCAGAGCTTACGCACAGGTACGCCTACATCCCATTCGGCGCTGGACCCAGGGTCTGCGTCGGCAGCCACCTCGGCATGATGGAGGCGACCTTCGTCGCGATCATGGTCGCGCGCAAGCTCCGACTCGGGCTAGTGCCAGGCCACGAGGTCAAGCCCGAGGCTATGCTGTCGCTGCGAGTGCAAGGTGGCCTGCCCATGCTGGTTCTCCCTGCGTGATCGGACTGGTCAAGGCAGCCAGCCGATGTCGTACGCCTTCCTGATCGCGTCAACCCGATTGCGTGCGTGCAACTTGGCCACGATGGTCGTTAGGTAGTTGCGCACGGTCCCGATGGACAAGTGCATGGCGGTCGCGATCTCCGCTGGCTCGGCGCCATCCCCGGCCAAGCGCAGGACCGAGTGCTCGCGTGGCGATAGCGGGACGCTGTTCGAGCTCCATGTGGGTACAACGAAATCCGGGCTCACCGCTTGACGCCCCGACGCGACGTTGCGGATGGCCGCCGCGAGCTGGCTAGGCGGGGCGTCCTTCAGGATGAACCCGCCCGCCGACGCGGCTAGCACTGCCCTGAGCAGCCCCGGGCGGCCCAGGCTGGTCAGGATCAGCGTCCGGCAGGACGGCAACCGCCCATGAAGCTGTGTTGCCGCCGTGAGCCCGTCGAACCCAGGCTGGTCGACGTCGATGATCGCCACGTCTGGCTGATAGAGCAGCGCCGTCGGCAAGATCTCGCTGTCCTTGTCGACTTCGGCCACGACTTTCAGGTCAGGCTCAAGTTCGATTAGGGCGACGAGCGCTCCGCGGATCATGGCCGCGTCTTCGGCCACCAGGATGTTCAGCAAGTCACGGTTCCTTGGCGGAACCGGAGCCGTCGAGGCGTCGCTGCTCTAAAAGCCGTATCATCGGGCGGAACCTTCACCTTGACGGCTATCTGATGAGAGCTTTCGCTCTCATCAGATAGCCAATTTCCGTATCCGGGTACTTCGCTGTGAACAGCTAGGGAAGGACGGCCAACCGACGGCCGCGCGGCCGACCGACGGTCGCGCGGCGACCTTCCGCTGGTTGGAGATATGCGTCCTCTTGTACCGCGTTTCGTAATGACATGTCAATCTGCGTTGTTTCCGGCGTGTCGCAGCGGATCGGATACGCTTAACTGTTTTGGATCATACTCGTGACCTGCGTGTTCAGGCCCGGATCAGCGCAGTACGGCCGATGTTCAGGCGGCGTCGATGGACGGATCCCGAGACAACATCGCCTGCTGCAGCCGTTGCAGCTGCGCGGAGGGCTCAATCCCGAGTTCGTCGACGAGTGAACTGCGCAGTCGGCAGAACGCCTGTAGCGCGCGTGCCGTGTGGCCAGTGCGGTAGAGCGCCATCATCAGCTGCGCGGAGAAGTTCTCATCGAGAGGGTACCTGGCCGCCAGGGCGGTCAGTTCGCCCAATATGTCCGCGTGCCGTCCCAGAGCGAGGTCCGCCTCGATGCGGCGGCTGAGTACCGACAGCCTGCTTTCTTCCAGCGCCATCGCCTCAAGCTCGAGCACCCTGCCCTTGCGCACGTCCACGAGCGCCGGTCCACGCCATAGCGCTAGGGCGCGGCCCAGCAATTCGGCCGCGCCGCGGTAGTTGGCGCCGGCCGCGGCTGTCCGGCCAGCCTCGGCGAGCCGGTCGTACTCGTCGATGTCGATCTGGCCGGATTGGGCATCGAACAGGTAGCCGACGTGCGTGGTGCGCAGCACCCGCTTCGGGTCCTTGCCAGGTCCCATCGCGCTCGCCAGGCGCTTTCGCAGGTCGAATATGTACGTCTGAAGGGTGGTGTGGGCGCTGGGCGGCGGCCGGTCCCCCCACAGCTCCTCGATCAGCGTTGACACCGTGACCACGCGCCCGGCGTTTAATGTGAGCATCGCCAGTACCTGATGTGGCTTGGCGGCCGCTGGCATGACCGGCACCTGATTCATGTGCACGGACAGCGGCCCGAGGAGTTCGATGTGCATTCCTCCGGATTCGGTGCTCATCTTCGTGTCCTCACATGTATCGTACTGACAACGTCTGCGCGTCTTGAGCATCTGCCCAGCAGCTTCGGGCGTACAGTTAGCGGTTCATGAATCGACTCGTGACAAATTCATGTCGCCCGTGAGCCCAGCGACCCGCGTCGCCGGTTCCGAAGTTTCATGATCGCCTCCGCTTCTAGCTCACCGAATGCCATCAGATCACCACAAAGCGTTCATCGGCAAATCTCTCGTTGCTGTATCCGCGCCCAAGCGTCAGTCGAGCGCGACCAGCGAGGATGGCCTGGCGTCTACCGTTTCGCGGCATGAGCTTGAGACCAGCCCGCTGTGCCACGACAGGCGGGCGCAGGCCTTTCACCGGAACGTGAGGAGCAGCAAGTGAAGCCGACGCTGATGGGTTCGCTGCGCAACCGGATCTTCGCACCGGATCCGCGAGATGTGACTTTCTCCAGGCGTGGATTTCACGCGCCAGGCGCTTCGCAGCAGGCCAACCTGGAAGCGGTCGGCGGGATGTTCCTCACCGGGTTCGGGTACGGACTGACCGGTCGCGGTATCACCGACATGGAGTCGTCGCTCGAAGCTGTTGAGAAGCCATTTCGCGGCTTCGCCTATGAGGGCTGCGCGATGGCGCTGGCAGTGCGGGACGCGCTCCTGCCTGTCCGGCGGCACTGGGTCAAGGACTTCCTGGCGGGTCCGGCGAAGCCGCACGTCTACATGGCTCACATCGGAGTTGGCTGGGCAATGGCGCGGCTCCCCTCAGTTCGCTGGCGCGCGATCATGCCCGAGGACGAAGTGCTGTGCTGGCTGGCCCTTGACGGTTATGGCTTTCACCAGGCGTATTTCCGAACCAGCCAGTATGTTCACCGGCAGCACCAGGCGCGGGTTCCGCTATTCGAGCCGGCCGAATACGCCAGCAGGGCGATTGACCAGGGTATCGGTCGGGCCTTGTGGTTCGTCAACGGATCTGACGTCCGCGGAGTGGCCGACGCGATCGGCAAGTTCGCTCCGCATCGCCGAGGCGATCTTTGGAGCGGAGCGGCGCTGGCTAGCGTCTACGCCGGCGGCGTTGACCCAGGGGATCTGATGCTGATGCGCAAGCTGGCGGGTGAGCACGCGCCGGACGGGGCGCAGGGCGCGGCGTTCGCGGCGAAGGCGCGGCTCCTGGCTGGCCTCGAAACGGCGCATACCGACGCCGGAGCGCAGGCGTGGTGCGGAATGTCCGCCAAGGACGCGGCCACGGTCACCGAGGAGGCGGTCGAGGTACTGCTTGAGGAGGGCGGGCTGGAGCCTGGATACGAGCGGTGGCGGCAGCGGATCCGCGAGCGGTTCGAGTGAGATAGCTGGCCGGGACGAGTTCGTCGGTGACGACGAACTCGTCATCTCCAGCGAGGTCGCGTCAGGCGCGCGGGCGGCTCAGCGGTTGGTGACCTGAGCCACTACGAGATCGACGACTTCGGGCGTGACCGGGTTCTTGTCGTCGGGCTCGGGCAGCCGTTCGTGCTTGACCGTTCCGGGGCTCAGCCCGGGTACGGAGGCTTGCGGCAGCTCGGTCAGCACGGTCACGGCGGCGCCGCCGTCGGCCCAAGCGGACCGCGGGTCGTTCCTGCATGCCAGCAGGAACGACAGCCAAGACCGGTAGGTCATCAGCAGCTCAGCGAAGGTGTCCTCCGCGCCCTCGAGTCCCTGACTGGCTGCCAGGGCCGCCACGTCGGCGCGCAGCACCTGCTCTATGTTGGCCACGCACTCGCCGGGGTCACCGTCAAGCACCGGGCTCGATCGACCGCTGGTCCTCAGGTGGGCGACCAGCGTCGCGAACTGCCTCGTGATCATCTCCGTATCCGGCCAGGACGGCCGCAGCAGCACGGCTACGGTCGGCCGAGATCGCGCCAGCAGCGTCGCTACATGCAGTGCCAGCGCGGCGGCGCTGCAATAGCCGATGACGGAGGCCGGGCCGTCGGCCGGCTCAGAACGACCGAACACCTCAGCGGCCTCGGCCGCCATGTCGGCCAGCGACATGTAGGCCCGGTCACCGGACAAGGCGTTGAGCGGATCGACTTGGTACACCGGCTGGCCCTGCGCCCCTGTGCTGATCAGGTGGCTGAGCCGGGGAGCCGATGAGAAGGCTTGGAAGTCTGCCACCAGGACCGGCCTGGCGTCGCCAGCGGTGAGCTGCTGCAGAATCAGGTCGCTGTGAACGGTGCCGTCATCGGTGAACGGATGTGCCATGTTTCGTTAGCCTTCCAGTTGCGCTGAGGCCAGGCACCTTTGAACTTGCTGGCCGCCGCTGGCTCGCGGGCCAGGTCACGGCGTGCGCCGGACCGGCCGTGGCGCGAGGTTGTCAGCGTTAGCGGCTGGGTACGGCGGTGAGGTCATCGCGCCGCAAGACGGGCGCGAATGTTCTGTCGCCACACTTCGTAGGCGGGGACGTCGCTGCCGCGGCCGTTCGGGCTGGTGCTGTCGGCGAGCGCGACGGCCGCCTGCGCGGACAGGTCCGCCAGGGCCGAGCCTGCTAGCTCGGTGTGGGGCGGCAGGAAGTTGGCGTAGGTCCGCGCCTTGATCGCGAACACGACTCCCAGGGAGAGCTCGGTCCAGTACTCCCCGCAGGCACGGCGCAGCGCGGCCAGGCCGCTGGCGTCGCTGCCGCCTGCGAACGCGGCGGCCAGTCCCACCCCGCTCCACAGGTCCGCATGCCGATGGCTGGCGAACCGCCCAACCGCGGCAGCCACGTCAGTTACGTTCGCACCGCAGATGAACCACAGCGCCCGGCCGATGCCCTGGTCCACGGCGCGCAGGAAGTAGTCGGGCGCGCCGTCCCACGGGTACGGCGCCGGCGTGTGCTGCGCGTCCACCCATCGCTTGGTGTCGAAGTAAGCCCGGTCGAAGCCGTATCCGTCGACGACGAGCCAGCTCATCGTCGGGTGGAACTCACATCCGGTCAGGTCAGGGAGCACCTTCTTCCATACCGGCCTGGGCAGCCGCGCCATGGCGAAGCCCATGCCGATGTAGGCAAGGAAGATATGCGGCCGTCCCGGCCCGAGCAGCAGGTCACGAGCGCGGTGGCCGCGGCCCATCGAATCGAGGATGGTGAAGGCCATCGTGGCCCCCTCGTACGCGAAGCCGCGCAGCTCAGGTGCGACCATGTCGAGCCTGCGTTCCACCTCCCATTGGTTGCGCGCCGCGATGCCCCACTCGAAGCCGCAGATCACCGCTTGCGGAACCGCCTCGAGGTGCTCGGTCACCGCGGACGGCTCGGCAGAGAATCCGCGCTTCGCGAACGTAACGTCGACCAGGGCAGGTGACATAACGAGGTCGCGCAGAGCGCCGCGAATGGTTGTCATGCCGCAATCCTGGTGTCGGGTACCGGGCGTTGCACCTTCGCGGTTGCCGAACGGAGTATCGGATCAAGGATAAGGCATTTGGGGAGAAAAGCCCTGCAGGAGACAGCATCTTGAGAGAGGTACAAAAGCCCCCAGGACGACTACTTTTTCATGGAGTCGTGACCGGATTTGCCCCTAGGCAAATCCGGGTCCTCCACGGGAAGTGAGAAAGAAGTATGACCACTGAAGCAACCGCGCCCGCGGGCAAGATGCCGGACTCGCTGATGGCGGAAATCGCCGCGGTGCCAGGTCGGCTGGTCTCCGCGTGGGCCGCGCATGACGCCGAGGCTTTCTCCCAGCTATTCACGCCGGATGGGACGCTCATCCTGCCCGGGGTGTACAAGAAGGGCCGCGACGACATCCGCCAGTTCATGGAGGATGGATACGCCAACCAGTACAAGGGAACTACCGTCACGGGCACGCCGCTTGACGTCAAGCCGCTCGGCTCCGGCGCGTTTGCCCTGCTGACCGTGGGTGGTGTGCTCGGCCCAGGCGAGAAGGAGGTGTCGAGCAAGCAAGCCATCCGCGCGTCCTGGATCCTGGTCAAGAGCGAAGGCCTATGGCGGCTCGCCGTGTACCAGAATAGCCCGCGCGACCCGGCTAGCTGACGCGAGCAGGAGGGTAGGTGGCGCGGGGCCGGCCGCCGGCCGACCGGCAGCCGCTGACCGGCCCGAGCTTCATGCGCGGTAACGCGACAGGCTCGGACTTGGGATGCGCCTGCTGGTCGGCGGCAAGCGTGGCCGTGCGTCAAATCGTTGTCCATTCCGCATCTGGCCGTCGCGGTCACCGGGTTCCCAATTGCGGATCACCTGCCGCCTATCCGCCAGCGGGTTCGCGCGCAATGTCGAAGGTGCCAGCGCGCGGCCCGGTCTGCCAGGCTGGCGGCATTTCCTAGTGGAATGAGGATCACCATGGCTAATCCCTTCGAAGACCCAGACGCTTCGTACCGGGTGCTCGTGAACCACGAGGGTCAGCACAGCCTGTGGCCGGCCAGCCAGCCTACCCCGAAGGGCTGGACCGTTGTTCACGACACGGACTCCCGCGCCAGCTGCCTTGAGTACATCGAGAAGAACTGGACGGACATGCGCCCCTTGAGCCTGATCAACTCCGATCAATAGCCTTTAGGAGAATGTAATGCGGATGACCGACGTTCCGGCGCGAGAACAGCTTGTTAAGCGCGCGTCCGACCTCGTGCCGCTGCTGAAGAAGCACGCGGCCTGGTCGGAAGAGAATCGGCGTATTCACGAGGAGTCGATTGAGGCCCTGGCTGACGCGGGCATCTTCCGCATGCGGATACCCGCGCGCTACGGCGGTTACGAGTCCGACACGCGAACTCTGGTTGACGTGGCCGCTGAGCTCGGCCGCGGCGACGGTTCCACCGCGTGGGTCGCATCGGTCTACTGGATTCCCGGGTGGATGGCGTGCATGTTCCCTGACCAGGTCCAGGACGAGGTGTTCTCGACTCCGGATGTCCGAGTGTGCGGCACACTGAGCCCAAGCGCCATGGCCATCCAGACCGACGGCGGCGTCGTCGTCAACGGCAAGTGGGGATTCATCAGCGGGGCGCTGCACAGCCACTGGCAGGAGATCATCGCGATCCTCATCGGCGGCGAGGGCGAGCCGATGCCGGTCGTCGCGCTTGTGCCCATTTCGGACCTGCAGATCATCGATGACTGGTACACCTCAGGTTTCAAGGGCACCGGCAGCGTGAGCACGGTCGCGACGGACGTGTTCGTCCCGCAGGAGCGCGTGCTGCCGATCGGTGCGGTCTTGCAGGGTCAGTCCGCCTCGCCGCAAAGCGCCGCCAGCGCGATCTACCGGTCGCCCCTGCTGCCCGTCGCCTCCGCGTCTTCGGTGGGCTGCGTCCTCGGCCTGGCGAAGGCCGCAAAGGAAGCGTTCTTCGCTCGGCTGCCCGAGCGCAAGATCACCTATACGGGGTACGACAAGCAGGCCAAAGCGCCGCTGACGCATCTGCAGGTCGCCGATGCGGTCATGAAGATCGATGAGGCGGAGTTCCACGCCCACCGCCTGGCCGCGATGGTCGACACCAAGGGCGCGGAGAACTCCCCGTGGACCATTGAGGAGCGGGTCAGCGCCCGCGCCGACCTCGGTGCGGTATGTAAGCTCGGCAAGGAAGCCGTGGACATCCTGGCAACCGCTAGCGGCGGTTCATCGATCTACAGCGACCAGCCGATCCAGCGTATCCAGCGCGACATCAACGCGGTCACCATGCACGCCCTGATGCATCCGGACACTAACGCCGAGCTGTACGGGCGGATCCTGTGCGGGCTCGAGCCCGACTCCCTCTACATCTGACGAGCCGATTGATCTGACGCTGCCCGTGCCGGGATGTTCACCATCCCGGCACAGGCGCCCGGCTCCGTAGGTAAAGGGCGGGCACGGCTCCAGATGATGATCACAATGCTTGGCAGCTTTATGATCGCCACCGGGCCGTGCCCGCCCGATCTGCTGTGAACAGTGCGCGCTAACCCAGGCAGGCAGCGAAGCCAGTTGGCGCGTGCGTAGCCGAGCTGAAGAACAGATTCGCGCACTCAGCCAGGAACCCCGGATCCTCCTCGGGAATGTAGTGACCCGAGCCAGGCGCCACGACTGCGTGCACGTCCATGGCTACGTTATCGAAGGACGTTGCCACAGCGGTCCCGAAGCTGTCCTCGCCGCCCATCGCCAGCACTGGCATGGTCAACTTCGGCGTGGCGTGCGCGAGGTTGTAGGTCTCGTTGTCGGGGAACGCTCGGTAGTAGTTGTACCCGACCTCGCGGTTCGCGGCACTGGCGTATGCGGCGTACCAGATGCTCTTGTCCTCGTTGGTGATAGCGCCCGGCTTGGCGCTCAACGTGTACATGTAGTTCAGGTACGCCCGCTCTGCTTCGTGGTTGTTGATGATGCCTTCCGGCGTCGGCGGCGCGGCCATGTTCAGCCGGAAGTGGAAGCTGAAGCCGTAGACGCTCTCCAGGCCGAACCCGTTGAGCAAAGAATCGAGCACGGCCAGCCGGGCTACCGAGTTCCGGTAGAGCTCGGCGTAGGCGTAAGCGACGTTCACCCCGAGGTCATGCGAGAGGATCGAGATACGCCCGAAGCCCAGCGCCGTGACGGCCTGGTGCAGCCGCCGCGCGGTGTCGACCGCGTTGTACCCGCCGCTTGTAGGGACTGTCGAGTCGCCGAGCCCCGGCAGGTCGAATGCGACCACCGTGTGGTGCTTGGCCAGGCTCGGCATCACGGTGTGCCACTCCCACCAGGTCATGGGCCAGCCGTGCAGGAGCACAAGGACATCTCCGTGCCCGCCGATGACGTAGTGAATGGTGCTGTCGGAGATCGCGACTAGTCCCTGCTGAAATCCCATCAGCCCGGGACTCGCTGGCATCGCGAAAGACAGGAACTTTCCGGTCGCGTTGTGCGCCCGCGTTGGCTGCGCATTGACGGCGGCGACCGTGCCGAATACCACCAGCGCAGCCGCGAGGCCGCTGATGACATATCGTCGCCACCCGCGCGCGGGAATGGCTTGCCGCAGTACCCGCGCTACATTTTCCGAACCTTGCTTCGATCTTAACGACACGAGAAGCCCCCTCAGAATTTCGCGGATACGGCTTGTCGCATAATCGCGAGCCCGCCCGCGCTAAATATTTATAATGCCTGCGCCTAGTGAGGTAGCACATCTCTCGGATTGCCAAATTAACTAACCTTATCGTGGCATTCTAAATAAGTTAAAAGAAAAGGTAGATTACTTACGGAATCTGCGACTTATTCGTTCGCTATGGTATAAAAGGATCGCAGGAACGACATATAGTGAGCAAGTATCGGCGTGCTAGGTGCTAAAGATGGGCCTCACGGGCTGGTTTTGTGTACTTAAGGTACGGTTAAGTAACCTATCTTCCGCAATTCAGGCTTCTGGTTATCGTTCGACAGCGTCGAGCCATTCGGCAAAGTCACCGAATGGACGGATGGGGCCAGCGCCCGGGCCAGCTACCACGCCGGGACCACACGGGCGCCGGTCGACAAGGCCCTGGCCGTGGCAGCGATCAGGAAAGCCAAGTTACTGGCGGAATTCTCCGGCGCCGCGCTGCCCTATCGCAATGCTAGGAATTCTTAAAATGTAACGGCCCGGTGGCGGGCGGCGGCGGGTTTGGCGTGGCCGGGTACAGCATCGTCGGGCCCGGCGTTGACATTGTCCGGCGGTGCCGGGCCGCCGTGGCGGCGGTGGTGGTGTGGTGCCGCGCGGCTGAGGTTGATCTGCCGTCGCCGGGGCGCCAGCGGGCGAGTGCCTCGTTTGCGGCGAAGCCGCAGGCCAGAACCAGATCACTAAACAGGCTAAGCGCGCACTGAATCCGGGAATCCATCGCACCCCGACGTCCAATCCGCGCACCCCGACGTCCAATCCGCGCACCCC
>DATNEK010000262.1:0-2666 GCA_035553055.1 Streptosporangiaceae bacterium | reverse complement strand
TACGTGCAGACGAACGTCGGCGGCACGTTGAATGTCGCGGAGGCATGTCGACGAAACAATGCACGCCTCGTCCACACGTCAACGAGTGAGACCTACGGGACCGCACGCACCGTCCCGATCCCGGAAACCCACCCGATGCAGCCACAGTCGCCCTACTCGGCCTCGAAGATCGGTGCCGACATGATGGCGCTGTCATACTGGCATGCCTTTGAGCTTCCGGTATCAGTCGTACGCCCGTTCAACTGCTACGGGCCGCGCCAGTCGGCGCGCGCGGTCATTCCAACGATTCTCGGCCAGCTGCACGCCGGTATCACGGAGATCAAACTCGGCTCGGTCACACCCACGCGGGACTTCACATTCGTCACCGACACTGTAGACGGCTTCCTCGCGGTGGCATCGACTGACCGCACCTTGGGCGAAGTCGTAAATGTGGGAAGTGGGAGGGAGATCTCTATTGGGGAGCTGGCCGAACTCATCATCGAGGTTTCGGGCAGGGATGCAAAGGTCATTACCGACGACAGTCGGCTTCGGCCGACTGGGAGCGAGGTCGAGCGACTAGTCTGCGACACGACGAAATGTCGAGCTAACGGGTTGGTCCGCGCGAGTTGGCCTGCGCGACGGCCTTCGGCGCACGTCGGACTGGGTCCGCGATCACCAGCCTCGAGAGCAGGCGCTTCGTTACCAGGTCTGACTTCGAGGCCGTGGTCGGCCAGACGAATCTAAGAAGCCGCAGCACGTAAGGATGCTCCGGCTGCCCGATTGAGGAGACAGCGTGGCCATCAAGGACGTCGTATCAGGGTTCAGGGACTTCATCGCTCGCGGCAATGTGATCGACCTGGCAGTCGCCGTGGTCATTGGCGCTGCGTTCACCGGTGTCGTGCAGGCCTTCGTTAAGGACATCCTCACGCCGCTCATCGCCGCAATCTTCGGCAAGCAAGACTTCTCCAGCCTCACCTTCACGATCAATGGCAGCGAGTTCAGATACGGCGACCTGGTGAACGCGGTGATCAACTTTCTCCTTGTGGCTGCAGCCATTTACTTCTTCGTCGTAGTGCCGATGAACCACTTCGCGGAGCGGCGGAACCGCGGCATCCTCGAGACGCCGACGACGCGCGAGTGCCCCGAATGCCTCACGCTGATCCCCATCTCAGCGCGTCGCTGTGCTGCCTGCGGCATCGAGTCAGATCCGAGACCCTCTGGCAGTAGCACTGTCCGCCCAACGCCTGTGTGAGGCTCGGTGCACTCAGCATCCTTGGACTCGCCTGCGCACTGAGTGGTCCGGCCGCAGAACCGACCCATCGCTACCGGCCGAGGATTGAGTCGACTGCGCCAGCGATTCGCGACGGTCGACCTTTCCGCTCCTCCAAAGCGTCGGCCAGGATCATCGCGCGCAACGCAGCGTTGGCGCCGAGCCACCGCATTGGTTCCCGTGGCCACGGCGGCGAACGATGATCTACCCAGGGCAAGCGCGTAAGGCCGTCGTCGTCGCCGCGAATCAGCCGCGCGAGGGTGCGGCCAGCCAGATTGGTGGCGGCTACACCATCGCCGACGTATCCCCCAGCCCATGCCAGCCCAGTTGAGCGATCGAACCCGACGGATGCCTGCCAGTCTGGCGCGATACCGAGAGGACCCCCCCAACGATGAGTGATCTCGACGTCCGCAAGCACTGGAAAGAGCAAGGCCAGGCCATGGGCTAAGGCGGCAAAGACTCGAGGCACCCGATCAAATGACGCACGAATCCGGGAGCCGAAGTGATATGGAGCACCGCGCCCCCCGAAGACCATGCGGTCGTCTGCTGTTCGTTGGCCGTAGATGATCAGGTGACGGTAGTCACTCCAGGTCTCACGGTGCGTCAGGCCGATGACCCGCCAGACGTCAGCTGGCAGCGGCGCCGTTGCGATCATTAGCGAATAGACCGGAGCGATCCGGCGTCGCTGTCCGGCGAGGGTGGGCGTATAGCCTTCCGTCGCCTGTACGACAACCTCCGCCTTGACAATCCCTGTCGCCGTGACGACCCGGCCAGGTTGGATCGCAGTGGCTGGACTGCCTTCAAAGATCCGACCGCCTCGCCGTTCGACACACTCAGCGAGGCCGCGGACAAGCTTCGCTGGATGGATCGCCGCGCAATGCGGCGTGAAGGTGCCACCAACCGTGTTCACAGCGTCCAGCCGTTCCCGGGCAGCCTCCGCACGGAGCAGCATCGTGCCAAGGCCGAACCGCTCGGCCTCCTCAACCTCCCCTTGGGCGCGCGACAACTGCGGACGATTTCTGGCAAGTACGACCGTCCCCCCGAGCGCTATGTCCGCGTCGATCCGCTCCGCTTCGGCCACGCGAACGACCTCGCGCACCGAGTCGCGCATCGCCCGATAGTGCGCACGAGCGGCATCAGTGCCATGGCGTGCGGCCATTACCGAGGCGCCGGTCGGGAACAGCGCGGAACACCATCCGCCATTGCGTCCAGACGCGCCGAAGCCGGCGATCTCGGCATCTAGGACAGAGATTCGCATGCGGGGGTCTTCGGACAGTAGGTAGTACGCCGTCCACAGGCCGGTGAAGCCGGCGCCCACAATAGCTACGTCGACGTCGAGGTCTCCGGGCAAGCCGGGCCGAGGCCGCAACGAACCAGGCACAGTATCGTGCCAAAGCGATAGCTCTCGGTAATCGCG
>DATNEK010000261.1:0-13421 GCA_035553055.1 Streptosporangiaceae bacterium | reverse complement strand
CCAGATCGCGTCCGTCGTTACCGCGTTGGTCATGTTGGCGTTGGTCAGATTAACTTCGGTCAGGTTGGCCCGCGTCAGGACCGCGTTTTGCAGCACGGCCCCGGTCAGATTGGTTCCGGTCAAGTTGGCGCCGGTGAAGTTGGTGCTGAACATGTAAAGGCCCGAGAGGTCGAGATTGGTCAGAGTCGCGTTTTGCAAGAAGTCGAACGGCCCAATCAGGTATCCCCCGACGAGCTCCCAGTTCGAGGGCAGAGCCGATGGCGTTCCGGAGATGCCGCCCGACAAAGAAAATTGCAGGACCGACCCGCCCAGGTTGGTACCGGTCAAAGTGGCATTGGTAAAAGCTGTGGAGCTTAGGAAATCGTTGCTCAGATTCGCGTTGGTCAGGTTGGCCCCACTAAGATCCATTCCCGAGTAGTTATTGGAATTCGACAGATCTAGCCCAGTGAGATCGGCGCCACTTAGATCGGCTTCTGACCCGATCAGATAGCCATTCCACAAGAACCAGTTCGGGGGCAGGCTGCCCGGCGTACCGGTGACTCCGCCGGACGAGACCCCGGACATGTCCGAGCCAGCCAGGTTCGCGCCGGACAGGTTCGCATCGGTCAGGATCGCGCCGGTCATAGTCGAGGTCAGCAGGTTCGCGTTGGTCAGATTCGCGCCGCGAAGATTAGCGTTGGTCAGGTCCGTAAGCGGCAGGTCATTGGCCTGCAGGTCGACGCCGCTCAGGTCCGCTCCGGCCAGGTTCGCACCAGCCAGCGAAGCGCCTGGCCCGACCAGATAACCCTGGATCAGATTCCAGTTCGCGGGCAGGACCGGCGTCCCCGTCACCCCGCCGGACGAGACCGCGCTCAGGTCGGCGGTACTCAGGTCGTCGGTACCAAGGTTCGCTCCCGAAAGGTTCGCGCGAGGACCGACTAGATAGCCACCCAGCAGAATCCAGTTCGGCGGAAGCGCCGGCGTCCCAGTAACGCCGCCAGAGGTCACTCCGTCAAGGTCCGCACTGCTCAGGTTGGCAGTGCCGAGGTTCGCCCCGGCCAGGTTGGCGGTCGGGCCGACGAGATAGCCGCCTTCGACAATCCAGGGGACAGGCAGATCCGGCGCTCCGGTGATGCCGCCTGACGACACTCGGTTCAGCTCCGCGCCGCCCAGGGTTGCACCGGTCAGATTCACATTCGCCAGCACCGCGCCGACTAGAGTCACATCTCCCATGGAGGCTGAGCTCAGGTCGGCGCCGGTCAGATTCGCTTGGTCAAGGTTCGAACTGTTCAAGACGGCACCGGAAAGGTCAGCCCCAGTGAGGTCGCACCCCTGCCAGTCCACTCCCGCCGAGGGCGGGGGCGACACCGCGTGAGTAGTCGGGTTGACCTCCGGGCAGCTGACAGCGGAGGCAGGGCCAGGCGCGAATGCGAGCAATCCGGCCGCCACAGTCAGCGTTGCGAACAAGCCGACAAGGTGGGAACCGGGCTTGCGGGATCTCATGACTACTCCTCGGCACTACAACGCATACGGTTCGTGATCGAATTTTCAGATATCGGCAATGGCACGTTAGCAACACCTGATCCGGGGAGCTACATCCTTTTGGTCACTATCTGCCCTGTCTAGCGGCCAAGCCCGGCTGCCGGTATAGGCCCCGGGCGATGGGTAAACCTCCGGGCCAGGCTGCGCGTCATACTGGTGGCAGGCAGCAAGCTTGCGGGTTCTTGGTTCATTGCTGGAACGGGCGTGGTCGCGACGAGAATGTCGATGCGGTCCGTGGCGGTGGCGGCTGCGGTAGCGGTAGCTGGCTTCCCTGCGGCTGGCCGACATGGCACGGCAGCGACCGCGACCGCCCGGCTGTGCCCTTGGCGGGTAACGTCCACCGCGATCAGCGGCGAGGCGGTGGCCGCCGTGTCGGCCAAGGACATCTGGGCTGGCGCTGGTAGCTTTACCGGCCACGCGAAGATCATGCACTGGGACGGCATGACGTGGAAGTCGGTGCCGAACCCCAAGGCGGCCCCTGCGGCGGTGGATGTCTTCGTGCGCAGCATGCTCGCGATCTCCGCAAAGAATGTGTGGGCCTTCGGTGTCTAGCAGACGTTCAATGAGGCGCAGGGCGAAGGGCCCGAGCACACGCTGATTGAGCACTGGAACGGGTCGACGTGGCGGGTCGTGAATTCCCCGGACCCTGGCACCGGAAATGACGAGCTGAACGGCGGCGCCGCGATATCGGCCCGCAGCATCTGGGCGGTCGGCTCACGCCAGCAGGGAACTGGCCCGACCGGCACCCTGATTGAGCACTGGAACGGCACCAGGTGGCGGAGCGTCGCCAGCCCTGATCCAGGAACAGGCAAGACCAGCAGCGTCCTGTATGCGGTCGCGGCCGGGTCGGCTCGGCAGGCCTGGGCGGTCGGCGGGGACTCGCTGTCGGGCGGGCGGGTTCTCGCCCTGCGGTGGAACGGTGCGCGATGGTCGGTCAGCAAGGCCGCCAATCCCCATCGCGGCAGTCCCGCCCTATCCAGCGTGACCGCAACATCGGCCCGGTCCGCACTGGCGGTGGGCACCATCAGCGGACCCGGCAAAGGCCAGGTCAGGACCCTTGCCGAAAAATGGACCGGATCGGTCTGGTCGATCCTGCCCACGCCCGCCCCCGCCGGCGGAGCCCGCCTCTACGCGGTCGCCGCCAGGGACCGCGACTACGCCTGGGCAGTCGGCAGCATCGGATACCTGTGGCGCAAGACTCTCGCCGAACACTGGGACGGCCGGACCTGGACCCAGGTGCCGGCACCGAGCCCTTCCCCCATCGACAACCTGCTGAGCGCGGTCACCGCGATACCGGGCAGGGGCGGATTCCTGGCTATCGGCGGCGCCGGACCAGGCGGCCTTGTCGAGCAGAACTGCTGAACCCAGCCAGAGCGTCCGCTGACTTGTGTGGGCGGCGACCTGCCGGAATGGGATAATCGGCACGGTGGAACGGGAGGACAACGCGCCGGATGCGGAGGCGGTGATCGCGGCCTTCGGCCTGGACTGGCCAGTCGCGGGCTGGGTGCAGGTGGGCGGTGCCTGGTCCAATCGGGTTTACCGCCTGAACGCGGGCGCGAGCGCTTTCGCCGTCAAGGAAATGGTCAATCCATGGGGCGTCGAGCGGTGGCAGCAACAGCTCGAAGTGTCCTGGTCGTTTGAGTTGCTCGCTATCGAGGCGGGAATAGCCACGCCGTCACCGGTGCGCAACCCGGCAACCGGCGGCTGTCTGGCCTGGGTGAGAAACAAGGGCGGAATCGAGGTGCCGGTCCGGGTTCACCAGTGGGTACCAGGTCGGCCGTTCCCGCCCGAGGTCGTGGACGCCGACACAGCGACGTGGGCCGGAAATGTGCTCGCCGTCTTGCATGGCCTGGAAATCAAGCCTGATGATCGCGAGCTATTTCCCGTGCCGAACGTCAACACGGCGACCACCTGGTCCGAGTTGACGGAAGCGGCTGCGAGCGAGGGCGTCGAATGGGCGGCGCTCATGAAGAACGCTGCCGCCGCGGTGGACGCCATCGCCGAACTCGTCCTATCCGATGGTCACCGGCCCGCCGAAGAGATCCTGTCGCACGGGGATATCGATCAGAAGAATCTCATCGCCACCGAACTCGGACCGGCGCTGTGCGACTGGGACGTCGCGTCGCCGGTGGTACCGCGCCGCGAACTGGCCGATGTCGCCCTGTCTATGGGGCGCTGGCAGGACTTCAGCGTCGCACGGCAGGTCGTAAGGGCTTACCGGGCGGCCGGAGGAGACGACACGGAATTCACCGCACCAGACCTCGGCATGCCCATGATGGTCGGCATCGACTGGGTCGCTTTCAACGTGGATCGGGCGCTCGGGCGGCGGCCAGCCAGCCCCGCTGACGTTGCCAGAGCACACAAGCTACTTCCAGACCTACTGGCAGCCATTCCGCACGAACTTGAGACCGCGATGCGGATCACAGACATCCTGCGTGTCTGATCAATCCTGTGTACACCGTTCGGGTCGAGGCTGGTGGCGGTCCTTCGGCGGGCGGCGGAGCCGGGGTGCGCGGGAAGTCTCCGTGATCATGTCGGGCGGCGTGTTCGTGGAAGAAAAACGGAATATTTGCGGTCAAGTCTCCAGGATCCTGAGGCGGTACATGATCGCGGAGAGTTGCCGCAGCGCGGGGACGGGTCGCGGCTGCGCCGGGCGGCAGCACGTGGCCCGGCGCGTCGGCCGGGCGTCCGGGATCGGGGGTGCCAGCTGAATCCAGTGCCCGGTTCCTGGGTGGTTGCCGGAATTGCCGGGTGACGTGGGTCTGGGCATTGAGTAGGGACTGCGGCATTGGACCGTAGTGCTGTTGACCGGCGGCGAGCGACAGCATCGTCGGACCGTTGCAGTTGTCGCCGACCGCGAGGATCCAGCTGAATTCAGCTGAAGTAGTGGCCTTTGTCCAGGTCAAGCTCGCGGCGTTCGCCGAGGCGATGAATGGCGCGCTTCGCGACCGTGGCATCCCCGGGTCGGCCGCGAGCCTGGCCGCCGAGACAGGTATCGCCGTGCTGAAGACTGGCTTCGCGCGCTGGATCAGCGAACCAGGCCAAGCGGACCTGCCGACGATACTCCGCGAGTCTATGGATGAACTTAGGGGCATCCTCACCGACCAGCTCTCCAGCGCTCCGTCTCCTGCCTGAGCCCTCACCGCTGAGGGCTACCGGCCTGCCGATCGTCACGGCTATTCGCATTCGACGCACATAGCATGTTCGCGAGCGCGCAGCCGGCTATGTGATCAGGACGTGGGATCAGCCAATGGCAGACCAGACCGGTGAGGGCGCTGACCCAGTCGGGCGAAGTTCGCTGGATCTCGACTCGCTTGCGGTCAGCGATCGATTCCGGCTGTTCAATTTCACCAGACGCGATGATCATGTGGCCTACCTCTGGGTGCTCCGTGCGCTCGACCGCCTCCGCGCGGTGCACCAGGTCCAGGCGCATTCGGACGAGGTGGCGGCCGCGCTCGCCGAGCTGGCGGCCGTCTATCCGGAGACTCCACGGCTAGATGGTGGTCTCAGGGAGAAGCTGGACGCGCTCGCCGACGACGGGGTGCTGCACCGCCTTGAGGACGCCTCCCGGGCGGGGAGCCTGGCCAGATACCGCAACCGTCAGTCCGTGTACCAGTTCAGCGAATTGGGCTACCGTGCCTTCGCGGCGGTCGAGGACGTGCTGCGGGCCAGGATCAGGGACGCGAACCTGTCCCGCTTGGTGTTCTCCGACATACTCGATGACCTGAAGTCGCTAGTCGCGGCGATCCGTGCGGGCGATGGCGAGCAGGTCTACCGCAGGCTGTCGCGGCTGGACACTGTGCTCGATGACATGTCGCGGCGGGCGGCGCAGTTCCACCTGACGCTCGGCGAGATCGTCCGCTCGACGGATACCTCGCCAGAGGTCTTCCTGCGGTACAAGAACGCGCTGCTGACCCACATGACCGACTTCATGGCCGAGCTTGATCGGTACCTGCCAAGGCTCGCGGCGACGGTCGCCGAGGTGGAAGAGGCAAGCACCGGCACTGGCACCGGAAGCGCGGAGCTCATGTTCGCCCAGGCCGCGCGGGCCGATGAGCGGCCATTCCTGAGCCACGACGAGCTTGTGGATGACTGGCGCAGGCGCTGGGCAGCGCTGCGCGCCTGGTTCGCTTCGGACGGCGCCGCGATCGGCACACCAGGCTGGCCCGCCGAATCTCGCGCGGCTGGGCTGCGAGACGCTACCCGGACCGCGGTATCTGGCGTCATCGCCCTGCTGCGGCAGGTCACAGAGGCTCAGCGGGGAGGGGTGAACAGGGCGTCCGCGCTGCGGCACCTGGCCGAGTGGGTGTTCAACGCGCCCGACGAAGGCGCCGCGTACGCGCTGATGTCAGCGGCTTTCAATCTGCGTTCGGCTCGTCACCTTGGCGTCGCGCACGACGACGCCGAGCAGATATCTGAGCGCGCTGGGTGGTGGTACGCACCTGGCGTGGAAATCTCGGTGACCTTGTTCCGGCGCGGTAAGCCGCCGGCTCCAGGTGTTCCCCAACCGGTGCGATCGCACTCGGGGCTCCGGGCGCAGTTGCGGCGGCAGCAGGCGGCCGAGCGCGCGGCCGAGCGCGCCGCCGCGATCCGGCTGCTCGAATCCGGCGCACACGATCGGGCGCTCGACGATGCGGAGACCCTCGTGCTGCTGCGGCTGCTGACCCTGGCCAGCCAGGCGCGGACCGTCGTCACCGGTCGGGTGACCGGCGGGTCGGGCGGCAACGACGTGCTGACCATGCGTCTGGTCCCCTCGGCATCCGGAAGCGCGGTCCGCACCAGCGGCGGCGTCCTGCACCTGCCCGGCCTGCGGCTCGAACTCACGTCAAGAGGGCGGCGCTGATGGCGCCGCCAGGTGTCGCCGCCGGGGTCGCGCAGAGCGATCTCGGTTCCTACCAGCAGGCCGTGCGGCTGGTGCTCACGCACGACGTCATCACCGCGACTAGGCCCAGGCCCGGGGTACTCCAAGCAGTGCTGCGGTGGGCCGATGAGCTGACCAAGGATTTCCGCGAGTTGCTTGGATACACGCTGATCGCGACCACCCGGCAGGTGCGGCTGGTCAGAAGACTTGACGAGCTCGACGCCACGCAGGGCCCGATGTTCGCCAAGAACGGCAAGCCGTTTGACCGGCGGCGGCTGGCTTACCTATGCCTGGTGCTCGCGTCGTTCCAGCGCTCGCGGGTGGAGATTAGCCTGGCCGACCTGGTCAGGGCCTTCACCCCGGCCGCGAACGCCATTGACGGCCTAGGCTTTGACGCGCGCGTCACCGCGCACAAGGCAGCCGTTGTCGACGTGCTCGACTGGCTGGTAGAACGCGGTGCGCTCGGACTGTCCGACGGTTCGCTCGAGGCGTGGGCACAAGACAGCGAGCGCGGAGACGCGCTGTACGACATCGACCACGACATCTGCGCCTCGCTGTTCAAGCCGGCCAGGCCGCTGCAGCACCTGACCAGCGCGGCCGGGCTGCTCGATGCGCCGTTCGTCGCGTCGAAACGCGGTGCCCAGCGCGCCGCCGCTGAGCAGCGCGCGGCTCGGGCGCTACTCGAATACCCGGTGGTCTATTTCGCCCAGGTTGAGCCGGAGATCGCGGACGCGCTCCGTGCGCGCGGAGTCGCTGAGCACCTGGCCAGGCTCACCGGCATGCCGGTGGAGCGGCGTGCCGAGGGTGTGATGCTCGCCGACAGCGGGGGACGGTTCACCGACAAGCCGTTCCCCGGCCGCGGCGGCGCGGTCAATCGCGCGGCCGGGCTGCTGCTGGCGAAGATAGCGGATCTGATCGAGGACCGCGACCAGGCCCTGACCAGGTTTGAGCTGCCACCTGACCGGCAGGACCAGCGCGACCTGCTCGCCAGGATTGACTCGGCGCTGCCGGTCGCCGGCGTGGTGCACGAACTGGCCTGGTCGGTTCCCACAGAAACCCAAGACGGGGAAAAATTCACCGGACTGACTGTCGGCACCGAAGGGCCGGTCACTCCGGATGGTGTCCCGCCGACCACCGCCCCACTGATCGAGCACAGCACGCTAGCGACGATGATCGCCGAACTCTACGACGAACTAGGCCCCGCTTCATTCACGATTACCTGGCAGCACGACCCGCATGGCCTGCTCGCCGCCGCGACGGCCTTCCTGGCCGACCTTCGCCTGCTCCGGCCGGTCGAGGGCGGCGTGCTCGTGCTCCCCGCGGCGGCGAGGTATCGCAACATCAAGCTGGCCTTGCCGATTACCCGGGCCGGCGATGGCCAGCTCGCGATGAGCTTCGGTGGGTTCCAGCACGGCGGCGCGGAGGAGGCGACGTGAGTACCGGCCGGTTCAAGCCGACCCGCGCGGGTGTCATCAACGTGTGGGATTACGTGGACGAGGAGTTCGCGTTCGCCGACGGTCGCCTCGCGCTCCGCGGCCACAACGGCTCGGGCAAGACCAAGGCACTTGAGGTGCTGTTTCCTTTCGTGCTCGACGGCGTGGCCGACTCGCGCCGCCTAGATCCGTTCAGCGGCGAGAACCGGACCATGAAGTCCAACCTGCTCTATCGCGGGCAGGAGTCTGAATACGGCTATGTCTGGATGGAGTTCGCACGTCCCATCCAATCGCCGGCGGATCCGCCAGAGACGGTGACGCTGATTATCGGCATGCGAGCGCACCGCAACAGAGATGGAGTCAAGGCGTCCTTCTTTGTCACTGGCAAGCGGGTCGGCATCGACTTCGGGCTGCTGTCAACGGACTCAAGGCCGCTGACCGAACGTCAGCTCAGGGCTGTTCTGGAGCCGGGCTGCTGGTTCAGGACGGCCACCGAGTACCGCGACGCGATCGATGCCAGGTTGTTCGGTCTTGGCCGGGAACGCTACGCCCAGCTTCTCGACCTTCTGCTGGCTCTCCGCCGCCCATTGCTGGCCAAGGATCTCGATCCGGCGAAGGTGTCAGACACGCTCACCTCGGGCCTGAGTCCGGTCGACGATGACCTGGTACAGCAGGCGGCCCGCGACTTCGAGAACCTGGCCGCCGTGCAGAAGCTCTTCGATGATCTGGTCGCCGCGAACGCGGCGGTGCGGGAATTTCTCGCCCACTACTCGGCCTATCTGCGGGCGCACGTGCGGTTCGCGCTCGACCGGGTCCAGGTAAGGATCGAGGCCGCGGCCACGCGGGCGGACAGGATCGCTGCCGCTGCCGCGGCATACCGCCAGGCAGTCGCGGCCGAGGAACGCGCGACCACCGAGCGGGATGCCAAGGGCGCCGAAGGCCAGGAGTTGCAGGGCCGTCTGGCTGGGCTCAAGAACTCCGAGGAGTACAAGGCACAGGGGCGCCTAGAAGACAAGCGGCGCGAAGTGCAGAGCGGTCAGCGGGAGATCGGTCACCAGCGCGGACGGCTTGACCGTGACAAACGCCAGATCAAGGACGCCGAAGACAACGCGGCCAGGCTGAGCCGCCGCGCTGTCGATGCGCGGACAGCCGAGGTCAGGTTCGCTTCCGAGCTGGCCGAAGCCGCCCAGCGATCCGGCATCGCCGATGACGGCTTCGGACCGGTGGACAGCGGGGAGGATCTGCTGATCACGGCCCGAGCGCGGGCGGTCGCTCGCCGCGATGACGTCGGCGTGGTTCGCCGGTTGCTCGAAGCAGTTCGCGAAGCCAAGTCCAATCGAGCCCACGCCGAGCGCGAGGCTGGCCGCAAGGAAACGGCCGAGCGCGAGCAGCAGGAGGCCTGCGAGGCGGCCGGCGAACGGCTGGCCCAATCCCGCAAGGCGATCGCGGCCGAGCTTGCGGCCTGGACGCTTCGCTGGACCGGACCGTCAGACCCGGCCAGCACGGGATCGCCGTCCCCCTTTGGTGTACCAGGCCGCGTCCTCGCGGCCGAGGATGAGCCAGCGCTCGCCGAAACGCTTGACCGGATCGGGGAGGCCGAGGCGCCCAGCTTGGCTGAGGTGTTCGCCAGGCTGACCGCCCAACGCCAGACCGCGACGATCACCGCCCGCGCGAACCTGGCCACCGGCCTGCGCGAGGTGGGGGAGAAGCTGAACAGCCTGCGCACCGCGCGCGCCGAGATCGCCGCCGAGAAGGACGACGCGCCTGCGGCGAACGATCTTCGCCCGGCCCGCCGGGACGGCCGCCCTGGTGCTCCGCTGTGGCGGCTGGTCCGTTTCGCCGATGACCTGGACAGCGAGCGGGCCGCCGCGGTCGAGGGTGCGCTGTACGGCGCGGGACTGCTTACGGCCTGGGTTCACCCCGACCCGGCGCTGACTCGGTCAGCGCTCGCGGCCGCCGAAGCGGATGGCTACCTGATCGCCTCGATGCCGGCCGGCGGAGACGACCCTCCCGCAGGGCTGCCCGTCGGGCCTACACTCGCCGACGTCCTCGTGCCTGAGCAGCAGGACCAGGTGCCGGCCGAGGTGATCGCCGCCGTGCTGCGGTCGATCGCGCTGACCGACGACGTCACGGTGGCCGGGCCCGCCCTAGCTCCGGCGGTCAGCACCAAGGCGCAGTTCAGCTACGGACCGCATGCGGGAGCACGGCCGAAGACCGCGCCTGAGTACATCGGAGCGACCAACAGGGAAGTACGCCGCCGCGCCCGGCTCGCCGAGCAGGATGAGCTAATCTCCCAGGCGACCGACCAGGAACGCCAGCTGGCGGACGCACTTGAGCGCGCCACAGCGCTGCTAGACGACTTCCGGCGCGCACAGGGGGAGCTGCCATCCACCGTGCCGGTCGCGAAGGCAGCCGAGGCGGTAAGCACTCAGGCGGCGCTGCTGGTCAGGGCCAGAGAGGACCTGACGGGCGCGAGAAAGGCGCACGATGGCGCCATCGCCGAGGTAGACGCGAAGAGCAGGTCACTGCGGCAGGCGGCCGCTCAGCGGCGCATGCCGACCGATGCCGAGCAGGTCGACGCCATCTCGCGCGCCGCCGCCGAGTTCGAGGGCGCCGCGACGCAACTGCACGCCGAACGCGCCAAGCTGGCTCAGGCCGAAGACGACCTTGCCGAGCAGGCCAAGACAATCGACCGGCTGAACGCGGACTACGCCGAGGCTGAGCGCGCCCTGACCGAGCGGGAGGGCGAGCAACGGGCGCTGGAAGCGGAATTCCGCACGCTTTCCGAGACACTCGGGGCGGACGTAAGGCAGGTGCTTGACGAGATCCGTCAGACCGGGAAGCTGATCGATGCGGCTGCCGAGGCTTATCGCCAGCTCGATGAAGAGGCGGCGAACGCGTCGAAGAACGCCGTGCGCGCGGAGGAGAGCCTCCGAACAGGACGCGAGTCGCTAGCGCAAGCCATCAGCGAGCTGCACGCGCAGGCGGGGGACTTCGGCCAGTACGCGCGAGCCGAACTGCGCCCGCTGCTCGGGGTCACGCGAGCCAGTCCGTGGCCGGACGCCGCCCTCTGGCCGGACGAGGAACATGCCTGCGACGAGCTGGTGGCCGCGCTGACCACACAAGACGACACCGATGGCCGGGACGGAGCCGCGGCCGTGACCGAGCGAGTTCTTCCTGCCGGTGTCGCCGAGATTCTCGACGACTTCGCGGCAGCGACGCGGGGCGGGCGCCAGGTCACCGAGGGCACGCTCAAGAACACCGCCGACCGGATGTCGACGGCACTCAAGGACTTCACCGATGCGCTAGCCGCCTGCGACGAGGACTACCGCGTCGACTGGGAACCAGCCGGCGTGGTGACCGTCCATGTCATCGACGACGAGGGCCGCAAGCCGGTTGCCGAGTTCGCCACCAGGATTGCTGAGCGTGAAGCCGACCAGGGCGTCTTGCTTGAGGAAAGAGAACGCCAGGTGCTTGAAGATGAACTGCTGGCGGGCCTGGCGCAACAGATACACGGTCGTGTCATCGCCGCCAGGGACCTGGTGCGAGAAATGGACGCGGACACCAGGTCAAAGCCGATGTCTTCCGGCATTGCCGTCGGCATCCGGTGGGCCCAGTCGGACCGGATCACCGACATGCAACGGGCCGCGGCCCGGCTGGTTGAGCGTGCGCCTGGCGGCCAGGAACGGCTCAGCGGGCTTCGCGGCTTGCTGCGCGAGATGATCAGGGAGTACCGCGGCAGCCATCCGCGTGCCACCTACCGCGAGGCACTCGGCAGTGTGCTCGACTACCGGTCCTGGCACGTGTTCGAGCTGCTCTTGCGTGTCCCAGGAGAGCCCGAGGTGCGGCTGACCCGCGCTAAGCACTCGGTCATGTCCGGTGGCGAGAAGTCCGCGTCGATCCACCTGCCGTTGTTCGCGGCCGCCAACGCACTCTACTCATCGGCCAAGGAACACTGCCCAAGGATGATCGCGCTAGATGAAGCCTTCGTCGGCATCGACGAGCGCTATAAGCCGGACCTGTTCGGGCTCGCGGTGAAGTTCGACCTCGACCTGTTCATGACCGGGCATGACCTCTGGGTTCGATACGACACCGTTCCGATGATCGCGCATTATGACCTTTATCATGACAAGACCTCGCACGCCGTGTCGTCCCTGCTGATCTTGTGGGATGGGACGCAGCTTGTCGACACCGCCATCGGCTATGCCGACAACGACGATCTTGTTTGTCAGCTTCTCGGAATCCGGCCGACCAGACACGCGCCGCTCAGCGCCGAGCAGACGCTCTACGCGGCGGCCGAGGATGGCGAGGAGGACGACGAAGAAGAAACGAGCATGGCCGACTACGCCGCCAGCGAGTTGTGATGACCGCTGCCGCAGGCGTGGCCCGATACCGGGCGAGCGAGTTCCGTCGGCTGCTGGCGGCGGCACGCCGGTCGCTCGAACGCACCGGCGGTGACATGGCCCGGTCGGTCAGCGTCAGCGAGCCCACAGAAGCAGAACGTAAAGCGATCATCGGCATCACCGGACAGTACCGAGACGCCAGAACGGCCAAGATCACGGTGCGGCTCACCGAGTTGGACGACGCCGTGCGCGAGACGACGGGGCGCGGACTCCCGGAGCTGTTGTCCGAACTCGACGGCCCGTTGCGGAACCGCCGAGCAGAACGCGAGGCGTTCAGCGCTTCTCGCCAGGCCGCCATCGACCTGGCCAGTGGAAGCCCGTTGCATGATTCCTGCGACTGGTACAGGGACTGGCTGGCCCAGATCGCGGCCGACGGAACCTTGACCAGGCTGATCAACCAAGGCGAGCTGGCCAGGCTCACCCAGTCGGTTCGCGTGCTTGAGCACCTGGTCGACCGGGCGGGTGCACCGGTTCTGCTGCCCGCGCTCGCCGCTGAAGTCACGGGAGACACCAAGGCGCTCAACCACGGGACTTTCACCTCGACGCTGGTACTGCGCGCGCTGGCCATCAAGTCCGAGCTGCCCAAGCCGGATTCGGCTGGTGATCGCCGTGCGCTGTGGGAGACCAGCGATGTGGTGACCGATGACCTCACTAGCCGGGTGCTCGTACTCAACTTGCCCGTGCCGGGCACTGGCCTTGGCGAATGGCTGACCGGCGCGGCCCTACTAGGCGTTCCCTTCTACGTCACGCTGCACCAGCTCATGACGATGCCGCCGAGCGTGCCAGCCACTGACGTCTATGTCTGCGAAAATCCGGCTGTGCTCCGGCGGGCCGCCGCCGATCTCGGGGCGGGCTCCGCGGCGCTGCTCTGTACCGAAGGGCAGCCATCCACCGCGTTCAATCAGCTCGCCAGCGCGATCGTCGCCGGCGGTGGCGAGTTGCGCTATCACGGCGACTTCGACTGGCCTGGTGTCGCTATCGCTGACTCGCTCATCATTCGCCATGCTGCTGCGCCGTGGCGGATGAGCGGCGCCGACTACCTCGCAGGGGTCCGGTCCGACCGAGAGCACGTCGCTTTGACCGGGACGCCACGGTCCACCCCATGGGATCCAGGCCTCAGCGAGGCTATGGCGGCTGTCGGCCGCGCCATTTACGAAGAAAGCGTCGCCGACCCGCTGATTGCCGACCTAGCAGAGGGCGGAC
>DATNEK010000260.1:0-10767 GCA_035553055.1 Streptosporangiaceae bacterium | reverse complement strand
GGATTCGGGCATTCATCGCGCTCAGCGGGGCCTCGTGGTGCAGGTGGGACTCGTGGTGCGACTTCGGCGGGAGCCGGCGGCGCGGGACTTCCGCCGGACTATGTGGATGGCATTCGAAGTCCTGCGTGGGGGCTGGTAGTGCGGGGTTCAGTGATTACTGCGGATGGTTGCCGTGTGATGTGCGGGGATCGGCGTGTGCTGGTAGTAGCCGGCCGGTGATCGCGGTGAATCGGCGGGTGCCTGGCGGAAGATTGCCGTGGACCGGAAACTTCCCGTGCCGGGTGCGGAGCAGTGCCGTCGGGGTCACGGATGACTGCCGCGTTACGGAGTATTTCCCGTGTTATCACACCGGAAACTATCCGGAACCCGGCAACTCTCCGGCGGGCGCACGTCAATGTTCCGTCGTGATGATGTAGCCTTTTCCGTCGAGGTAGGCTTTTCCGCAAATAGAGCGGCAAACTCTACGTCGACGGAAAACTCTACGTCACAACGTTAGGTCCTGCAGCAATTGCCGCGCCGGCCGCCGTTGATCTTGCCGGACGTCGCCGCTTCACGCGAGGAACCAGCCGCCTAGCTACGTCAAGTCTCCCGAGCCGGGGCAATCCGCCAGTCCGCCGCGCCGCTCGGTCGTCGGCAAGCCACCAGATATCGTGACCACGGAAAGAGTCATTGCGACCACCCCTTGAACCCGCGGTGTGGATTCGGGTATCCATTGCGCTGCCGGGCCGCGCCGGCCGGGTGAATTCCCGAATCCATCGCACCCGGACCGGCCGCGAATCCACCGGCATGATTGCTCGCGCCGAGTTTGGTGTCGGCTGATTGTCAGCGGCTGCTGCTGGCTTAGGAATGGTTAGAGAGACGGCATCGCCGGGACGTATGTAGATCAGGTATTTGAGACGGGGCTGGCAGAGCGTAGGGCGCGGCCCATAAGGTAGAACTCGGCGTTGGGTTGCAACGCGGTCAGGTGGGCAAGCCGGTTCGACGCGGCGAAAAGCGCGGTGATCGCGCCTACGTCCCATATTTCATCGTCGGTGAGGCCGGCCGCGCGGGCCTTGGCGGTGTCGGCGTCGCCGAAGAGTTCGGGGGTGCGGGTTAGGGCGAGCGCGAGGTCGGCGATGGCACGACCTCGATCATCGAGCCGTACCTGCCACGGGTTGGCGGTTACCTGGTCGGCGAGCTGCGGGTCCTTCGACCTGACGCGCAGGATGGCGCCGTGGGCGACGATGCAGTAGGTGCAGTGGTTGGCCGCGGAAGTGGCGACGACCACAAGCTCGCGCTCCGCCTTGGACAACCCTTCCTTTCGCTCCATCAGCGCATCGTGGTAGTCAAGGAAAGCTCGCAGTTCGGCGGGGCGATGGCCGAGCGCGCGGAAAATGTTCGGAACGAAGCCTGATTTTGCCGCGATCGCGCCGACTCGCTCGCGCAAGTCGTCGGGAAGGTCCTCGGGCTCGGTCATCCTGAATCGGCTCTGGGGCACGGTAGCTGCTGCGTCAGTCACGTCGGCTACGGTACCCAGGTCCGCTTCCAGCCCGCGCACGCACCGTTATGGAACAATCAGGTCAAGGAACGGAGGCCATTGCGTGGCGGTAACCGACGAGGCGATCGAAAAGATCAAGGCCATGATCGTCTCCGGTACGCTGCGGGCCGGCGACCGGCTGCCCAAGGAGGCCGATCTAGCCGCCGAGCTTGGCCTCTCGCGCAACTCACTGCGCGAAGCGGTCAAGGCCCTGTCGCTGGTGAACATACTTGACGTACGGCAGGGCGATGGCACCTATGTGACTAGCTTGGAACCGACGCTGCTGCTCGAAGCGCTTAGCTTCATCGTCGATTTTCACCGCGACGCTACGGTGCTCGAATTGCTGCAGGTCAGGCGCATTCTCGAACCCGCGGCGACCGCGATCGCAACGGTGCGCGCGACCGATGACGAGATCGAGGATCTACGTAAGCTGCTCGACAGTCTCGGACCTGACCCTGCCGTTGAGGACCTGGTCGCGAACGACCTGGAGTTCCACCGCCGGATCGCGGTCAGCTCGGGCAACTCGGTGCTCAGCTCGCTGGTCGAGTCCATGTCGGCACCGACTACGCGGGCGCGAGTGTGGCGCGGCCTGACCCAGGCGGGCGTCGGCGCGCGGACCGTGGCTGAGCACCGCGCCATTCTCGACGCGATGGCTTCGCGAGATCCCGAGGCGGCCAGGTCATGGGCGACCGTGCACATCGCCGCCGTCGAGCAGTGGCTAAACACCGTGCTGTGACACCAACCCGTAGAACCGCGTCGCGTTCCCCCCGAACACATCAGCCATCTCGGTCGCGGACAGATGCGCGCCGAGCAGGTCGCGGGCGAGCGCGACGACCTCGGCATAGCTAGCCGCGAGCGTGCAGACCGGCCAGTCCGAGCCGAACATCAGCCGCTCGCTGCCAAAGCACCTCAGCAGCCAGTCGGCGTACGGGGCGATCCGCTCGGCTGTCCATTCGTGGCCAGCCTCGGTGACAAGGCCGGAGAACTTGCAGACCACGTTGGGCCGGCTAGCCAGCTCCGCGATCAGCCCGGACCACGGTTCGAGCTCACCCGACCAGATCTCGGGCTTGCCGCCGTGATCGAGCACGAAGCCGACCTCGGCCAGCTCACCGGTCACCTCGACAGCGGCAGGCAGCTGAGCCGGCCGCACCAGCAGGTCGTAACGCAACCCGGCGGCGCCAACCGCGCGCAGCCCGCGGCGCACCCCGCGCAGCCAGCCGGGATCAGGTTCGTCCTGCACGAGGTGACGGATGCCGACGAGTCGATCCCCGCCAGGCAGCTCTCTGAGCCTGGCCAGCTCATCGGCGATTGCCGGGCTGGTCAGATCGGCCCAGCCGACCACGCCTACCACTCCGGCGACGCGACCTTGCGCCAGCGCCAGGAAGTCTTCGGTCTCAGCGGTGCTCGCGAGCACCTGGACCAGCACGCTGGCCCCGACCCCTGCGCTGACCGCAGCGAATTCGTCGAGATCGAAACGCCTGCGAATGGCCGGAAAGTTGTCGAGCCAGGCATGCCCGTCCGGATCCCAGACGTGGTGGTGGGCGTCAACAAGCATCACAGCGCACTTATCTCGGCCAGCAGTTCATCGGGTACGTCAAGTTCCAGGTACCCGACGTCCTCAGCGATCTCATCGGCCGTCCTGGCGCCGATCACCGCCGCGGTCACGGCTGGGTGCCGCAGCGTAAACGCTAGCGCGACGGCGCCGATCGGCAGCCCGTAGCCGTCGCACACGGCCCGGATCCGCTGAGCCCGCGCTACCAGAGTTGGCGGAGCCGGCTGGTAGTCGTATCTGGCTCCGGGCTGCGGATCGGCCAGGATGCCGCTGTTGAACACGCCTCCGGCGAGCACGCTCACGCCGCGTCGCTCGCACTCGGGCAGCAGTTCGGTGGCTGCCGAGGTGTCGAGCAATGAGTACCGACCGGCGATCAGCACGCAGTCAAGATCGGCGTTGGCGATGAACCAGGCTGGCAGCTCAGGCTGATTCATGCCAACCCCGATCGCACCGACCACGCCCTCCGACCTGAGCTGGTGCAGGGCCGGGTAGGCGCCATCGAGCGCCTGCGCCGCGTGATCGTCGGGATCGTGGATCAGCGCCAGGTCGACGCGGTCGAGGCCGAGTCGTCGAAGGCTCTCGTCGAGAGAGCGCAGCGCGCCGTCGCGGCTGAAGTCCCAGACCCTGCGCAGCCGCGGGGTGTCGTAGAAGCCGTCGACGCCATCGACCGGGTCGGACGACGGCACGAGCAGCCTGCCCACCTTTGTCGACACCACGTATTCGGAGCGCGGCTTGCCAGAGAGGAACTCGCCGAGCCGACGCTCGGCGAGGCCAACGCCATAGTGTGGCGCGGTGTCGAAGGCCCTGATCCCCGCCTGCCAGGCCGCGTCGAACGTGGCGCGGGCGTCCGCGTCCGACACCGGAGCGTACAGCCCCCCGATCGGCGCGGTGCCGAGCATAAGGCGGCTGACCGGCAGCACCTTCACGCCCACGCCGCCCCATCGGGGAACGAGTACTCAGCCACCGACTCCGGCCACATCCGCGTCGACGCCCCCGCCTGCGTCGGCGCGATATACCGGCCGTCCCGCACCACCGCCGGGCTGACGAAGTGCTCGTGCAGGTGATCGATCCACTCGATGAACCGCCGCTCAGTAGTACCCGACAGCGCCACATAGTCGAACATCGCCAGATGCTGCACAAGCTCGCACAGGCCGACGCCCCCCGCGTGCGGGCACACCGGAACCCCGAACTTGGCGGCGAGCAGCAGGTTGGCCAGGTTCTCGTTAACGCCGGCGACCCGGCAGGCGTCAATCTGCATCACGTCGATGGCACTGGCCTGCAGCAGCTGCTTGAACACGATCCGGTTGGCCACGTGCTCGCCGGTCGCCACCCGCACCGGGCTGATCTCGCGGCGGATCACAGCGGTCCCGAGTATGTCATCCGGGCTGGTCGGCTCCTCGATCCAGTCGGGCTCGAATCGTGCGAGCTCGCGCATCCAGGAGATGGCCGTCGGCACGTCCCACACCTGGTTCGCGTCGAGCGCGATCGCGACGCCGTCGCCGACCGCCTCGCGGGCGATCTGAATGCGCCGGATGTCGTCATCGAGGCTTGCGCCTACCTTGAGCTTGACCTGGCCGAACCCGGCAGCCACGGCGGCACGGCACAAGGCGGCAAGCTGCTCGTCGGAGTAACCGAGCCAGCCGGGCGTCGTCGTGTAAGCCGGGTAGCCGTCGCGCTCGAGCAGCTTGATCCGCTCGGCTTTGCCCTCGGCACCGCGTTTGAGCAACTCGATCGCTTCGTCCCTGGTCAGCGCGTCGGCCAGGTAACGGAAGTCCACAAGGTCGGCGATCTGCTCCGGCGTCAGGCTCGCGAGCAGCCGCCACAGCGGCAGCCCGGCTCGCCGGGCGGCGAGGTCCCAGCAGGCGTTGACCACCGCTCCGATCGCCATGTGCACGACACCGCGCTCCGGCCCGAGCCAGCGCAGCGGGCTGTCCGCGATTAGCCTGCGCGACACGCCGCCAATTTCGTCCAAGTCAAGATCAAGGCCGACGACCAGCGGCTCGAGCGCACGGATCGCGCCTAGCTCGATGTCGTTTCCTCGCCCGATCGTGAACACGTAGCTGTACCCGGCCAGTTCAGAGTCGCTGCGAACAATCAGATACGCGGCTGAGTAGTCCGGATTCGGGTTCATCGCGTCGGAGCCGTCGAGCTGCCGCGACGTGGGGAACCGTACGTCGTAGGTGTCGAGTCCGGTGATCTTCATTCCGCGGTCGCCTCGCCGCCGACGATTCTCGCGAGCACAAGCGCGACCAAGATCACTCCGCCGGTGACCGCCTCGATCCAGTAGTTCGAGACCTGGGACAAGTCGAGAATGTTCTGCACCAGCCCAAGCAGCACCACGCCGGAGGCCGCGCCGACCATGTTGCCGCGACCGCCCTTGAGGCTGACGCCGCCGATCACCGCGGCGGCGAATACCGAGAAGATGATCCCTTCCTGGTAGCCCTGCTGGCCGGTGACCGCGCTCACCCGCCCGGCCTCCATCAGGCCGCCGAGCGCCGCCAGCACGCTACCGGCTACGTATACCCCGACCCTGATCCGGTCGACCTTGATGCCGGCCGCCCTCGCAGCCTCAATGTTGCCGCCCACCGCGTAGATCGCCCGGCCGATCCTGTGATACCTGAGGAACAGCCCGACGGCCACGAAAATGAAGGCAGCGGCGAGGAACGAAACCGGCACGACGCCCACGCTCCCCGCGCCGAGGTAGGTGAATTCCTGCGGCAGGTTGAACAGCGTGTTGCCGCCGACAATGCCGAGTTGCAGGCCGGCCAGCACGATCGTCATGCCGAGCGTCACGATGAACCCGTTCAGCCTCGCCTTGACGATCAGCAGGCCGTTGATCGTCCCGACGCACGCCCCGACGGCGAGCAGCACGACGATACCGAGCAGCGGGTTGAGGCGCGCCCCTGAGCCGAACGCCGTCACCGGCACGATCAGCCAGGCGGCCACCATCGGCGCCAGCCCGTAGGTCCCTTCAAGCGACAGGTCCATCCCGCCGATCAGCAGGATCAGGCTTTCGCCGACCACGGTGACACCGAGCGCGGCGATCTGCTGGCCTATCCCGGTGAAGTTCGAGACGGCGAAGAACGCGCTGTTGACGAACGTCCCCACGATGATCAGGACGACGATGGCCGGCAAGAGCGCGGCTTCGCGCAGCCACGAGATCGCGGCCGCCTGACGACTCCGGCCAGTCATGATCGCCGCGATGGCCGGATCGCTGACCGTCACCCGCTCGGAGGCCCTGTTCATGGGCGCGTGATCCCTTCGGTCGCCGCTATCAACGCCTCGCGGTCGAATGGCGGGCTGGTGAACTCGGTGAACACCTCGCCGCGTACCAGCACGATCACCCGGTCGCAGATCGCCAGGTCAGACAGCTCGTCGGTGGCGAGCAGCAGCCCGGCTCCGCTTTCCGCCGTGACCTCGGCCAGCTCGGTGAGCAGCAATGACTTCGACGCCACGTCGACGCCCCTGGTCGGCGTGATCGCGACGATCAGCCGCGGCTTGCGTATGATCGCGCGCGCGACCGTGACCTTCTGCTGATTACCGCCGGACAGTTCACCGACTGGCTGCCTGAGCCCGGCGGCGACGACCGACAGCCTGCGCGACAGCGGCTCGGCCGCCTGCGCCATGGTCGAAGGACGCAGCCAGCCCGCCTTGCCTGCCAGCCAATCGGTGACGGTCATCGTCGAGTTCTCAGCCACGCCGAGCGGCGACACGAACCCCTCGGCCTGCCGGTCCTCGGGTATGTAGCCGACGCCGGCCCGCACGGCGAGGTCGCGGCGGCCGGCCGCAAGCGGTGCGCCGTCGAGCCGTACCTGGCCGGCGGTGAGCCCCTCGGCCCCGGCCACCACTCGCGCGAGCGTCGCCACGCCGGCGCTGAGCAGCCCGGTCACCCCGACCCGCTCACCTGGGCGCACGGTCAGCGAGACGTCGTTCAGCGACCCGCGCACCGACCTCGCGAACAGGTGGTCAACCTCCAGGCACGGCGTGTCGACCGGCCCGTCCACCGGCCCTGAGCGCAGCGTGACCCGGGTAACCTCGGCCGGCTCGCCCCGCCCCACCATCGCCGACACGAGCCGCTCCTTGCTGACTTCCGATGTCGGGGCGGTGAGCACGATCGCGCCGTCCCTGATCACGGCCACGTCCTGGCAGATCTCGAACACCTCCTCAAGGTGATGCGAGATGTACATGACCGCGACGCCGCTCGTGACCAGCTGCCTGACCCGGTCGAACAGCCGCCGTATCGCGTCCCTCTCCAGCGCGGCCGTAGGTTCGTCGAGCAGCAGGCACCGGGCTCCGGCCGCGAGCGCCCGCGCGATCTCAACGATCTGCCGCTGCTCGACGGTCAGGCTCGAGCACGGCAGCCGCACGTCGACCGGGTACCCCCAGTCGGCCATGGTCCGCGCCGCCTGCTCGCGCATTCCGCGCCAGTCGATCAGCCCGCGCCGGCCCGGATGTCGGCCTAGGAAGATGTTCTCGGCGACTGTCAGTGATGGAACCACCATGGAGTGCTGGTGCACGGTCGCGAGTCGGCCAGCAAGCCGCAGCTCGCCAGCGTCGGCCGGATAGATGCCGGACAGGATGGACACGAGCGTCGACTTGCCAGCACCGTTCCGCCCGACCAGGCCGAGGCACCGTCCTGGCCGCAGCGCCAGGTCGATCCCGCGCAGCGCCTGAGTGCTGCCGAACCGCTTGTACACGCCTGCCGCCTCGACCACTGGCGAGGCGGCAGGCCCGACGTCGCCAGGCCCGACGTCAGCAGGGCCAGCCGCGTCGCTCATCCGCCGTTGGCGCTCGCGCTGCAGACCCCGCCGTGCGCCGCGCCGTACACGTTGCCCCAGAGCTGGGCGTCGGTGACCGGCGACGTGCTCACCGTGCCAGGCAGGCTGTCGACCGGCTTGACCGTCAGGGTCAGTGCTGACTTGGTCACGAACGGCGCCACGATCGGGTCGCCGAGGTTGGAGTCACCCTGGTAGCTGACCATCTGCAGGGCCGGAGCGCCGCCGCCGGGATCGCCCGGCTTGAGCGCGACGCCCTTGGCCGCGTCCAGCGCGTACTTGAGCGCCCAGTACGCGTAGAGATTGGCTGGCTGCGACTGCGCCGCGCTTGTCAGTCCCTTGGAGATGTCGCACATCTCGAACGGCACGCCGTCGTCGCTGACCACAAGCACCTTGCCGGTCAGGCCCTTGCTCTTCAGCAGCGGAATGATGCCGGTGTCCGGGCTGCTCCACGCCGCGTAAATGGCCTTGAGCTTGCTGCCATAGGCGTTCACCGCATTCTGGGCGTCGGTTACCGCGGTCGGGTCCACCCAGACCGTCGGATCCTTGAGCACGGTGACGTGCGGGTCGTTGGCGGCCATGCACGCGTTGAACGCGTTCGCCCGGTCAGCCCCGTTCGACGAGGTCAGGTCGCCTTCGAGTTCGAGCACGTAACCGGACTTGACGCGCGAGCTTATGTAAGCGCAGGCGTCGAGGCCGTAGAGCAGGTTCGACGCGCGGACCACCATGTAGACCTTGCCGACGCCCACGATCGTGTCGACCGATATCAGCTTCACGTGGTGCGCTGTCGCGTAGCTGATCGCCGGGCCCAGGCTGGTCGCGGTTTCCGGGTTCACCACGATGGCCTTGGCGCCCTCGTTGACGAGCTCCTCGATCTGCTGGTTCTGCAAGCTGGCGTTCGCGGCCGCGAGCAACGGCCCGATCAGCTTGATGTGCAACTGGTTGGCGTACTGCTTCTCGTAGTTGATGTAAGCAGCCCAGAACGCCGTGTTGTTGTAGGTGAGGTCGACGCCAATCGGCACGGGGCCAGCAGCGGATTTAGCGCCGCCGCCGCCGCTCGAGCTTGAACTGCACCCCGCGATCAGGGCCACGACCGCCACAGCGGCTATGGCAGCACGCTTGCCAGGTCCCATCGGTCCTCCCTATCCACTTGCCGGGATGCCTGGAAAATAGATCCGATGTACGGGCGATGTCAATGGCGATTGGCAGGCAAACGGCAGTCCGGTATGGATCCGAGACCGACTATGGTGTAATTTTCAAAAATCAAAAATCCTTATTTAGTAGGAAAATTAGCTCAGATCAGTCATCCGATCTATGTGATGTTGGCTCGGAGGACTGCGCGAGCGGCCTGACCCGCAGTCCTTGCATGCCGCCATCAACTGCCAGGGCGGTGCCGGTCACCGAAGCGGCCAGCGGGCTCGCGAGGTAGGCGATCGCGGCGGCGACCTCTTCGGCGGTCACCAGCCGGCCGAGCGGCTGCCGGGCTTCGAGCGCGACCCGCTCGGCCTGCGGATCGTCAGCGGCGGCGAGGAGCCTGCCGATCCAGGGCGTGGCCACCGTGCCAGGGTTGACGCAGTTGACGCGGATGCGCTCGCGGACGTGGTCGGTGGCCATCGCGAGGGTGAGCGAGAGGACCGCGCCCTTCGTCGCCGAGTACAGCGCCCGGTCGGGCAGGCCCGCCGTCGCGGCGATCGAGCAGGTGTTGACGATCGCCGCCTGGCCGCGGGCGCGCGCCGCCGCCCGCAGATAGGGGAGCGCGGCCCTGGTGGTGCGGACCAGCCCGAGGACGTTGACGTCGATGACGCGCCGCCATTCCTCATCGTCGTTCATCTCGACCGTGCCGATGGCACCGACGCCAGCGTTGTTCACGCAGACGTCGATGCTGCCGAGCGCCTGGGCCGCTGCCGCGACCCCGGTGCGCACCGCCTCGTCGTCGGTGACGTCGGCGACGATCGCGGTCATCGAGCCATCTGAACCGAGTGCCTGGATATCACGGTCGAGTACGGCGACCTTCGCGCCGCGCGCGGTGAGCAGCCGCGCTGTCGCGAGGCCGATGCCGGACGCGCCGCCGGTGATGATCGCCCCTAGGTTGGCGAACTCGGTATTGGCGAACTCGGTATTGGCGAACTCGGCCATGGGACCGCCTTTCATCAGGTGGATCAGCGGGAACTGAGCGCGGGGCTACCCGACTTCGGCCGGCTCACCGGCGGTGATGCGCACGAGTTCGGCGAACGACGTCGGGAACACCGTGTGCGCGTGCCCGGCGGCCGCCCAGACCACGTCGTACTTGTCCAGCCAGGTGTCGATCAGGGTGCGGATCGGCTGCGGGTGGCCGACCGGCGCGACGCCGCCGATGACCTGCCCGGTGGCGGACCGAACGAAGTCTGGGTCGGCGCGGCGCACCCACAAGGCGCCAATGTGAGCTGCCATTTTCACGGTGTCCACTCGATGCGCGCCGCTGGTCAGGATCAGCAGCGGATGGCCGTCAGCGTTGAACACCAGGCTGTTGGCGATCGCGCCGACCTCGCAGCCGAGTTGCGCGGCTGCGGTTGCCGCGGTGGGAGCCGGCTCCGGCAGTTCCTTAACGCCGCCGGCGACGCCAAGGTTGCTGAGCACTCGGGCAACATGTTCGGCGCCTGGATGCATGCCAGCCAGCGTACAAGTTGCAGTGGCGCCCAGCCGGCGGAAGGACGTGCCGGTATTGTGTTGGTTTTGTGACGGACGGGACAGGGGTCGGCTTTTACCCGCAGCGTAGGTTCCAGATTCCGCCTGATGGGGTCGAGCTTGTGCTCGTGCGGCATGGACAGTCGCAGGCGTACCGGGACGGCCAGATGTTCCCGCTCGTGGACGGCCACGGTGACCCGCCGCTGTCGCCCGAGGGTGAAGTGCAGGCCAAGCTGGTCTGCGCGCGGCTCGGCGCCGAG
>DATNEK010000259.1:0-10077 GCA_035553055.1 Streptosporangiaceae bacterium | reverse complement strand
CCTAGCCAGGGCGCTGGTCGCCGGACCAGCGGGCCGCCAGGACGGCAGCGGGGCTATTCTCGCCGCGCTGCGCACAGCGGGTATCGGCGACGTGGCCGACCGGCGGGTGGCCGGATTCTCCCGTGGGATGGTGCAGCGGCTCGGGCTGGCCTGCGCCCTGGTAACCGAGCCTGAGTTGCTGATCCTCGATGAGCCAACGTCCGCGCTCGACCCGGCCGGAAGGGCCGAGGTACTTAACCTCGTCGCCGCGATGCGCGGCAGCAAGACCGTGATCTTCTCCAGCCATATACTCGCCGACGTGCAGCGAGTCGCCGATCAGGTCGGGATCCTGCGCGACGGGCGACTGCTCTACCAGGGCAGCGCGAGCGATCTGATCGAACAGCACCTGCAGCCAAGCTGGCTGGTCAAGATCGCTGGTGACGCGACCAACGTGTCGCGGGCTCTGCGCGAGCAGCCGTGGGCGACGCGGGTCGAGCCAGCGGGCGGCGGCTTGATCAGGGTCGACGCCGGCAGCATCGATGAGGGAGAACGCGGCATCCCGGCGGTGATCGCCTCGTGCGGCGCCCGCCAGGTCTCGTGCGAGCCGGTAGCCGCCGACCTGGAGTCCGCGTTCCTGGCGCTGACCACCCAGCCGCTGGCGGAGGCCCGATGACCACGTCCCCCGCGGCCGCCGAGGTCAAGCCGGCTAGAACCCCGCCGCCGATGAGTTCCTGGCGCCTTGAATGGCTGCGCCTGTCAAGGACGCCACGCGCGCTCGCGCTCGCCGCCGTGTACGTGATCTTCGGCCTGGGCGAGCCGGTGCTTACCAAGTACCTCAACGCGATCATCAACCATGCCGGCGGTGCGCGGAAACTGCGGATCTCCGTTCCCCCGCCTGTCCCCTACGACGGTATCAGCGCCTACATCAGCCAGGTCGCCACCATCGGCCTCATCGTCGTCGTGGTGATCGCCGCCGGCGCGTTCGGCTTCGACTCAAGGCTCGGTGTCGCCACGTTCCTGCGCACGCGGGTCGCCAGCGTGTGGCAGCTCATCATTCCCCGTTTCACGGTGAACGCTGCCGCCGCGATCGCCGCCTTCGTGCTCGGCCTGCTCGCGGCGTGGTATGAGACCAGCCTGCTGATCGGTTCGCTTCCGGCGGCCGCGATGGGCGAGGGAATTCTTTGCGCCGCCTGTTACCTAACTTTCGCCGTCGCATTGAGCGCCGGCGCGGCGTCAGTAGTCAAAAATACGCTCGGCGCGGTAGCGCTGACTGTGGTCGTGCTGCTCGCGCTGCCGATCGCCGGCTTGGCGCACTCGATTGCGAACTGGCTACCGAGTGTCCTGGTGAACGCGCCGGTCAGCCTGATCAGCGGCACCCATCTGACTCACTACCTGCCGGCCATCGGCACCGCCATCGTCGCGACCGCCTTGCTGCTGATCGGCGCCGCCGCCAGGCTGCGTTCGCGCGAGGTGTGAGAGGCTTCGGCTCATGCGAGTACTGACGACGCCTGAGTCAGCGTTCGGCCACCTGCCCGACTTCGGCTACGAGCCGCGCTACGCCGACGTCGGCGGCCTGCGGATGGCCTACGTGCAGGCCGGCCCGGACGACGGCGAGCCAGTATTGCTCCTGCACGGCGAACCAAGCTGGTCCTTCCTCTACCGCACCATCATGCCGGTGCTCGCCGACGCCGGGCTGCGCGCGATCGCGCCCGACCTGATCGGGTTCGGCCGCTCAGACAAGCCGGCCGAGATGACCGACCACAGTTACGCCCAGCACGTGGAATGGCTGCGCAGCCTCGCATTCGACGAGCTCGATCTGCACGATCTGACGCTGGTCGGCCAGGACTGGGGCGGCCTGCTTGGCCTTCGGCTGGTCGCCGAGCACGGTGAAAGATTCGCGCGGGTTGTCGTCGCGAATACCGGACTGCCGACCGGCGATCACCCGATGCCCGAGGTCTGGCTGCGATTCCGCGACTTCGTCGCGCAGTCACCCGAGTTCAGCATTTCCAGGCTGGTCGCTTCCGGCTGCCTGCGTCCGCTGCCGCCCGATGTGCTCGCCGCTTACGACGCGCCGTTCCCAGGACCGCAGTACCGAGCCGGGCCGCGAGCCATGCCCACGTTGGTGCCCACGACCCCAGACGACCCGGCGTCGCAAGCCAACCGAGCGGCGTGGCAGTACCTGTCGTCCTGGGACAAGCCGTTCCTCGTGGCGTTCAGCGACTCCGACCCGATCACCGGCGGGATGGCGCCGCTCTTTCGCGACCTGGTACCCGGTGCGGCCGGGATCGAGCATCCCACTCTGACCGGCGCCGGTCACTTCTTGCAAGAAGACGCCGGCGACCGCCTAGCCGCCGAGATCGTCAAGTTCGTCGCCAGCCATTAACCCGAACAACGGCACCCCGAACCGTCGCCGAGCACCGTCGTACTTACCCGGCCCGCGCCCACCCGCGTCTCGAAAACAGCAGCGTCGGACCCTTACTGTCGCTGACCCCCGCCCCGCAACAACAGCGTTGAACCCTTGCGGTAGTTCGGTGAGCAGCGTCGGACCCTTACTGTCGTTGGCGATGTCCTCGGAATAGCAGAGTCGTGCCGTTTGCTGCCGTTGCTGCCGTCGCCCGGACCGCCTGCGAGTTCCGAGCCTGACAGACCCTGCGACCCTGCTGGCCGTTCAGCAAGAACGGGCTGGTGAGCCGTGGCCGACTGGTGCAGATGGCATGGAAACCTGGCGCCAGCGTCGGGGGACGCGATGGAACCGGGGTTTCACACCCGGTTTCCGCGATGGGTTGCCGTATCCATCGCGGGGGTGGCGCGGCTTGAGCTAGCGAATTGCCTGGTTTGGGGGGTTTTGACGCGGTTGCTCGGTCAGATTTTCTTGCGGAGCCGCGAGGTTCCAGCAGGTCAACTGTGGCTGGCGTGGTGATTGAGGCAAGACGTAAAGTCGTGACGTAGTGTTTTCCGTCGACGTAGTGTTTTCCGTTCTATTCGCGGAAAAGGCTACCTCGACGGAAAAGACTACATGATCATGGCGCGGGGTTGGCAGGTCTAGTTCCTGTCTACGAAGGCGGCGTCCGGCTTCGAACTCCGGGCCTACCTCGTCGCCCGCTTTCCCGGAACTCAGGCTCCGGCCATCGCGGCCGGGCTCAGCGCTGACGCGGGACCGCATTGAGTATCACCAGGTCAGCGGCCTTTAGTCGCTATTTCCGCTCGCCACGCAACCGATAACCACCAGGTCAGCCAGCTGAGCGCCGCAATCCCTTGATCGCGAGCCAAGTCGGTTATTTGATAATCCGAAATGCGATATCTCGAGTTGCGATAATCTGAAATTGGATTATCTGGGTGCGCATCTGTGTCCTCATCGCGGAGGCGGCATGGCTTGGGCTGGGAGTGTTACAGGGTTACGACGAAGAAGTTGGTTGGGAGATTGACCACGACGCGCACATGGATTTCGGCCATCAGCGCTATGCCGGGCTCGGCGAAAGTGCCCGGTGGCGGTTCAGCGAAGCGGATCACTGAGCGTCCGGCGTCGAACAGCTGGGCGCCGTGCCCGAAGTCTCCGATGATCGCCGTTCCCTGATCGACCAGCCGCGTGCGCACGATGAAGACGCCGTTCCGTTCCAGGTCGTCCATCAGGCGGCCGCGGGCGAGGAATATGTAATAGTCGGCCGGGTTGATGATGAGCCCGTCGGCGGTCGCACCCATCTGCTCAACCTCGTTGCACGCGGCAAGTAGGGTGCTGCCAAACGGCCTCGCCGACGTCAACCGGGCGATCCCTGGCAGGCCGAGCAGCCCGCTCTCGCCGCGAATGATCGTGTGGTTCTCCGTCGCGGACAGGCGCATGACCAGCCGGTAGTTGATGAATGACTCGAAGGTCTCGATGTCCTCCCACAGGTCGGGCGGCACCTGGACCCAGGCGGTCGTGCGACACAGTTCCGGGATCGGCGACTTACCGGTTCGCAGCGCCAACTCCCGGCGCAGGTCAGCTTGGTTCACTTCCGGATCACCCGGCCGCGGTGGGCTTTCGTGCCAGTAGTAGCGCTGCGGGGTCTTAGACAAGTCGACGACCTTGAGCATGTTGCGCGCTGGATAGCGTGGCTTGCGGCGTGAACTCGTCAGCGAATCGGTGATCGTGACGTCGTACTCGACGCAGGCCGTCAGCCCGCTTTTCGCACACTCCTCGGCGAAGATCCGGCCTGGCGACATCTGGAGTTTCCGCTCGGCGAGGACTTCCGCGATCGTCCCCTTTATGTCCGTGGTCGGCTGCATGATGCTCCTGTCTGCACTATGCCGTGGGGTCATGCGGCTTGCGGGCGGTGATCATTCCCCAGCTGAATTCACCGTGGTCGATGGCGGTCCCGATTTCCGCGCACGATTTTGCGAACGCTAGCATCCATTCGCGCGCGGCAGGATCGGCCGTCATGGCGGCGCGCTCGGTGGCCGTCATTCCGAGCAGCTCATAGGTGCGCCTGATATGGCGATCCAGGTCGCGGGCAACGATGATCTCGAAACCAGCAGCTTCAAGCGCGGCGCGATATCCGGCGAGCGAATAACCGCCGCTCCAGCGCACCCGGTCGTAGACGTGCTCGCGGGCGCGTTCGCTGATCGTCTGCGTGGGCTGAAGGAAATCAGAAACGGCGAGGATGCCGCCGGGCTTGAGCACCCGATGCATCTCCGCGTGGCTGCGCGGCTTATCGGGAACCAGGAAGAGCGCGTCCTGGCTCACGACGTGGCTGAAGGTGCCGGACTCGAACGGCATCTGAGTAACTGAGCCATGGCGGAATCCGATACGGAGCCCGCGATCGCCGTCGGCGAGCCTGCGCTGCGCGAACTTGACGCGTTCCTCGCTAAGATCCAGGCCCTCGCCCCGGCAGCCGAACCGTTCGGCGAGGTAGGTCAGGAAGTTGCCGCAGCCGGACCCGACATCGAGTACGTAGGACGAGCCGTCGATCCCGGCATCCGCCGCCAGCACGGCTGACGTCCGCTCGGCGGCCGCGCGATAGTCGTTGTCGTCCTCGCCCGAGAAGTAGCCGGTGTGCAGGACACCGTCGCTATCCCAGAATCCCAGGTAGTTCTGCAGAGTCTGGTCGAAGAAGTCTTCGACTTCGCGCTCGGTATAGGCATTGGTCATGTGTAAGTGTCCCTCGGGGCGTCGGTGAAGTGCGGCAACTCCGGTCCCATGACGCTGGCACCTCCGTCGATCAGGTGAACACCGCCGGTGACGAATGAGGCGCGTTCACTGGCCAGAAACGCGGCGACAGCCGCGAACTCATCGGGTCGGGCGATGCGGCCGAGCGCGTTGTGCCGCCCCATCGCGCGTAGCTGGGCCTCGGCGTCACCGCTGTCCGGCTGCAGCGCCGCCAGCCGGGCGGCCGCCCGCTCCACCATCTGGGTGCGAGTCGCGCTGGGAGCCAGCACGTTAACGGTAATGCCGTCGCGCCCCAGTTCCGCCGCGGCGGCCTGGGCAAATCGCACGATGGCTGCGCGAGCCATGCCGGACAGCGTCAGCGAGGGTATCGGAACGCTCGCCGTCTCTGAGGCCACGAACAACAGCCGACCCCATCGCGCGGCGCGAAGGTGCGGCAATGCCGCCAGGGCAAGACCCACCGCGGGGAAGAGCACGGAGCCGACGCCCTGCTTGTAATCGTCAAGGTCGAATTGCCAGGCCAGGCCGGCCGGCGGGCTGCCGCCGCTGGCAACCACGATCTGGAGCGAGCCAAGCTCGGCAGCCACTGAGTCGACCCAGCGGCGCGTTGCGACAGGATCGAAGATGTCGACGCTCGCGGCGCACACCCGGCCGCGCGCCACCTCCTTGAGGTCGCGCTCCGCCGCGGCGAGCCGGTCTCGGTCACGCGCGCCGATCGCGACGTCCGCGCCCTCGGCTGCCAGTTCCTTGGCGACCGCGAGTCCTAGGCCGCTCGAGCCGCCCGCGACAAGGGCCACCTTCTTCGCGAGGCCGAGATCCAATCGACAGCTCCCTAACGTCGCGAGATCTGATCTTGAGCCGATTCCGGCGGTGCGAGCGCTCCGGCTCCCGGCGCACCGGCACGGAACGTACCGCGATACCGGTACCCATAACGGTGAAAGGCCGGCCACGACAGGGTCACAGCCGCCAGCTTTGAATTCGCTGACAGGCCGTTCCAGGAATCGTCCTGGTCGCGGATCACCGTGAGCCCCGAGCGGAACCGATCCGGGTTGCCGGTCACCGTATGGTTGGTATGCAACTCAATCGTTCGCCCCCGCAGTGCTGACCCCGGCTCGGCGCCGCACAGGCGCAGCAAGCTATCGATCGAGGCGACTGGATCGGCGGTGAAGTCCTCGTAGCGCAGCAAGAGCGATCGATCGGGATAGCGCCGGGTAATAGCACGGGCCGCCAGGTTGAAACCATGCCAGTAGGCCGTACTTTTCCACGACGGCATCACATAGGCGTACTGCTTTTGCCGGCTCCAGGACTGCGCGACTGCTCTGGGATCCCGCACGAGATGAACGTAGTAGGGGATTACACCTTCGAGGTGAGGGAGCATGGCCGCCTCCCCAGGGATCTTCGTGGTGTCGACGATCACACGCGCCTGCGTCTGCTCAGCGATGGCGTGGTAGACCTGCGTCATCAGCGCGGCATGCTCACGGATCCGCGCGCCCGACAAGCCGCGGCGCAGCACACGCCAGGTATGCCGGGTCCGCACGCAGGCCTGCTGGCGGGCGGTGACGACGGCGGCATGAGCCTCAGCGCTGACTTCGGCCGGCCGGCCGACTGGGAGTACCTGCGACCAAACCGGGCACGAGAGGAGTTCCGTGCCGCAGCCGCACAGGTTGTTCGACCCCTTTCCGCTTGAATTCAGCCAGAGGTAATGCAGTTCGCCGACGTGGAAAAAGCCGGGAACCTCGCCCAAGATATTTCCGATGATCGTGCTGCCATTGCGGCACCAGCCAGTGATGCAGAGAACCTTCAGCGGTGGCGTCCGCACGGTGCGCGGCCCCGAGTCAGTACCGGCCATGCCGCAGCCTGATGCAGGCCGCTACCTTGCGAACTGCCTGCACGAGCTGATCGCAGTCCTGCTCGCATAGGGTAGAGGACAGGGGGATATCGACGGATTGCTCTAGGTATCGCGAGGTATTGGGCAGCAGCGCCTTGATGCCAGCCGCGTCCATGCCGTCGAACATGAACCGCCAGTTCCAGAAGACCCGCACGTTGCTGTCATGTGAAGAACCGAAGCAGCGCGCGTCGATGCCCTCGCGGCAAAGGGCATGTGCGAACCATTCCGCATCTCCCCTCAGCACCCGGAAGATGAGCGCTTCGCCAAGGTAGGCACCTGGCGCCACTGGCAGTCTGATCGCGATTTCGCCGATGTCACGCAGCGCTTCCGACACGTATTCGTAGTTGGCGCGGAAGCATTTCAGTCGTACCGGCAGCCGCGTTAGCTCGGCACGCAACAATGCGGCGCGAATCTCGTCCATTCGGAAGCTGAACAGAGGAAGGTCGAGATCGGTTGAAATCGGAGGCTCGCCGTCCGGAAAATGCCGCCTGAACTTTCCTTCGTACGCACCAGAAAGGACCACCGCACGCGCGTAAAGCGCGCTGTCATCCGTGATTAGAAAGCCGCCCTCACCGCAGTTGAGAGATTTGTCGGATTGTGTACTAAAAGCACCTGCAAGTCCGAATGTGCCAAGCTTACGACCGTTCAGTTCGGCACCGAGCGCCGGGACGGCGTCCTCGAACACGGGTACGCCCATTTCTCCGGCGAAGCTGACTAATGGCTCCATGTCCGCCGCGAAGCCGCGCATATGCACGGCCAGGATCGCCCTTATGTCGGGCGTCCAGCGGCGCCGCAGGTCGGCGATGTCCAGATTGAGGTTCTCATCCACTTCGACGATGAGGGGCTTGCATCCGGCGAGGATGACGGCGCTGGGCGTTGCGGCAAAAGTGAAGCCGGGCACTACGATGAGCGAACCAGGCGGGATACCCGCCGCCATGATCGCCAGCGCCAGGGCCGTGGTGCCACTGGAGGTGGCCAGCGCATACTTGCTACCGAAGTATCCGCATAGTTCAGCCTCAAGACGGCCGCATTCCGTCTCATCCAAGGGCCGGCAGTCGTAGCGGAAGTAGAGATGACTGCGGATGGCCTGCAGCGCAGCTTCCTCGTCCTCCGGGTGGACAAAGACAGCACCCTTGTCGTAGGTCGGCCAGGGCGCTCGCCGGACGGGGCTACCGCCAAGGATCGCGAGCCGCATGTCTTCGGCGTCCCGGATCGGGGGGCATTGCTGGGCTGGCCGTAGAGCCTCATTACCGACGTTCATTGCCCGAACTCCTCGTCATCGACTGATTCCGAGCAGATCGATCTCTATCATACCAATCTAGCAAAATGCTAGCCATCGGCAGCCCGACCCGGATCCCTAACCATCTGAACATTTTGGTCACTCACGCCTCCTACCGTAAAACTTATCATAAACGTGACAAAGGCCACAGCAGCCATGACGCCCCAGGCGATGTGGTAGGCACGTAAGGTGCTGGTGCCATCCGGCACAGCCGAAAGGACCAGGGCAAGCGCGGCGAGGCTCACGACGGCTCCCGCGGCGCGCGCGGTCACGGCGATCGACGTTCCCGACGCCAGCCGCGCGGCCGGCACCTCGCTGAGCGCGGCAGCGCTGAGCGAGGTTAGCAGCAGGCCAACGCCAGCGCCACTGCCGAGCACGGCCGGGAAGATCACCGCCCAGTAGCTCGCGTGGCTACCGGTGGCCAGCGCGAAGGTGAGTGTGCTTGCGGCCAGCGCAGCGGCGCCCGATACGGCCACTGGGCGCGATCCGTACCGGCCGCACAGCCGCCCGCCGACCAGGGCCGTGAGCGTTTGTATCAGCGGACCTGGGGTGATCGCCAGGCCGGCCCGCGCCTCCGAATAACCCCATACTCCCGTCAGGAAAAGGACGGTCGCGCTGGGCAGCGCGAATATCACCAGTCCGCTCGTCAGCATCACGGCGCTCGCCCGCCGGACGGTACGGATTTTCAGCAAGCCTATGTCGATGAGTGGATGCGGATTGGAAAGCGCCCGCCGGACGAAGGCCACGCCCAACAGCAGCCCGCCGGCGAACGCCACGTCGGTGCGCCAGTTGAGTACCCCCCAGACATGGCTTTGCACGATAGCCAGAGATGTCAGCGCGATGCTGAGCGCGAGCATAACCACGCCAAGCAGATCGGGCAGACGGGACACCCGCGCCGTCATTCGGTCGCGGTCCAGTGCCCAGGCGGCGCCGCCCAGGGCAAGCACGCCGATCGGCAGTTGCAGCAGGAACACGCCCCGCCAGCCTACGGCCGACACCAGCGCGCCGCCGACCGACGGCCCGGCCGCTATCGCCGCGGACTGCGTCGCGCTCCACAGCCCGATCGCGTAGCTGCGACGCTCAGCCGGAAACTGCGGCAGGATCAGGGGCAGCGCCAGAGGCGTGATCGTGCCGCCCGCGACGCCCTGCACGAGCCTGGCGGCGATGAGCACGACTGGGGAAAGAGCCGTGGCACAGCCAAGCGCGCCGAGCGAGAACACGCCAAGTCCGATGAGGAAGACCCGGCGGTGCCCGAACATGTCGGCCAGGCCGCCCGCTGGCAGCAGCGCGGCGGTAAAGGCGATCGTGTAGCCGTTGAACACCCAGGAAATCTCGGCGATGCCGGCGTAGCCGAAGCTGTGCAGCATGTCAGGGACAGCGACGGCCACGATGTAAAAGTCGATCGCCGCCAGGAATACGCCGGCACAGATGATGCTGAGCCGACACCACCGGGCCGACTGCCAGCGCCGTGGCTCCACCGATCACGTCCCGCGCAAGCGCGCCCGCAGCTCGGCCTTTCTGACCTTTCCTGTGGCGGTTCTCGGCAGTGCGTCCATGACCTCGAGACGCTCAGGCCAGAACAGCTCGGTAACCCCAGCGCTGGCCAGATGCGTCCGAAGCGCGGCCAGCTCAGGCGGCCCGCCGGCCGGCGCGACCACAGCGCAGACCTGCTCGTCGAGGTCGCGATCGGGAACGCCGATAATCGCGACCTCGCGGACGCTCGGGTGCCGGGCCAAGATGCCCTCGACGTCGGTCACCGGAACGTTGATGCCTCCGTGTATCACGATGTCT
>DATNEK010000258.1:0-10355 GCA_035553055.1 Streptosporangiaceae bacterium | reverse complement strand
ACCTGGCCGAAGCCGGTCGTCGTCGCCGAGTGCGATCCGAGCGGCGGCGACATACTGGCCGGCCTGTTCGCCGGGCACCTGAAGGCACCGCGCGGCCTGCTCGGCGTCGCGTTCGAGGCCGGCCGGGGGCACTCGGCTATCGCCGCTGAGCTCAGCTCCCAGCTAGTCCCGCTCGACGACACCGGCAACCGCAAGTTCCTGGCCGGCATCAGCGATCCGCGCCAGGCGCTCGGCCTTTCCCCCGTCTGGCCAGGCATCGCGATCGCGCTGGCGAGCCTGGAGGCTGACGTCATCGCTGACTGCGGCAGGTTCGACGCTGGCGCCACCCAGCCGCTTGGCGTGCTCGCCGAGGCCGCCGCGGTGGTCATGGTGATGCGCCCGACGCTGCGCCAGGTGGCCGCCGCCAGACCCAGGGTTGAAATGGTGTCCCAGACGCTCGGCGGCCGGGACAAGTTCGGCCTGCTGCTGATCGGCGATCAGGGCTTGCGGCCGGTCGACATCGCAAGAACCCTGGACGTCCGGGTCCTAGCTTCGCTCCCCGATGACGCGACCACCGCACGAGTCCTGTCCGACGGCCAAGGCCGCAGGTCCCGTCTGGACCGCACACCGCTCCTGCGCGCCGCGACTCCGGCCGCCCGCTCCATCGCCCAGCTAGCCCGCTCCACGCCCTGGACCGCCCAAACCCCCGGCGGAGGTATAGACACGTCGGGCCGCGATGCCGTCTGGACTGACGAGCACTCCCGCGAGCCGAAGGGCGCGGCGCCGTCTGGACTGACGAGCGCAGCGAGGAAGGAAGACGGCGCCTTCACGGCGCCCGGAGGCGAGTGGGGGCAATACAGCGAGGAAGGAAGGCGGCATCTTGAAGCGGCCCGACATGCGGGGGCCGGGGGCTCCGGGGGTGTTCCCCCGGGAAAGCAGAGCGGGGGGTCGTCCCCCGGGGCTAGCAGCAGCATGGAGCGTGCCGGATGAGCGGGTTGCCGTGGCCGCCTGGCCCGGTTAAGCGGCCAGAGTCGCAGAACGGTCACCGGCCGCAAGTCGCGCCTGCGCCTGTCGACCTGAGTGCCAGCGTGCCGTTCGCGCCGCCCAAGCCCGGTGGCGAGAACGGGCACGGCAGGCATGCGATCCCGCCAGCGGCAGCGCCGCCTGAGCCGCCGATCAGCATGCGCGCGCGTTCACCCAGGCAACTCGACCAGGTCGACAGCCAGCTCGTCAGGCGGCCTGAGCCAGCCGCGCTGAGCGATACCCGGCTGCTCGCCGGAGTTCCGGAAATACTTGCCGCGATCGCCGACCTGCTGCCAGACCGCGCGACGCAGCACGAGGTCATGCCGCTGATCAGGGACGCGGTCAGGGGGTGGATACAGCAACAGGTGCGTTTCGGGATGTCGGTGCCAAGCCCCGCCGACCTCGAGGCGCTGGCCGGAGCGGTCTGCGACCACCGCTACGGTCTCGGTCCGCTTGCCGCCTATCTACGTGATCCCGATGTAGAGAACATCGACATCAATGGCCACGACCGGGTGTGGGTGACCTACTCGACCGGTGAACGCGTGGCCGCCGCGCCGATCGCGGCCAGCGACGAGGCGCTGGCCAGCATGATCCGTACGTGGGCCACTCGCGGCGGGCAGACCGCACGCGACTTCTCGGCGGCCTCACCGCTGGTCAACGTCGCGCTCGAAGGCGGAGCGCGGATGACGGCCACGATGTCGGTGACGCCCCGCCCTTGCCTGTCGCTGCGCAGGCACGGCCAACTCGAGGTGACACTTCCGGGGCTGATCAAGCTGGGCACGCTCGACCAGGTGACCTCCGCGTTCCTCGCCGCGGCCGTGAAGAGCCGGTGCAACATCATCGTCACCGGCGGGGTGAACGCGGGCAAGACAACGCTGCTGCGCGCTCTGGCCAGCGAGATCACGCCAGGAGAGCGGATCGCGACGCTGGAGAGCGAGTACGAGCTTTACCTGCACGAGCGTGAAGTGCACCCCGACGTAATCGCTTTCGAGGCTCGGGAGGCCAACTCGGAGGGCGCTGGCGCGATCTCGCTGCATGATCTGATCGCGCACGCGCTGCGGCACAACCCTCAGCGCATCATCGTCGGCGAGGTCAGGCGCGGCGAGATCATGCCGATGCTCGAGGCCATGAATTCCGGCCAGGAGGGTTCGATGTGCACGATGCACGCGAACTCGCCCGCCGAGGTATTCGACCGGATCTTGATACTCGGCCTGCGCGGCGGCCTGGCTCTGGCCGAGCGTGCCATCCACGTGCTCGTCGGCATGGCCGTCGACCTGATCGTGCAGGTGCGCAAGCGCTACGACGGGCAGCGGACGGTCCGCTACGTCTCCGAGATTCTCGAGGTGATGCCGCCAGGCGACACCGAGCGTCCAACAGTCAACCGGATATTCCTGCCATCTGGCCCCGCTGGCCGCGCGCTCGCCGCCCACACGCCATCACCGGCCATGCTGGGCAAGCTCGAAGCCGCCGGATTCAACCCGCACCTGCTCGATCTGCACAGATCGCAACCGCGCGGCGCTCAGGGCGGTCGCCCTGGGCTTGACGGCCAAGCCGGCAATTGGCGGTGATCCGATGACCTTGCTCGCCGCACTGGCCGGCGGTCTTGTCGCCGTCGGGCTGGTCGTGCTCATAGCCGAACTCACCCGCAGGGCTCCGCCGCCCGGCACCCCGCCGCGCCCGGCGATCATAAGGGCCGGGCTGACCGAATCTGGCCGCAGGAAGATCCTGCTCGGCGTCGTGGTCGGGCTCGCGATGCTCGCGGTGACGCGCTGGCCGGTGGCGGCGCTTGCCGCCGGGCTCGGCGTGGCGTTCGTGCCTTCTCTGACCTCGACGAAGGGGGCTCGCCAGCGCACGGCCAAGCTCGAAGGGCTTGAGCAGTGGACGCGGCGGGTGTCGGACATGCTGACGGCGAGCCGCGGCCTGGAAGACGCGCTCGAAGTCAGCGCGCGTACCGCACCGGCCGCCATAGCGCCGCAGGTGACCGCCCTGGCTCGGCGGCTATCGGCCCGGATCGGCACGCACGAGGCGCTGCGCATCTTCGCCGCCGAGATCGACGATCCGGCCGGAGACCGGATCGTGGCCGCGTTGCTGATCGCGACCAGCCAGCGGGGCGGCGGCGTGCAAGGCGTGCTCGCCACGCTGGCCGAACTACTCGCGCGCGACGTTGCCGCGCGGCGCGAGATCGAGGCGAGCAGGGCTGAGCACCGGACGACGCTGCGCTGGATCATCGCGTTCATAGCCGGGTTCACCCTTTTCGCCATTTTCAACAGGTCGTACTCGGCGCCATACGGAACCCTGGCGGGCGAGGTTGTGCTCGCGGTCGTCGCGATCCTGTACGCGGCCGGGCTTGGGTGGCTGAACAAGCTTGGCCAGATACCGGCGCCCGGCCGGTTCCTCGACGAGCCGCCGGTCGGGATCGACGAGTCGCAGCAGCCAGTTCGAACCGGGGGTGGCTGGTGAACCTCATTGTCATCTTGTCGGGCACGTTGGTCGGCCTCGGCGTATTCGTGGTGGTCAGCCAGCTCGTGCCGTCGGGGCCGAGCATCGATGCGGCGCTGGCCAGAATTCATGGCACCGGCGCCGATTACGGGCCTGATACATCGGCCAGGTCGCTTTCCCGGCATTTGTCGGCGCTGTCATGGTTGCCGGTACCCGCGGTTGACCTGGCGCTGCTCGGCCAGGACACCGAGCAGTGGATGAGCAGCAAAGTCGTCTGCGGTCTGCTCGGGCTTTGCGTCATCCCAGCGATGGAATTGCTGCTGGTCCTCGCCGGCCAGCACGCGTCGCTGACCGTTCCCGCGGTCGCGTCGCTGGCACTCGGTACCGGCCTGTTCTTCGCGCCCGACCTGGTGGTACGGGTGAACGCCGCGGAGAAGCGGACCGACTTCCGTTACGCGCTCACCAGCTATCTGGATCTAGTCGCGCTTGAGCGCGGCGCCGGTGCCGCGCCGACCCAGGCGCTTGAGGCAGCCGCTCAGATCGGCGGGGGCTGGGCGTTCGCCAGGATTTCGAGCGCGCTGGCGGCGGCGAGAAAGGCCGGACGGCCGCCATGGGAAGGACTTGCCGACCTCGCCGCGCAGACCGGGGTGCATGAACTCATCGATCTCGCCGAGATCGCCGAGGTAGCTGGCCACGAAGGCGCCAGCATCATGCAGACACTGGCCGCCCGCGCCGAGTCGATGCGGGGAGAAGCGCTCGCCGCGACCAAGGCCAAGGCGGGCTCGCGGAGCACCACGATGGTCGTCCCGATCGCATTACTCGGAGCTGGCTTTCTGCTTCTGCTTGTCTTCCCGATGGTCTACCGGACCTTCGGCTAACCCATCAGATCACAAGGAGATTGGCAATGGACACGATGTACCAGGCTGTCAGCTATTTGGGCATGCGGGCACGCAAGCTGGGGCGGGCTATCTTCCATAACGACGCTGGCGCGCTGACCCTGGAGTGGATCGTGATCGCGGCGGCGCTCGTCGTTGCCGTCGGCGTAGCGGCGGCGCTGTTCAAAAATGCCATCAAGGCCGAGGCTAAGAAGCTGCCATAGACAGGCAATTGCCGAATCGGCGGCCAGCTCGCCGGGTTCGGCCGATGATACGGCGGCTCATCTCGGGCAGGCATGGCACCGGCCGGGATCGCGGGGCGCTGACGCTGAGCTACGTGATGATCGTGCCGGTGTTCATGCTCGGGATCATGATGGTCGTCCAGGCGTCGGTGTGGTACCTGGCGCGCGAGACCGCGCTGGCGGCGGCGCGGCATGGCGCTGATGTGGCGAGGACGTCGAAGTCTCCGCCAGGGGGAGGCGCTGCCGCCGCTGCCGCTTTCGCTCGGTCGGCGGCGCCTGGGTTCCTGACCCGGGTGTCGGCGAATTCGCGCGGCAGCACCGCGTCGACGGTCAAGATCACGGTGTCCGGGCAGGCGCCTTCTCTAGTCCCGTGGACGGTCATCAAGATCACCGAGGTAGTGACCGCGCCGGTCGAGAGGTTCGTGGCGCTCGGTGATCCGTCGCCTTCCTGGCTTGAGCCAGCTTCCGTGGCTTCCGCTGCGGCCGCGGCGCCGGTGACGACCAGTTCAAGACCTGTGGCAGGTGGCTGATGGCCTCGTGGGCTAGGAACTCGCGGCAGCCTCGTTGGGGCTGGCGGCTGATTGTCGGAGGGACGAGTAATGATCGCGGCAACGCGCCGCTTGAGCTTGTCCTGATCGCTCCGATCGTCTTGATCTTGATCGGCTTGATGATCGCGGCTGGCCGGACGTCGATCGCGCAGGGTGCGGTGGACGCGGCTGCTCGCGCGGCCGCCAGGCAGGCGTCGATCGCGCCGACCGAAGGCGTCGCTGAGCAAGCCGCGCTCTCCGGTGCCATGGCGGCGCTGCGCTCAGACGGACTTGACTGCCACCCGACCGTGTTCCTGCCCGGTCTTGGCGTGGCGTTCGGCACGCAGCCGGGCCAGCAAGCGCAAGTTCACGCGCGGGTGGTCTGCGTCGTGCGGCTGGCCGACCTGGTGGTGCCTGGAGTGCCAGGGTCGGTCAGGCTCACCGCGACGTTTACCTCCCCGCTTGATCCCTTCCGATCGCGCGATCTCGGAAATGGCTGATGGAGAGCCTGCTGTCACGGCGTTGTCACACCCCGAATTCCACACTCGGCGACAACACACATCTCGACGAGAGGAGCGGGATGCGACTAGATCCCCGCGCCTGCGGCGACCGCGGCTCGCTCACCTTGATGCTGCTCACGCTCATGGTGGTGATGCTCGCGTTCGCCGGACTTGTCGTCGACGGCGGCAGGAAGCTCGATGCCACCCAGAAGGCCTACGCGATCGCCCAGGAGGCAGCGAGGGCCGGGGCCGGCCAGGTGAATACGTCGGCCGCCTATCGCTCGGGCGCATACAAGGTAGACATTCCGCAAGCAGTCGCCGCCGCGCGCGCCTACCTGCATAGCGCCGGCTATTCGGGGCGGGTCAGCGCATCGGGTAACAGCATCAGGGTCACCGTGCACGTGACGGAGCGGACCACGCTGCTTTCGTTGGTCGGAATCGACACGCTCAAGTCGAGCGGCAGCGCGGTCGCGTCATTGGTCACTGGCGTGACGGGACCGGGCGCATGATCGCCGGCCGGCTCAGGAACTTCTGCCGCGGTCTGCTCGCGCTGGTCACGCTCACCGCGATGACGATTGGCCTGCCGATCGCGCTTTACGGGTTTGGCGGCTCGCCGATTCCGTCGCGGATTCCGTCCCTGCACCAGATCACCTTCGCGCTGCTGCACAGGGATAACGGCAGCCTGTTCATCGGCGCGGTGCGGGACGTGTCGTGGCTGGCGTGGCTCGCGTTCGCTGTGGCTGTCATCGCCGAAGCGCAGGCGGCGGTTCGCGGGAGGCGGGCACCGAGGCTGCACCTGTCCGTTCTGCAGGGCATGGCCGGCCGGCTCGTCGCGGTGGCCGCGCTGACGTTCACGACCCCGGCCGCCGTGACGCTCGCGGCGTCATCGGCGATGGCGTCGACGGTCCAGTCGGTGGCACCTGCGGCCAAGCCCGGCCTGGTGACGCACGCCACGACGGCGGCCGAGCAAGAGGCGCCAGTGCGCGCAGTCGTCGTCCGTCAGGGTGACTGCCTGTGGACGATCGCCGAGCACTATCTCGGCAACGGCGATCGGTACTCCGAGATCGTCCGGCTGAATATCGGCCACGAGATGGACGGCGGACAGGTATTCACCGACCCGTCGATAATCCTGCCCGGCTGGCACCTGGCGCTGCCGCCCGTCGCGGTCTCCGGCTCGGGTTCGCACGGTGCTGGCCAGCACGGCGCCCATTCCGGTGGCGCTGGTCATTCGTCCGCTGGCGCACACGGCGGCACTCACCACGAGGGTCACCCGTCCGCCCACTCCCGGTTCAGCGCGCCGCACCATGCTGCGGGCCACTCAGCCGGTCGCGCGGCCGGCGGACAGCCGAGCACGAACGGCGCGCGAGGCACAGAAGGAACTGGGGGAACCCAGGGCGCTGGCGGCTCGCAGGGCGCTGGCGGCTCGCAGGGCGCTGGCGGCTCGCAGGGCGCTGGCGGCTCGCAGGGTTCGGGTGGTGGTGGCGGTACCCAGGCGGCCGGCGCGAACGGATCGGGCGCCAGCGTGATCAAGGAGCACGATCAGGTCGCCGAGGCGGCGTTGTTCACGCTCGGCATGCTTGCTGGAGCGGCTGTGGCCAGTATCGACCGCATGCGTCACCGGCAGCGGCAGTTCCGCCGGCCCGGCCGCCGGATCGCGTTGCCAGCCGATCCGGCCAGTCGGCGTGTCGAGCAGAAGCTGCGCGCCGCGGCCGCCCACTGGCCCGCCAGCAGGACCGAGGACGACGACCTCGATGAGTGGGCGGATTCCTCGGATCCCGCGCATCGCCCCGTCTGGCCCGAGCGCCCGTCGATCGACAGGCGCGGCCCGGCTGGCAACAAGCTGCCGCCAGTCGGCTACGAACCGCCAGGCGGCTACGAACCGCCAGGCGGCTACGAACCGCCAGTGGGCTATGAACCGCCAGGCGGCTACGAACCGTCAGGCGGCTTCGAGCCAAACCGCTTCGATCCGGACGATCTTGAGTCGGACGATCTTGAGTCCGAAGTCGACTTCGAGCGCGACGAACGTGAGCTGGCTGAAGACTTTGAGCCACCAGGCCCCTATCGGCGTACCTACGACAGGCCGGCCCGCTACGACGGCTATGACGGGCCAGACGACGAGCCGCCCGACGGCCGTGGCGGAGGAGGCCATCACGACGACGGGCGCGGCTATGACGAGCGCAGCTACGCTGGGCGCGGCCTTGACGGGCGCGGCTATGACGACCGTGGCTTCGATGAGCGCGGGTATGACGGGTCCGGGTATGACGAGGTGCGCGAGCCTGAACAGGCGGGTGGCTACGACCGAGACTACGATCCGGTCGGCGGCTATGACCCGACCGATCAATTTGATCAGCCAGGTAGACAACTAGTCGGTGCCGCCGCGAACGCGAACCATCCCGGGTACCCCGCCTCGGATGAGATGGCTCGCGGGCGGGGAGTCCCCGAGTCGTTGCGCGACGCGCTGCGTGACCTCAGCGAAGGCATCGCGGTCGGCGGTGAGCCGCTGCCGCCGATCGTGGGGATCCACCTCACCGCTGACACATTGGATGTGCTGCTGTCCGCGCCCGCCGCGACGCCACCGCCGGCGCCTTTCGTGATCGCGCCAGCACGCCAGGCGATGTGCTGGACCGTCAAGCTGGGCGGCGCTCATCCGGCAGCCGCTGCGCCGCCGGTCCCTGGTGAGGTCGGCGACCTGTTGCCTGGCCTGTTCACCGCCGGCGCCACCGGGGCTGGCGGCTATCTGCTGCTCGACCTCGAGGCGATGCGGGTCACCTGCTGCGAGGGTCCCGACGATCTGATCGACCGCTTGCTTGTCACCGCGGCGACCGAACTCGCCTCAAGTCACTGGAGCGGCTGGTACGAGCTGGTACTAGCAGGCTGCGACGAACTCGACGTGCTGGGTCGGGCCGAACTCTGCCGGGATCTCGACGAGGCGATCGATCTGCTCGGCGCGCGTGCACAGACGATCGCAAGGCGGATGGATGACGGTGGTCCGCCCGATGTCAGGACCCGTCGGCTGGCAGATCCAGACGACGAGGACTGGGGCCTGACATTGCTGGTAAGCCGGCTTCGGCCGACGCCGAGCCAGATGGCACGGCTGCTTGAGCTCGCCGACGGTCCCGGCGGAATCGCGGTGCTCGTGGCAGGTGACACTCAGACTCAAGACGGCAAGCTGGCGCCGGCCCTCTTCCAGCTAGAGGCTGATCCCGATCGTCCCGATGAGATCGTCGCCACGATTACGCTCGCCTATCTTGGGCCGAATCATCAGATCAAGGTGTGGCCGCAGACGCTCACGGTGCCTGAGTACGAGGCGCTCGCGGGAGTCTTCGCGACCGCCGCCGACACGGCCGATGTGGCGGTCGGTGACGAGCCGTACAACGACTTCGGCGCCCCGCCGTGGATCCGCCTGGCCGCCGCGCCGGTCGCGCCGCTTGGGCCCGACGCTGACGCCTTGGCCAGGCCGGTGAGCGAACCGGCACCTGGTGGCCAAGGACTAGATGGCCCCGATGGTGCGTTCGGCTACCCGTCGGCAGAGATGATGCAGTCGGTCGGCTGGGATTCCCAGCTACGGACTGAGGAGCGTCCGGCGCCCGGGCCCCGACCCCAGGGGACGCGCCCCCGGCACGCGGCGCCAAGCCTGCAGGTCAAGGTGCTCGGCCCGGTGGAGATCACCGGCGCCGCCGAACAGCTGCTGCCAAAGCAAGCCGAGTTGCTGCTCGCGCTAGCGCTGCACGCGCCGGTCGGGGTGTCCAACTCCGGGCTGTGCTCCTTGCTCGGCCCCGACGCCGACCATCCCCGACCGACCGACTCTGTGCGCCAGCTGATCACCCGCACCCGCAAGCGCCTCGGCCAGGCACGAGATGGTCAGGAGTACATCATTCACCTGGGCAGCGGCATCTACGTGCCGCACGGTGACCTGAGCCTGGACTGGGCACTGTTCAGCGGCCTGGCCAGACGCGGCCGGGCCGAGCGCCGCCGAGAGGACCTGCGGGCTGCGATGGCGCTGGTCAGAGGCGAACCGTTCGCCGACTGCTACCACTGGTGGATCGACGTCGGCCTGATCGAGACGATCAGGGCCGAGATCGTCGATACAGCCGAACTGCTCGCCCAGCTAGAACTGGCCGCCGGTGACCCGGCAGCCGCAGCGCACGCGGCGCGCGGGGGGCTGTCCGCCGAGACAGCGGCCGAGCAACTCTGGCGCATGCTCATGCGGGCCGAGTACGAGACTGGCAACCTTGAAGGGGTGACAGCCGCGTGGACCGGCTGCCTCGACGCGATCGCCGAGATCGCGCCAGGAGGCGAGCCGCACCCGGACACCGAGCAGCTATTCCACCAGCTCACCAGAGGCGCCCCCATCGCCAGCCACCGCTAAACCACCGCCATCGCCAGGACCACCGATCAGGATGGACGGGCGTTCTCTGGTCAGCGTAGGCACCGATCAGCGCCCGGCCACCAGTCGCGCTGCTGTGCGGACTAGGACGCGGGTGGTCCAGCGAGGAGTGACACGGGTGCGGATAGGCTAGGGACGTTCCTAGATTTTCGGGCGCGGCTCAGGCTGCCAGTTCTGGTCGAGCGGCATGCGCACCCACTTGCCGTGCTGCAAGATCAGGTGCTTCTTGGCCGGGCTAGTCCTGGCCCACCGCAACACGACCTCTTCGGAGCCAGAAATGCCATCAGATCCGATAGTTTCCCCGCCGCGTGCCTGGATCTCCGACGCTGGATAGTCATCCTCCCACGACGCGCACCACTCGGAACCCGGCAAGTCAGCGGCCG